>JAGQZY010000023.1 GCA_020435205.1 Bdellovibrionales bacterium | reverse complement strand
CGGTCAGACATGGGAGTTATATAGCATGCTAGAGCCTCAACAGACAATTTCCATTGTGGGAGCAGGGCTTGCTGGCTCTGAGGCGGCCTTACAGCTTGCTGAAATGGGACATAGAGTCCAACTCTTCGAGATGAGGCCAAAAAAAATGACTCCTGCCCATAAAACCGGAAGCTATGCCGAACTCGTTTGCTCAAACTCCTTTGGGAGTGTGGCCCATCATGCCGCCCCTGGGCAGCTCAAGTGGGAGGCTGAAAAGCTAGGATCGCAGGTCTTACAGGCCGCTGGAATTCACAGAGTCCCTGCTGGTCAGGCCCTCGGTATCGATCGAGAAAAGTTTTCTGAGCACCTCACTCAACAGCTCAAACAAAATCCAAATATCGAAATTCAAGAAGAGGAAATCACCAACCTTGATGATTTACCAAGGCCTGCGATTATTGCCACAGGCCCCCTCACCTCGGAACCTTTGGCTCAGTCTCTACTTGAGCATTTTGGCGATCGCTTTCTATATTTTTTTGATGCGATTGCTCCAATCATTGAAGCCGATAGCATCAACATGGACGTGGCTTGGATTGGTGACCGCTATGGCAAAGGCACTGGAGACTACATCAATTGTCCCCTCAATAAAGAACAATACGAAAATCTAATTGAGGAAATTAAAAATGCTGACACAGTTGAAGCGAAAGATTTCGAAAAAGACACCCCTTTCTTTGAGGGCTGCATGCCCATCGAGGAGATGGTGTGCCGAGGAGATCAAACCCCTCGCTTTGGTCCTCTTTCACCCAAAGGACTGACCCACCCCGTTTCTGGTGAAAAATTTTATGCTATTGTTCAATTGCGCAAAGAAAATCGTGCCGGCACCTCTTACAATATGGTTGGTTTTCAAACGAAAATGAAATACCCCGAACAAAAGCGAATTTTTTCAATGATTCCGGGTCTAGAAGAAGCTCATTTTTTAAAACTGGGTAGTATCCACCGCAATATGTTTATTAACTCCACTAAAAAGTTGAACTCGAATTTATCGAGCCAAAACGACCCGTCCTTGTTTTTTGCTGGGCAAATCACAGGTGTCGAAGGTTATTTTGAAAGTACATGCATAGGAATGATGGTGGCTCGATTTGTGGATGATTTTGTTAATCACAACACCAAGCTACCACCGCCAAGGGAAACGGCCCTTGGTTCCTTACTTTACGCTCTTACCGGTGAAATCAAAGATGACTTTCAACCCACCAATATTAATTTCGGACTTTTCCCACCATTAGACTTACCCAAAAAAGTGGGTAAGCGACAAAAACGAGATCTTGTGGTGGAGAGAGCGAGGCAATCTTTTCAGTCTTGGATTCTGGAAAACCCAGCGCATTTGGAATCAAAGAAATTTATCGAAAAAATGGCTGAAGATTTAAAATCTATTTAGAGGCTGGCAGTCGACAACTTTTTTGCCCCAGGGAAGCGGCAATCTGCTTGCGTTTCCAAGTTAAGAATTCGATTTGCTTATCAATAAAGTCCAGCTGAGAGTTTCCTTGATCACAATCGTACTTGGTGTACTGCTTATAGAACTCTTCCACTTTGAAACCGGGTTTTGGAAGCTCCTTAATTTCAACAAGCTTGTTTGAAAAGTCATCGGTTAACTCTTTAGCAATATTCGCGATTTCAGGACTGCGCCCGCCATTTTTATTTTCATATTGATATTGCTGGGAACAAATAGGATTTGCCCCCGATGTTGACGACGCCAAACATAGCTTACAAGTTCCAGGCTTTTCTTTACTTCCTTCTGTACACTTTAAAAAAGGAAAAATTCCAGCCTCGGCCACAGGAGGAAAAGCAAACATAAAAAAAAGAGCAAAAACCACAGCTAAGTTCTTCACAGTGGCTTATCGGAAAGTTTGACTAAAGAGTTGAATTATTCAACAGTTACCGACTTGGCGAGATTTCGTGGTTGATCCACATCATGCCCAAGCGCATCGGCTAGATGATAGGCTAGGAGCTGCACTGGAATCACAGATAAAATACCACTGGTCATCCAAGGTGCTTCCGGAATGCCCAAGTAGTGCTTACTAATGGACTTGAGCTGTTTATCATCGCCTGAGCCTATGGAAAAAACCACCCCACCACGGGCTTTGGCTTCTTCAAGGTTGCTCACTGTTTTTTCATAAAACTTATCGCGAGGACAAATCACAATAATGAGCATGCCTTGATCAATCAAGGCAAGAGGACCATGTTTCATCTCTCCAGCTGCATAGCCTTCAGCATGCCGGTAGGCGAGTTCTTTGAGTTTAAGAGCCCCTTCGAGCGCAATGGGGTAACTATGGCCACGGCCGAGGTAGAGAAAGCCCTTATAATTTGTTAATTCTTGAGCGGCTTCTTTGAAGTATGTGTCGTAAGCCAGGCAGGCTTCCATGAGGCTTGGCAAAGCCAGCAGACCATCGACCAAACGAGTTTCCTCTTCCTCCGTTAACAAATCTTTGCTCTGTGCTAAGTACAAGGCGAGAAGATTAAATAAGGAAAGAGTGCTTATAAACGCTTTTGTACTGGCAACACCCACTTCAAGACCCGAGTTCATGTATAGATGCAGGTCCGCTTCACGATCGATGGTGGAGGCTTTCGTATTGCAAATGCTCAGACAAGTCAGCCCCTTTTCTTTCGCTAAGCGGAGAGCGGCCAAGGTGTCGGCGGTCTCCCCGCTTTGTGAAACAAAAATAGCGACAGCATTTTTTTCAAGAACTGGATCTCTATAACGGAACTCACTAGCAATATCCACATCGACGGCCACACCTGCAATAGGTTCAATTAAATATTTGCCGTAGAGCCCAGCATAGAAACTGGTCCCACAGGCTACAATATAGATGCGTTTGCAGTTGGCAAGAGCCTGCAAGTGCTCTTTGGGAGTGGGTGCTCCCTGCATGCCTAAAGAATCAAAAGAGAGTCTTTTATTTTCAATATCTACATACGGAGTGAGAGCATTAGCGACCGCTCGCGGTTGCTCATAGATTTCCTTGAGCATATAGTGCTTAAATCCCTTTTTGTCTGATTTTTCAGAGGCAAGGTCGAGTGCCACCACCGGTTTTTTAAGAGTTATGCCATCGAGAGAAAAAACCTCATAATGGGCACCTTTCACTTTGACGATTTCAAAATCATCTAAATAAACAGCTTTGTTGGTGTGATCAATAAAAGCCTGAACGTCACTCGCCAAAAGGATTTCACCTTCGCCTACACCTAAAATTAAGGGCGGGCCGGCCTTGAAAGCAACAATCGTCTCTGGCTCGCTCTCGCTGACCACAAGCATAGCGTAGGCCCCACGCAGCTTTGGAATAACACTTTGAATGGCTGCCACCAAATCATGACTGTCATCCATTTGCAAAGCAATGAGGTGGGCCACCACTTCCGTGTCAGTTTCCGAGGAAAACTTCACCCCTTTTTCAAGGAGCTCTTCTTTAAGTTCTGCATAGTTTTCAATAATTCCATTTTGTACCAGGCTAATGCCCTTCACTTTATGGGGATGCGCATTGAACTCGGTGGGCATACCATGGGTGGCCCAACGCGTGTGACCAATACCAATGCGGCCACTAAATCGGACCGGAGCCAGTTTCTCACTCAGGGCAGAAAGCTTACCCTCGGCTCGGTAAACATCAAAGCGATCACCGTTGAGAATAGCAACACCCGCACTATCATAACCACGATATTCCAACTTTTTTAAGCCTTCGAGCAAAACATCTTTGGGAGACTTATTGCCAACGTAACCAACGATTCCGCACATTAATCTTTTCCTCTAAATTTTTCGGCATAGCCTTCTTTGTTTTCTTGACGAGATCGAGCAATCGCCAACGCACCCTCAGGAACATTTTTAGTAAGGGTCGATCCCGAGGCTACGATAGAAGAGTCGCCCACTTCAACAGGAGCCACCAACTGACTATCACTTCCGACAAAAACATCATTGCCAATTTTGGTTTTGTATTTCTTTTTGTCCGCAGCATAGTTACATGTGATGACACCACAGCCAATATTGGTGTTCGTCCCCACTTCAGCATCTCCAAGGTAGGCCAAATGGTTCGCCTTTGATCCTGCGCCAAACTTCACTTTTTTCATTTCGACAAAGTTACCTATACGAGCTCCCTCACCAATTTCGGTATCGGGCCGCAGCCGTGCATAGGGACCAAGGACAACATTTTTATCAACCTTGGCTTTTTCCAGGTGGGAACCCATGCGCACTTGGACACTTTGACCAACAACACTGTCTTGAATAAAACAGTTCGGTTCGACCACACAGAACGAATCTAAACGCGTGCTTCCTTTTAGATAAGTACCAGGATAAATCACGCTGCCCTCACCCACTTGTACAGTCTCCTCAATGTAGGTGTTTTCTGGATCAATGATCACTACACCATCATCCATCAGCTGAAAGGCCTTTTCGCGAAAAAGAGCCTTGCCAGCAAGGGCCAGCTCTCTTTGGCTGTTGACCCCAAAAGCCATCGCTGGCTCTCCTTCAATGGCCATAACCTTTTCGCCGCTCTCTAAACAAAGGGAAACCATATCCGTGAAGTAATATTCTTTCTGTTGGTTATGGGGCTTGATTTGTGGCAAATAGGCTTCGATAGTTTCTCGTTTGGCAAAATAGATGCCCGTGTTCACTTCGTTGATCTCGAGAGTGGCCGCAGAAGCGTCTTTAACCTCGACAATGGCTTTAATCTCTCCTTGGTGCCGAACAATTCGACCCAATGAGGCTGGCTTTTCCAAACACGCTGTCACCACCGCCAAGGCACAGTTGTTAGCAACAAATTGCTCATAACATTTCTTGAGTTGACGCCCGGTCAATAAGGGGTGGTCACCATTCACAATCAAAATGTGTTCACTCATGGAAGCTGGGTCCGCAGCAGCTACAGCATCGGCAGTTCCCTTTTGCTCTTGCTGTTTGCAGCAAATCACACCTTGAGGTTCCAGCAGCTGGCGGATAAGGGCTTCACCATAACCCACCACCACTCTCAACTCTTGCACATCACAATTTTTGGCAGCACGGAGGACCCGCTGAATCATGGGCACACCAGCCACCGGATGTAAAACTTTGGGTAATGGGCTCTTCATGCGAGTGCCTTTTCCTGCGGCGAGGACGATTGCGGAAAGCTCAGCCATTTTCACTCCTTGGGCAAAGGCCAGGTTTTAATGTCTAGGAGGGGAAAAAGCAACCTGTGCCCCGCCCAAGGGGGGTTGTGTTGTTGAAAATACACATCCTCTATGTCAGCATAAAAGCATGGGTTTTTCTTATTGGCGCCAGAGACACCCCTCCCTGCAGACCCGGGCGGGCCAAACATGCTAATTTCCAATGCGGTCATGATCACCAACGCCGATATTGGCCTAGCAGAAGCCGGTATCGACACAGTGGATTTTAGCTCAGCAGCCCAGTACCTGGAATCCTCAAACCCGTCCGTGCTAGGCGTGCACTGCCGCCCCGGCAACTACAAAGAGCTGATCACTCTTTTACTTAAGGAAAAACGAAAAAATCCAAGGAAACAAATTATCATTCTCCACCATGACCTGGACGCTCTGCAATTAGCAGAAATCCATAATCTGCTGCACCCCTTCCGCATTCGATCCTTTGCTGACAAGGACGAATTACAAGACTGCTTTCAAGAAGGTTTTAGCCACTACTACGAGTTAGAGCAGTCTGAAAAATTAGCCGAACTCGTCAATGAAAAAAACGAGGAGCTTAAGCGTTTAACCATTCAGCTGGAGAGGTCCGTGGAGGAACGACAGCAACAGCTTGAACAGTCACGCAAAAAAAATGCTTCCGCCGAAAAGAGATTAAATATTTTGAAAAAAACTCTGGTACAAATTTACCGTGCGCACTCCATTAGTGAAATTGAAATGGGACTCACCAGCGCCCTTAAAGATGAATTCTCCATTGCTTGGGTGAATATTCGTCGCCCTTCGCAAAGCAATGTTCACGAGCGCACCGACGCCGTCAATCATTACAAAGTAACCTTGAAATCTGGCAAAGAAGATTTTGGTCATCTTTATTTTTTCTCTGCCTCAGAAAAGTCTTTTTCACCATCCACAAAAAAATTCTTAGGGCAAGTGGCTGAAGCTGTTTCATTGTCGATCAAGAGAACCTTTGAGTATCAACATAGCCAAGAACTCAAGCGCCAGTGGGAAGCTACATTTGACGCCATCTCTGACCCCATTTGCCTGACTGACAAGGACTATAATATTCTTCGAGTCAACTCGAGCTTTATTAATAAAATTGGGGAAAGTGAATCGAGTCATCTTGGACAAAAGTGTTATGGAGTTCTTTTTCGGCGAGACAAACCTTGTGAGGGGTGCCAACGAGGACAGCTGTTTCAACTTCGCAACCCATCTCCCGGCGCAAACTCTGAAGTCTTTGATGTCTATAGCAACAATCTCGGCGATGGCAGTCAGGATCTTTACTTTCAAATGTATCGAGACATCACTCAAGATCTCAATTTGCAAAGACAGGTTATAGAAACTGCTAAAATGGCAGAACTAGGGACCATTAGCAGCAGCATCGCTCACGAACTTAACAATCCTATTGGTGGCATGTTAAATTTTATTCAGCTTATGCAAATGGATCTGACTGGCAATGAAGACTATTTTAAAGATATTTTGGAAATTGAAAAAGGCGTGCAAAAGTGTAAGACGATTGTGCAGAACCTTTTAGGCTTCTCACGGAAAGCTTATCAAAAAGATCCTGAAATTATTAACCTTGTTGAGGTCGTTGAACAAGCCATTAAGATTACTGAACTCAAAACAAGAGCCATTGGAATTCAAATTCAATTTGATCATCAACAAAAAGAAGTTCCTTACTTGGGACGCTTTAATCTGCTTGCTCATGCCATTCGAAATATCTTGCAAAACGCCCAAGAATCATTGCTGGAGAAGAGACGGGATCGTAAAGGCTTTCAGGGGTTAATCTTCCTCACTCTACGGGAGTCTAGCGAGGCCGTCGAAATTGAAATTCGTGACAACGGTCTTGGTGTTGACGAAACAATAAAACACAAAATTTTTGACCCCCTCTTTACGACCAAAGACCCCGAGACCAACCCCGGCTTAGGACTCACGCTAGCCTTACAAATAGTCAAGGAGCACAAAGGGCGAATTGAGGTAAGTACGGATAATGAGGGATTTTTAAGCTTCAAGGTCCGCTTTCCCAGGCCAGAAGTGCAGTCCAAAGAAGTGACTCACTGACCTCAAAAAATTGACACTGTCAAAATGTTCACCTAGTCTGAAATTAAGCAGAACGCGCAACTGTTCAACGATTGAACAGAACCATCCACGGAAGGAAGTCCATGATCAGCCCAAAGATTCTAGTTGTCGATGATGAGCCCACATTAAGAGCCGCCCTTTTCAGAATCTTTTCTCGCCGCAATTATAAAGTGATTACAACGGCCAATATTAAAGAGGCCGAATCCGTGATCACCTCCAATTCCGAAATGGAATTGGCTATTGTTGATGTTAAGCTTCCTGACGGCGATGGAATAGAACTATTAAGCACTCTCAAACAAAAGTACAACGATATTCCCGTGATCGTACTTACAGGTTTTGCCAGCATCGATGTTGCCGTCAAGGCTACCAAGATGGGCGCCTATCATTTCATGACAAAACCTTTTAATATTGAGGAACTTGTTTCTCTAGCTGAGAAGGCCCTATCTCACAAAAAACTTGTTTTTGAAAACCATGAACTTAAGAATCAACTACAAAACCGCTATCAATTTGACAATATTATTGGAAACTCGGAAGCCATTCAAAAGGTTCTCTCCATGATTGAGAAAGTGGCCGACACGGACTCCACAATTTTGGTCACCGGGGAAAGTGGAACTGGTAAAGAACTTATTGCTAAAGCGATTCACTATAATTCTGGTCGCAATAATAAGCCCTTCATTCCCATCAACTGTGGTGCCATCCCTAGTGAACTTCTTGAAAGCGAACTATTTGGCCATGTTAAAGGTGCTTTTACTGGTGCCATCAGTAACCGTCAGGGGCGTTTTGAACTGGCTAACCAAGGAACCCTTTTCCTTGATGAAATTGGAGACTTGAGTCCGAATCTGCAAGTCAAACTTTTGAGGGTTTTACAAGAAAAGCGTTTTGAACCCGTTGGCAGTGCTAAAACTATCGAATCGGATGTCAGAATCATAGCTGCCACCAATATTGATCTCACCAAGGCCGTGAAAGAGGGACGTTTTCGCGAAGATCTTTTTTACAGACTGAATGTCATCCCTATTAAGATTCCTGCTCTGCGCGAACGCAAGAGCGACATTCCTTTGCTCTTTCAACATTTCATTCACAAGTTTAATAGTACCAAAGGAAACCATATCACTGGCATTCATCCTCTCGCCTTGGATCGCCTCTCCAATTACAGTTGGCCCGGCAACATCCGTGAGCTAGAAAACTTTGTAGAAAGGGTCAGTATTCTTAAAAAAGAGGGCATGATTGAACTGTCTGATATCCCTTCTCATTTTGATGAAAATCAAACTTCGCAATATTTCAATCATCTCCCGGAAGATATTCCCGATGATGGCATCGATTTCAACTCAGCGGTTTCCGCTTATGAAAACCAGTTGATTCTTAATGCTCTCAATAAAACTGGATGGAATCGCAACCAAGCGGCTATCCTCCTTCGTCTCAATCGAACCACGCTTGTGGAAAAAATAAAGAAAAAGGGACTTCGCCAAGACGAAGTTTCTATTTAGTCGTCTTTTAACTGTTTCAAAATCCATTCATGGAAAGCGGCCACCGAATCAAATTGGTGGTCTGCTTTTATGTGCTCTGGCAGCTCATGAGGGTTGTCCTTCCAGCGTGCGTGGACACTGACACATCCCATCTCTTTAGCCGGCTCGACGTCATGGTGATGGTCTCCAACCATAACATGGTGATCCTGCGGGCCACCAAAAGATCGGACAATTCGCAAAAGTCCTTCTTGATTGGGTTTGTTATTCTCTACGCAAGTTCCGCTGATCAACATTTCAAAGTAATTATCTAAGTTGGTCTTTTGTAAAATTTTTCGTGCAGAAGCGGCGTCTCGGCCTGTCCAAATAGCTAAACCCACATTTTCAGAACTGAGTGTTTTTAAAACCTCCTCAATACCAGCAAAGGGTTTCATATGATCAGCCACTTCTTCACCTTTCTCTGCTAAGCGCTTGAGGGCAATTTGGGCATCATTTTTACCAAGAAGACCGTCAAAGATATTTAAGGGATGAACGTGCCGAATCGTCTCAATGTAAGATGAATCAATTTTATGGCCAAAGGGTTCAAGGGCATAGCCAAAGCATTGGTCAAAAAAGCCCTCCGTGTTGACTAAAGTTCCATCGAAATCAAAAATCCAGTACTTCATAGCCCTAAATTTCCCGTGGATGAATCAAAAGTCAAGCCAGCAAAGCCCCTTCTAAAGTACATTTGAGATGATCCTGTCTCAATATGAAACGTTTATGGGAAAACTTTGCTAGCATCCCGACAGCTGTCAATTTTGTAGGAATTCTTACCCACCTTGATACGACCAAATGCAAAGAAATGGAGCCTTCCTGGCCCACTTCTTGCTCAGTATAAAGGCATAAAGGGAGAAATGATGAAAATCTTAGCCAAACTAGCCATTTTAGTGATTTTCCTAGGAGCCTTCCAGGCCCAGGCTAGTATTGCTTTTCGCAGCAAGAATTTCGCTCCCCAAGCAGAAAAGGCTCAATCGACTCATGAGCTTGATTTGAGCGCACACCACTCTGTACAAGGTCGACAAATCATTTCTTCTGACGATCTTAAGAAAGTGATTCCTCTGGATAAAAGCGCCGACGGTAATGCTGATTTGATGAAACAAAAGATTTTTAGCAAGACAGCTTCCTCATTAATGAAGTCACATTTCATGCAAAAAAGTGTTTTTGGAAAAACAGTTTCTTCTGTTCAACAAAACACTAAAATGGGAATGGCTATTAAAGGTGAAAAAAAACCGGGCCAAAATAAAGCCATTGAACACAAAATCGATTTCCAAGTTCAAGCTCTCCAAGGTCGAGCTAAGCTTAGCTACAAAGGTTTAGTGGACTCACGAGTTGAGTATCTTGGCAACGAAGGCGCTCTCAATGTTGTCATCGAAGAAAAGCTTTCTGAAAATTCTAAGATTGCTCTTTCTCACAAGAGCCAGTCTCAAGGCACTCAACAAATGGTTAACTTCCAAGTTAACTGGTAATCTTAAGAGCTTTTTTTCCAATATCAGATCTCAGTTGCATGCCAGGCCAGCTCACTTTTTTGGCTTGATCGTAGGCACGCTCAATGGCTTCTTTTAAATGGGAACCCCGACCAATGGCGTTGAGCACCCGCCCACCGGCTGTAACCCAAGTATCATGACTCAGAGCTGTCCCAGCGTGAAGGAAGTATTGATTGTCACCGCTAGCCAAGGGCTCACCTTGAATAGCTACACCCTTCACAGGGGATCCTGGATAGTTTTCAGCAGCAATCACCACGCAAGCGGCAGCTTCTGAACTCCAAGTGAGTTTTGGGATCGCACCTTTGGCAATTTTTAAAAAAGCCTCACCCCAGTCGCCGCTCATCAACGGCAAAAGCACTTGAGTTTCTGGATCGCCAAAGCGAATATTGTACTCAATCACTTTGGGCCCCTGATCGGTGATCATTAATCCAATAAAGACAACTCCACGGTATACAAAGCCTTCCCGTTTAAGACCTTGCACTGTGGGCTTGACGACTTCTTGTAAAATTTGATCTTCCATGACAGCGGGAATCCGCATTGGAGCGACCGTTCCCATACCCCCAGTATTTGGCCCCTGGTCGTTGTCTCGTAAACGCTTGTGATCTTGAGCGAGAGGTAGGGAGCAAAAATCTTCACCATTGGTCAGAACAAAGTAACTGATTTCATAACCGGGTTGGAATTGTTCAAGAATGGCCTCATCACCCGCTGAGCCCAAGGTCTTTTGCTCAAAGAGCTCCCGGGCCGCTTGTAATAACTCTTCTTGGTTTTGGCAAATGAACACTCCCTTACCAGCAGCAAGGCCATCGGCTTTCAAAACATAGGGAGGCGTGAAGTTGGGCATTGCTTTTTCAACCTCGTCCACCGACGCCACCCTTTGATAGTTTGAAGTGGGCACCGAGTACTTTTTCATGAATTCCTTAGCCGCCACTTTGCTCGCTTCCAAACGGGCCCCAGCCTGATCAGGACCAAAAACAAATAAACCCTCAGCGCGAAGGGTATCAGCAAGGCCAGCAGCAAGAGGATCTTCAGGTCCAACAATCACCAATTGACAGTCGTTGTCTTTGGCAAGCTTGGCGATGCCAGCGCCGTCTGCTACGGAAAGGTCGTGACACTGGGTATTCTCCATAGCGGGGTTACCGGGCACAGCGTGAATGGATTGAACACTGGGGCTTATATTTAGGGCACGTACAATGGCGTGTTCTCGGCCACCCTTGCCAACGACTAATACATTCATAAGTCACCTCACCCCATGCCTAGTCTTAAAGTGGGTAGAGGTCAACGGCTGCTCCAATTCTTTGTGTTCCTGTGCAAGCCCCCAAAAGAGCTGACCGGCACTGGAAACTATGAGACACTTGGATTCTATGTTGGTTTGGTTATTGACCCTTCTCACTTTTCAGGCCTCAGCCGATTTTCAAATCCCGCGCGGATTGGACGCCAATGATCGCGTGCGAGCCCTCAAAGTCTTAGGCCTTGGCACCAGCAATAAATTTTTGTCCAACGCCTATCCTCTGGGGGGCTATGGCGGCTTGGAAGTCAGCCTTTCCATTGAAGCTATTGACGTAGAAGAGATCTCCAAACTGGGTAACACAAGCTCGCCCACATCCACAGTTTTTTACCCGAAATTTACCATTGGAAAAGGGCTTTATAATGATAGCGATATTTTCTTTCATTTTATTCCCTTCAATGAAACCACCGGGGTTTCAAAATATGGCTTAAGCTATCGCTGGAGTTTTTATCAGGCTTTGTTTTTTCCCCTCAATTTCTCAGTGATTGGCCATGCAGGAAGCGCCAACATCGACAACGGTATTGTCACCCGAAACTTGGGCGCTGATCTGACCATTGGTATGATGCTTAGCGATTTTTCCATGTACTTTGGTGGCGGTTGGGTATCTTCAACCGGTGATTTTACCGGTGGTGATGCCACGGCTCCGACTTGTTTAGGTGTCACAGACACCTGCCGCGAGGAAAGAGCTAAAGTGGGGAGTGCTCACTACGTTTTTGGTGCCACTTACAATATCAAGCCCATTTTTATTGGCCTGTCCATCGATCGATATCAGGACGAAGTCTATAACCTCAAGTTTGGATTTCTTTTTTAAAGAGCTTTGATCTTTTCAACAAGGTTTGTCGTTGAACGGCCTTCCACAAACTGAAGTGATTTCACCTCACCACCCATGGCAAGTACAATATCAGAACCCACAATTTGATCAATAGCCCAATCCCCACCTTTAACAAGAACATCAGGCTCAATAGCTTTAATGAGATTGAAAGGCGTATCTTCAGAAAAGAGAATGGTAAAATCCACGGCTTTTAGGTTGGAAAGAATAAAACTGCGGTCGTCTTGATTTTGCAAAGGACGCTCGGGCCCCTTGAGCTTAGAAACACTTTGGTCTGAGTTAATGCCCACCACTAAAATGTCACCGCAGGATTTAGCTTCATTCAAATAATGCACATGACCGGCATGTAAAATATCAAAACATCCATTGGTAAAGACCAACCTCTTGCCCTTGCGAATGCTTGTGATTTGGTTAAGAAGCTGGTCGATGCTTTGACAATGCATGGATATTAATACTGTCGGCAGTAAAGTCTAAGGCCAGAAAAATTGTAGGCCATATCTTTACCAAAACCCAAAGACACCAGGGGGATAAGAATAATCCCTGTGGCAATGATGATAAAGGTTCGAAATAAAACTTGAAAAGGATACATGATATGAGTGCGCTCCTCTTCAGTTCCCAACTGAACATCAAAAGCCCAGTCACCCAAAGTGGATCCCCACAAACCTCTTGCCAACATAAAGTATAAAAGCGTGGTGCCTAAATACAAAAGTCCCAACTCCATAGCTACCTTACCACCCATATGATGATTGCGAACCATGCTGATAAGATCCACTTTCGTGATCGCCACTAAGGCCACCACGAAAAGCGAAGATAGTCCTAAAATAATCAACCCATCCAAAATGGCCGAGGCAAAACTCGCACTCACCTCTTTAAATTGTGGCTGGGGAGTGACAGTTTGGTGGAAAAATCTTTTTTCAAGTTCAGCCTTTGGAAAAGCTTGCGACAAACTGTTATCCAAAGTGATGTCAAAGCCAGGGCCGACAGTCGTCGTGACACTAGCCATTGGCATTTGTGGCTCTAGAGGCATAGAAGGCGTTTTTACAGGTCGAATCACGGGTGGAGAAAAACTCTTCTCCCGTTGGTTATCTTCTTTAAAGTCCATAGAAGGCGGCAAAGAATCCAACATCTTTTTAAGGGACCGACTGACAGGAGTCGGATTGTTGGGAGTCGCCAAAGGCTGGCGTGCCGGGCTGGTCAGAGGTCGGGGCGCCTGCGTGGGCGCTGCCGCTGCTCGCGTCTCTTTTTTTGGTTCTTGGGTGGTTTTGTCAAAACCTAAGCCCTTAGTAATGGGGCGAAACTCAAAATTTTCCAGATCCATGGACTAGCCTCCCTCAAAATGACCCAGTTCATACTTTAAAATGCCAAGCAAAGTCACGCAAGCCGTTTCAACTCGTAAAACCTGGTCCCCGAGCGAGACTGGCAAAAGGTCGTAATTACTAAATAATTTTATATCAGCCTCGGAAAACCCGCCTTCTCCACCCACAAAGAGCCAAACCGAACCCCTCTCTTTGGGCCCACTAGCTAAGGCTTGGCGGACTCCCAGCGTGCTGGGTCCCTCGTAGGCAAGAAGACCTTGGGCATTTTCCTGAGACTGAAACTCCTCTAGTAAGACACCTAAAGGTCGAATCTCGGTTAGCTGCATGGCCTGGCCGCGTCCACTCTGCTGACAGGCCCCAATCACAATTTTTTGCCAACGGGAGGTCTTCTTTTTTAAATCCTCGGGTTTGGCCTTCATAAAACTGTAATCAGAATGAAAGAGGTGAAGGCTGTGCACTCCCAACTCCACTGATTTTTCAATCACCTTTTCCAGCGTCGAAAACTTAGGAAGGGATAGCGCCAAATGAATATGGGGCTCTTTTAAGTATGGCATTTGTCGCTTTTCTAAAACTTTTGCAAAGGCTTTCTTTTTGGTAAGCTCTTCCACTTCCACCAAAAGGGCTTGGCCATTGGGAAGCAAAACTTCAAAGTGATGCCCCTGCTGGCGGCGGCAAACCACAAAAATGTGATGGAAGGCATCCCCATCAATAGTCACTTGGTCCCCTTGCAGGGAATCTGCTGGCAACCAATAGCGTCTCATGAATCTTTACCTTGGGAGTGTTTTGGGTCTTCCATAAAAAAGCCTACCCACTCCCCCTTTTGCAAGCGTTGGATAATTTTTAAATCCCAATGGGTGATCATATCCTCTAAAAAACCCGCCTCTCGCTCTTGTAAAATGCCGGTAAAAATTAAATAAGGACTTCTTACTTTTTGAAATTCAGGCTTTAATTCAATCAATACCCCATCGATAATATTGGCGACTAACAAATCGGTTTTACCAGCAAAGTCTTTTGACCAACAAGGGAGCCACTGGGCGCTCACATTGTTTTTTTGCAAATTTTCAAAGAACACATTTTCAGAAAATTCATCGTTGTCGTAAGCAGCCAAAGTTTGGACCCCTAACAGGCCCATCAATAAAGTGAGAATTCCTGAACCTGTTCCCACATCCAAAGCCGATCGGATGGAAACCTGTTGCACCGCTTGGACAATGAGTTCACTGGCAATCTGAGTGGTTTCGTGGGTGCCGGTGCCAAAAGCCATTCCTGGTTCGATAAAGATGGCCTTGCGCTCTTTGAGATCAAAACTGTCTTTATGCCAATCCGGCACCACCCAAAAATCCGTCACCAAGGCAAAGGGCTGCCACTGAGCCTTCCATTCGCTGAGCCAATCTTTGATGGGATTTTCTTGCCAGTGCACTTGGATGTTGGGATAGAGGCTTTGCAAGTTTTCAATAAAGCCTTCTGCAGGGAGCTGTTCAAAATAAGCCATCAATTGCTTCACCGATTGTTCCACCACTTGTGGCAGGTACTTGCGGTCCTTTTGTTCAAAAACAAGATTCTCTTGTACACCCGAGGCACCATTTTCAAATAAAAAGAGACTGATTTGATCTTCCTCAAAATCCTGAACGCCGTCCAGGATGAGGGTCCAAAAATTTTCACCCATGATGGGTGATCTTTTGTTTAGCGGATGGGCTTTGTCAACAAAGGCTCCTGCATTTGTTGATTTTCCATAGAAAGGGGTTGTTGATCGACAGGGGGAGCGGGTTTTGCCTTTTCTGTGGCAGGCACCCGAGCCTTTGAGAATACGCTTTCTGGGGCTTCGTAATTTGCAGTCTTCGTACGCAAACTCTCTAGATCCAAGCGATCACCAATCATGACTGAGTCATAGGTTAACATGGGACGGGCTTCTCTGCGGTCGATTTCGATGAGACGACCCACACTCTTTTTTTCATCGGATTGGATGATTTCAATATCAGCCACCTTAATGCGAAAATCGCCGACGGAGGCATTTTCAAAGGGGTCGTGAACAGGCACTCGGCGCACCACCGAGACTATGGTTCCCTTCTCCAGTCCAAGGGTGCTTCCTCCTCGGATGAAGTAATCGGCATAGACTCTCTCCATAGGGTGCAATTTGACCTTTTTTCTCACTTCAATCACTACGGCTTCTGGACCAAGGGCCCAGGCTGGCATTTGCATGAGAGCTACCATCAAAATGAGACAGATTTTTACCAAATCCATGGATAATCCTTTCTTTATAGTCTCTACCTTGAAACTCATTGAGACGCCCTCCTGGCATATCTTTCATCGGATCAGTTTGAGATGCCCTGAAGTCCAGAATAGGCAATATTTTCCTATCTCGATTTGAGACTGGCGACAAAAGTCTAAAGTTCTTAGGGGGCTTACCGATAAGTTGAGTATGAGAGTGCTGAACGTTGCATACAAACTACTACTGCTTGTTTTGCTCGCCAACTGTTCGATTGACGTGGCCGTAGAAGACTTAAAAGGGAATGACTTCCTTCGATCTTCTGTGGTGTCTAACTCGCGCGGTATTGGTGATGGTGTGACTGCTGCTGTTGTCGTCATCGAACTTAGAAACTCTGATGACTCCTTGGTAACAGGGCATACTCCTGACCTGAGCCTTGCCAACACTGGCTCTTCAGGAATTACTTACTACTCCTGCACTCCTTCTGATCAACTGGGACTATCCACATGTACCATTAAGGCTATTATTGTAGGGGTAAAAACTATCGTTTTTAACAACATTGAAATTGGCCTAAGTAGCGATATCTTTTTTGATCCTCCAAAGCGAGACGGAAACTTTTTCCAGCTCATCTCAGCAGGAGCCGTGATGGAAGACGCCTCTGGTTACTCTGTCACAACCCAATTGGGTAGCCCTTACGAAGGCCTTAAACAAGAGGTGGATGGTTACCAAATCTACATCTCCACGACGGGTGCCATTACACCGACCGAATAAACTTTTTGACATGCAGTTACTAGCCATTGGGCCCTTCTCAACTTCACAATAAAGTGTGCTGATCTTAATATTGATTTTTTTGATATGGCCTTCTTCTGGGCAAAACTTAGGTTATGAGTTTAAGGATGGCTTTTGCCAGCGAAATGGGCGTGTTGGATACAATCCAAATTGGCTGGGTGAGTGCGGAATGAAGACCCACAGCCTGTTCAATCAAGATCATTTTGGCTCTGACAAGAAGCTCAATGGGATCAATCTGACTTCTTCTAGTTTTTACCGCGTACTTTTTAATGGAGTCAGCCTCAACCATGCCAGTCTTCGTGAAAGTAAAATTCGTGATTCCCAATTTATCAATATGCAAGCTCCTTTTATGGATTTACGAGGGGTAAAAATGCAGGGCGCTCAATGGAAGGACTCCAATCTTCAGCATTGGTATGCTACCGGTGCAAGATTGCGCAAAAGCTCATTTATCAACTGTGACCTAAAAAATGCTAATTTTTGGGGGTCCAGTCTACAACAGTCTGATTTCTCCGGCAGCGATCTCAGAGGTGCTAATCTAGAATCCACTTTTTTGCTTTTTACTCGATTTGATGGAGCTAAGGTCAATGCGCAAACTCGATTGCCCTTTTCCAAAGAGGAAGCCATCAAGAGGGGAATGGTTTACCAATGATTTCTTACTTCAAAAAGCAAATTCAGGAAATCGAAGCCTCTCCGGGAATGCGCTGGTTTGGCGCCTTTTTAAGCCTCACTCACTTGTGGTGTTTTTTACTTTGGAATCGCAAAGACTATTTCGTTTCCAGCCTAAGTCCGAGCAACTCACAGCCCCTTTGTTTTCCTTTTTTCATCGACTGTGACCTTGCCCGTGTCTTCTCACCGAGCATTCTTACGATTTTTTTATACTTCTACGCTTTCCTGGGCCTGCTGGCTTTCTTTTTATTTATCTCGAAAGAGACCTCTACCAAAGCAGCCTATTGGGCTTTCGCTGCGGCCGTAGTCTATAAGAATGTATTTTATCTTTCCAATTACAATTTCATGGGGAATTATCACTATATGGCCAACATCTCCTATTTGGCCTTTTTATTTCTCCCCCACAAAAAGTGGACCATTAAATACCTCATTGTTGGCTTTTATTTCGCTGCTGGTGCTTTAAAAATTAATATTGAATGGCTCAGTGCTGCGGCGATGATTGCTCCCCCATATATCGGAGGCAACCTACTCATGGTGTCTTTGATCTATGTGATTTATCTAGAATTGGTTCTGGTTTTTTTCTTACTTTGCTCCAACAAGTGGTTGCGCTGGTCAACTCTCTTTCAATTTATTGCCTTTCATATTTTCTCTTGGCACATCGTCGGCTTCTTCTATCCCATGGTCATGTTCAGCCTGCTAAGCATTTTTCTTATTGATGAGTACCTAAGTTGGAAGGGAGAAATCCAAATCGAAGATCGTCTGCCTCGATTTTTTAGTGGAAAAGAA
Organism: Bdellovibrionales bacterium; assembly: GCA_020435205.1. Classification (GTDB taxonomy): domain Bacteria; phylum Bdellovibrionota; class Bdellovibrionia; order Bdellovibrionales; family JAGQZY01; genus JAGQZY01. The sequence goes on along the minus strand of JAGQZY010000023.1, from coordinate 17,496 downwards.
TATAAAAGTATTTATATTGTTTTGGTCATTTTCACTCTGATGCAGACCCTACCCTTTGTCTTTGCTTCTGATCCATCAAAATCAGGAGCCATACGTCTAAGTAGCCTTAACATGTTTGACGCCAACACTCGCTGCAAAGAGCTCTTTGTTCTTCATCGCAAAGGCCAAGTGGTTCACTTACGTCGTGCTAATGAAGTGACGGGAGTGCGTATTCAATGTGACCCTATTCTTTTTACCAACTACTTGCACCAGCTGTGTCGCGAAAACAAACAGGATCCCGATTTTGAAAAACTCAGCTTTTCTTTGGTTTCCCGTCGCGCCACGGAGGCTGACTATGAACCCATTTTATTTATTGAAAATGCTTGTGCCCAAAAAAATATTCAGTGGGCTGAGTTCTCTCGATGGGGGAGATTCTAATGGATAAAAAAGTGGCCCTCGGTTTGGTCCTATTCTCTTTGATCTTGGCTCCCCTCATTTATTTGGCCAACCCCCATTTTTTATATATCCGCGATCAGTACTATGAAATCATCCCCCACCCTCCCAAGGCACCCGCCACCCTTTTTAAAAAGGTGGATTCAAGTTGCGAGTCAAACACTCAGTTTAGGGTCAATGCCGAAAGAGTTGGTTATCAAAAAGATGCCAAACCTCGAGCCGCTGTGGAAATCAAAAAACATATCTTCCCATTAAATGTTGGCATCCATAGCGCTAGCAAATCCTCTCCCGTTGCCGACGATAGCGGAATTTATGTGGGCAGCGACACCGGCTGGTTTTGGAAAATGGATTTCGACGGTAACAAAGTTTGGGAATTTTACATCCCCGGCTCAGGCAATGGAATTCACGGCTCTCCAGCCGTTGACGACAAAAAAGTTTTTATTGGTGCTTACAATGGCTTTTTGTATGCCTTAGATAAAATGTCAGGTGAACTTTTGTGGGCGAACCCCGTCGCTGATTTTATTGGAGCTTCTCCTTTGGTGGCTGATGGTGGCGTATTTATTTCCGGCGAAACTGCCCATCCTGATGGCTTGGTTGCTCGGTTAGACTGCAACACCGGTCAAACCCAGTGGGTCTCCAAATGGCTGGGAGGACATTCCCATTCATCACCCGCTTTTCACAAAGAGACGGGATCCATACTCGTAGGTGCTAATAGCGGTCGACTTTTTAGTTTTGATGTCAAAGATGGTAGCACCCATTGGCAAAAACAGTTTCGCGGGCAAATTAAGGGAACACCCACTATTCTTGGCAAGCGCATGTACTTTGGTTCTTGGGATAAAAACTATCACGCTGTCGATATTGCTACAGGTGACGTGCTTTGGTCCACTTTCCTTGGTGGCCGCACCCAAACTAGCCTCACATTGGTTCCCGGTCACAACATTGGTATCACCAACACTCGTCGCGGTGATATTGCCGGTCTCAATTTAGAAAATGGTGAGTTCTTGTGGCGGCTCCACCATGGCGACAGCAACCATCAGTTTAGCGTGCTTGTTACCGCCTCTAAGGATGATCCCAGACAGTGGTTGGCCTTTAGTCGTTGCAAATCCTATCAGCTGTGTGTTCTTGACGCTGTGACTGGCAAACTTTTACACAATATTAATTTACCAGGGGGCTTTACCAGCGTTCCCTATGCTCATGGCGAGCGTGTTTATATTAGCCTCATCGATAATCATGGCTTGGTGATTCTTGAATAAAAAAACCCATCTTAAAAGATGGGTTTTCAATAATTAAATATTCACTTTTTCCTATTCCGCGTAAACAAACTTATCAACGACAATGATTGTTTTTAAATCCGCAGTATAGAAGTAGTACATTTCAAAGATACCTGTCCCGCTCATATAGCTGTCAGCGTATTCACCAATTTCAACTGTCACCGCAGCTTCATCACTAAAATACCACTCGAGAATTTTAGCAATCTTGCTTTCCTCAAAAGCAGGATCTCCATCATCTTCTTGATGATCTTTGCGCATCATAGAAACCGCAATCTTAATGTGACCTGAACTGCGTTCAATCCATTCAAAATCATAGCCACTTCTATCTAGATACCACTTAGCAATGCCTTCATTGATTTGCTCCTGAGTGCAATAAGCAATGTTAAATGCTGTCGCATCAACACCTTTTAATGGGGACTCAACCACATTGACCGTGCAAGGGGGTTTCACCGGATCAATAGGTGGGTTAATAGGTGTTTGATCAGCCAAGGATGGCAATGCAAAAAAGAGTAACGAGCTTAATAATAGAAATTTCATATCTCCTCCCGATTTAGAATCCTCGGAATACTATATTTGGGAGAAGGCCACAACACCTAGAATCCTAAGCCAGAAAGGATTACAGAGCGTCAATCTTAAGAAGGGTATAGATTACATTTCAGCTTCAGGAGTTCGTTTGCCATCTTTTAGGCGAACAGCCACACCCCAATCAGAAACCTGACTTTTGATAGCTTCAGGGTTGTGCTGCACAACTCTTTGTTGAAGCTTACTAAAAATGGGCTCCCGAATTTCCAGCTTGTTGTCCTGTAAAACACACTGACGAGCCAAGCGCTGGCTGACATTAACAACCACAGGCGCTTTAAGATTAGCCGTCATGCGTGCGGGATCTTCAGGAATGGTGATAATGCAAAAAGAGCGCAACTGAGCGCTATCTTCAGACTTTAAAGATTGAAGATCACTTTTGGTCAGGCGCAATTTAAAATTTTCTTCAAAAAGCTCAGGCTCTAAAACTGGAAAGGCTATGCTGGGTTCATCACAACTTTGTAGCCAAGCAAAAATTTCATCGTTGGGATCATCAAGCAATACAAATTTTTCTAGGTCATTAAAACCCAGCAAACCTTCTGTAAAGGTCAATATATCCTCTTCTGAAATGTCGATAGTTCCGAAACGAGTAGTATTTACGACCATTTTCCCCCCCGTGTCATTAAGACAACACATCCCCAGTGAGCGGTTAATTTAATACTATTCTGGACCTTTTACTGAGTGCAAGCCCTAATTGGAGGCACCGCATGTGTGCGGAGCATTATTTCTTTTTGAGGAGATTAGCCACTTCTTGCACTTTTTCTGCAGACGTTTCTGTAGAGGCCTTATTTTGATCCTGAATAGATAAATACACCTCTTCACGGTGTATTTTGGTGTCTTTTGGGGCTTCAATGCCCAATCTCACCTGCTTACCCTTGATTTGGACCACACGAATTTTAATGTGATCGTCAATGGCGATGCTCTCGCCCAGTTTCCTAGTCAATACTAGCATTGCGGGAACTCCTTCAACATCCTCGTCAAAGTTTCAGTCAATCTCTTAAGAGAAATAAAGGCTTTAGCTATATTTCCTACCGGAGAAAGTCAAGAAGACTTGATTGAATCATTTTCCCTGAGGTGGCCATGGAGGCCTCGAGCTGATTTTGGGTTCGGTTCAGATTGTTGACCAATTCATACATATCGATGTCCTCAATCTCGGACTCCATAATCTTCGCGTCGACCTGAAGCTTTTGCACGGTCTCCAGGCCTGTATTTAATACCGAAATCCGTGATCCCAGCTCGGCCCGGGCTAAGTTAATTTGATTGAGGCCATCATCAAGAAAGTCCAGCGAGTTTTGTACCACAGCCTTATCATTGGCCTTGAGCCCCACTTCCAGGGCCCTCATGGTCGAAAAAATATTAACGGAATTGGGTCCCCAATAGCCCTGGTCATTCACGGTTGGATCTTCCACCAAAGCATTTTGCAAACTAGCGGGTCCACGAATCTCAGCCGGTGGATCCACTTCGGGCTGGTACTCATCTTCCAAAAGCTGGGGATCGAGAACCTTAGTACTCCCTACCGGGTCGTTGATGCGCTTACCTAGGAAAACCTTACTGCCCGGAATATTCATTACCATTTTGGCATCTTTGTCGATAGGGACTTCCACCTCAGCATCATCACCGTAGTAATTGCCTTGCATGTCAAAAGGAGCTTTTAAGGTTTTATATCCTCCAAAAAGATAGCGGTCGCCAAACTTACGGTTTCCAATATTCACCATCTGTTCAAAGATTTGATGAATCTCCATGGCCACCATCTTGCGAGTTTCTGGCCCCGAAGCCCCATCACTCGCTTGTTGTACAGCCAATTCTTTAGCGCGAATCAAAAGATCATTAATTTCACCAAGAGAACGTTCAGAAAACTCAATAAAGCCCTTCGTGGCTACAATGTTTTTTTCAAATTGATTAAAACCTTGCATCTCGGTGCGGGTCTCAAGAATACGAGCGGCACCCAAAGGGTCATCGGAAGGTTTATTGATCCTCTTTTGCGTTGCCGCTTGGTTCTGAAACTTAGAAAGCTCCCAGCGGTTTTTGTTCAAATTGTGGATCACCTGGTTGTGATTCATTTTATCTGCGACACGCATTTACTAGTACCTTCTAATATTAATAACAGTATCTAAAATTTCATCAGCCGTTCGAATCACTCGAGCTGAGGCATCAAACTGCTTTTGCAGCTCAATCATTTTTGCCGCTTCTTCATCGATGCTCACACCACTCATGGATTCCCTTAAGTTTTCTAGTTGGCGGACAATATTGCCTTGAACTTCAACGTTGTGGTTCACATGTTGGGCTTTAATTCCAAGCTCACCCACAATGCCATTGTAAAATTCATCCAAAGTTAAGGAACCATCAAACAGCGGCTTTCCATATTGAAGTTCCGCGATTTCAATGGCAACCCTGTTGTCACCAGGCCGGTTTGGATCGCGCGCCACGGAAATCTTACCTGCATCGACCATGATTTCCGAATTCACTCGCATATTTTGAGCGGCTCCATCTTGGGTGGCCATAGGATCGAAGAATAATATTCCAGTTTGATTGTATGAGTTGAATCCCACACTATGCATATCGTTGACTTCACTAGCAATGGTGAAAGCCAAGTTATCCATATCTCTTTTTAGCCCATAGAGCTCTTGGGCGCGCACACTGAGGAGCCCCCCCAAGCGCCCCCCTTTGATTCTTTCCGTCAACTGCAAAGGATCTGCATAGTCATGATGATAAAAGACTACGTCGACATCCCCTTCACTCTTACCTTCGCGAGCTGGCGTGCGCACGGCTTCCACTCTTTGTGCCATTCCACCCACCACGAGCAAAGCGTCGTGAGCTGTGGAGACTGTCACCGTGCTGTCTTCCCCTTCCGCCCATTTGATATCAACGATCTCGCCCATCTTTTTTAGCAACAGATCACGACGATCCCTTTCGTCGTTGGCCCAACCACCGCTAAGCTCTACCTCTTGCACGCGGGTATTGAGAGTGGCCACTTCATTCATTAGTGAATTCAGTTCATTCACACTAATTTCAATTTGTGAATTGATATCTCCATCAACTTCACGCAACTGACCATAAATATTACGAAAATCATTAGACAGGGTTTGCGCAGCTTCTTTGACCATAGTCCGGCGAGGCATACTTTCGGGATTGGTCGAAAGCTCGCGAAAAGCATTAAAAAATTTAGTGAGGCTAGAGTTAAAACCTTCCACTGTTTGTTCATTATAGATTTGTTCAAGGCGCATGAGTCCCTGTTGCCGCCCCATAGAGGTGGCTAATTCTGATTTTTCATTTCCGAGTTGTCGCTCTAGGTAAGGGTTATTGATTCTGCGCACGACGGCAGCGCGAGCCCCCATACCAATGCGACGCTTACCGGATCCCTGAGCATCATTGGAATAGGTCTCCGTGCGCTGACGTGAATAGCCCTCGGTTTCTTTATTGGCAATGTTGTGGCTGACCGTGTGTAAACCAGTCTGAGCGTTCATCATTGAACGTCGACCCACACCCATCATACTACCAATTCCACTCATCCTTGACCCCTAGTTGGAAATCCATCTCCAACTTTTTAAATCTTTAAGCTTCTCTTTGCACCAATCGGCCTGAAGCCCCTTCAACTTTTTCTTTCATATCGCCACCCTTCTCATAGGTTGGGTTGGCATTGAGTGTTTCTGTTATAGAAGCCATCGCTCCTGAAATGTGAGAAAGTGCCGCTTTTGCCAACACTTCATTCTTTTTATTGATCTCTGAAATTCTCTGCACAAGCATATTGAGCACAGAATGAAGCTGCTGTAACTTCTGTGCATCATCCCCCTCAAATTGGGCTGCAATATCCAAGAGTCGAGGGCGGCTGTTGTCCATTTTTAACCCCTTCATTAACTCATTGGCGTGCTCTTCCCAAGCCGCGTCTAGCTTTCTAATTTTCAGCAACATTTTTTCTTTGCTGTCATTGATGATCGGAATTTCTTTATGGTCTGCCGCGAGCAAAGCTTCGTGTTCCTTACGCACGACATCCAAAAGGTGACGGTACACTGTCACCAATTGATCTAAAGCCGTTACTAATTCTTTGTAGGCCTTCATCCCAGACTCCCCTTAGCTTAGCTAGGAAACTTTAGATGCTCATCAACGAGTTTATCTGCAATCTTTTCAGCATCGATATTGTATTTTCCGCTATCAATTAGTTTTTGAAACTTTGCGATTTTGGCTTCATCGACAGAATCATTGCTAGCGATATCTGTGGCTCGTTTAATCTGTTGCGCACGATCAGATAAATTCACCTGAGCCGATTCAAGCATGGGCATTTTCGACATGCCCTGCGCATCCATTTTCTTTGATTTCAGATTTTTTAAATCTGATTGTGCTTGCGTTTGTTGCATCAGACGCGCGGCTTTACCTGAGACTTTCATGCAACCCTCCTTGGTCACCTTTTATTTTAGCATAGTGCAAAGAATTTCTTTAACGAAATCCCTTATTTTCCTTTACAGACGCGGCTTTATGCGAGTCCATACTTTGTACCTGCCAGGTGATTGATTGGGAATTCCCAGCCATTTCTGCAAATGGGGACCCAGCAGTCAGTGATTTGTCCAATAGTCCAGGCTGTAGCTGTCCTTTAAATACAAAAGTCGATGTTAGACCAAAGGGGTGAGAAAACATTGCCACCTTTTGGCCGTTTTCTAAATCAAATTGTTTTTCTAATTTTCCCTGCCAAGGAAGATTAAGATAACTCTTTTGTGCGGACTCTCCCATTTGCACATGAAAGACATGCTTATTCTCTTTCGGGTGGGAAAGTGAGCGGCTGATCCCCTGGTAACGATCGCTCAGATTAATCGGTCGCATCGGTTTCGGTTTATGAGCACCACCAAGCTGGGGATAAAATTTTTCTACTAATTCATTGTAAACCATATCGGCAAAACCCACACCACCGCGGTCTCCCCAAGCTTCTACATACTCCTGATCCAGCTGCTCACGATAAATATTCTCTGCCATAGAGGGCTTCATAAGATCACTGTGGGAAACGGAATTCCGCATCGCTTTGATCATTTCGCGCAAGAACTGCTTTTCATAGAGCTTGGCGGCGTGCTTCAACTTATCATCCAATTTTTTCATTGGATCTTGTTGAACTTGAAATTTATTTTTTGAAACCTTCATGACTTGCCGAAAAAAACGGGGAGGAAAGCGAGATCACCGGCACTTCCTGTGCCGCTGAGTTAGGTCTTTTGCCAAACGGTGGCCGTATTGACCTCTACCCTGCTCAACTCTTGAACCTTCCTTGGTAACGATCTCCGCTTCTTCCACCCCCCAGAACAACTTCCTGTTGTCCTAATTAAAATTTTATAATGTTTCGCATTATTTTGAAATTTCGTTTTACAAAATTTCTAAATCTCCTTGTAAAGCCCCGGAAGCTTTGATGTTTTGTAAAATGACAATCAAGTCTTTTGGAGAGACGCCCATGCGATTCAAACTTTGGACGAGCTCACCAACGCTGACGGTATCCTGGGCTCCTTCAATCATATGTACCTTTTCAATCTTTGGTGGTGGCGCATTTAAAGCCGCTGGACCTCGCCTTGAGTTTTGGCTTCCGCCAATAGTCACAGTCAAATCTCCGTGGCTAAATGCCACTTTAGCGATTTGCACATTTTCTCCCATGACCACTGTGCCTGTTTTTTCATTCACTACCACTTTGGCTTTTATATCTGGAAAAACTTGTAAACTTTCAATAACGGACAAAAGCTCCACACCCTTGCCTTCCCAAGTGAAAGGAACGATGAGATCCACCGTCGCTGGATCGATGGCTGTTGCGTACTTTCCGCCCAGATCCATATTAATGGTCTTTGCGATACGAGCTGCTGTGGTGAGATCTGGATTATTTAAAGTATAGCGATACATCTTGCGATGAGCGAATTCAGCATCCATATCTTTTTCAACCATGCCACCATTAGGTAACGAGGCGACCGTGGTGTGGGTACCACTCACTAAAAGAGGACCTGCTGCCACGGCATACACATTTTTGTCGGCAGCCCTCAGAGGAGTTTGTAACAAAGTCCCCCCCTTTAAACTCCCGGCATCGCCGAGCGAACTCACTTGAATATCAATCTTGTTGCCGGCACGAGCAAAGGGCGGCAAAGTTGCGGTAACAATCACCGCGGCGACATTTTGACTGGAGATCTCTTCCCCAGCCACCTTCATCCCCATTTTGTCGAGCATACGTTTCACACTTTTACCAGTGAATTCCATTTTGGAATCACCGGTGCCTTTAAGACCGACAACCAAACCATAACCGGTGAGTTGATTGTCGCGCACTCCGCGTAGATTGGCGACATCTTTGAGACGAACGGCAAAGGCCACATCACACAAGAGTAAGGACAGTAGAATTTGTAAACCCAGTTTCATCATATCGCTTCCTAACGTTTCGCCGTTACAATATCAAATTTAGGATCCAGTAAAATTTCAGCACTGATCCCTTGATCATCGAAATCTGCTGGACGCACAATTCCTTTAACAACCAACTTGTATTCGCGCTTACCTAGCATGAAGGGCTGATCACCTTCGACCACATAGCTCCCATCTTTATTTATTTCTACGATTTTTGAGGGCACCATTTTAACAGAAAACTTTGTTGGTTCCTCCGCCTGGGGCTTTGGTGGTGGTGGAGCCGCTTTTGGCGCCGTTTTCCCATCAGCCTTGGCTTGGGCCGCTTGCGAAGCAAGGATTCGTTTCTCTCTTTGCTCTTTAATTCGTTGAATGAGATTTTGAATCACTTGCACCTTGGTTTCAATCTGCTCTTTGGGGTGCCCCTTAATTTCCACATTCACAAGATCACCAATTAAACGATTGGTGTTTTGTGCAAACAGATAGGCTCCTTGTCCGCGCTCCACCCATAAAGATCCCGATTGCTGACCCAGAGCAGCCTGCTCTTGCAAGCGATCATGGTTCATTTTTTTATATTCGCGTTTTTCGATTTTCCCATAACTTTTCGGTGCGGCCTTTTTGGATTTTTTTGTTTTTACACTTCCACCTAAAAACTCTTTAATCTGCATACCAAAACTGGCGCAACCGGTGAAGGCAATAGCCATGAAGGCAACCATTAGAAATCTCATCACAGTTTTCATTCTACCCTCACTTCATTTTTACTTAAAATTTTTGCCATCACCTTCTTCTTAGTCCCATTGATGATAACGGGAATGCGATCCCCTTCGACTCCCGCACCACGGGCCTGACCCATCATCGAAAGACTGAGCCCCCCTTGTGCAAAGGAAAGATTGACGGGCTGACCGTATTTAATCAGCCTTGGCTTCTTCAGTTGAGAAAGATCAACGATTTGCCCACGCGGGAAAAGACGTCGCCCCACCATACCAATCGCTTGACTCGGCTCTTGTAAATACGCGATGGAATTAAAAGTAATGTCCTTTTCCACCTTAGCAAGATCGCTCTCTTCAATCGTTTTTCCATGAATGATATTATTCTTAGCTACGACCACTTGGTCGTACCAACGAATAGACACAGGGATTTTGTTAATTTGTCCTTCTTGTTTATAGGAGACAATACTCTCTCCTTTAAGGTGGGTGGGATGAACCTCCTTGATGGCTTCATCTCGACTGGCTTTAATATTTTCAATAAATTCAATCTCGACACGACAAGTAGGGCACTGTGTATGAACTTTTTCTCTAATGACGTCACGAATCTGCTTCTGAATAGCCAAGCCCTCTTCGGCACCGAGAAGAGTTGGCAATGAAAAAATAAAAAGCCCTAAAATAATCCTCACCATAGTTACCTTATATTGTTAATCGTTTGTAACATTTGATCAGCAGCCTGCATGGCTTTTGAGTTTGTTTCATAAGTTCGTTGTGAAGTGATCATATTGACCATCTCCTCTACAATATTAACATTGCTACCTTCCAGCTGGCCTTGGGCTACACTACCAAAGTGTCCCACTCCTGGTGTTCCGCGCTGAGGTTCACCACTCGCTGGAGTCGACGCGAAAAGGTTTTTACCCAGAGCTTTCAATCCGGCCGGGTTAATGAAGGTCGCAATCTCAACTTGTCCTATATTTTCTGGTTTTGACATGCGGTCACGGATCAACTCAACCTCACCTTTGTAGTTGATATTGATCAGTGCTGCGTCTTCAGGAATCTTAAGTTCTGGGTAAAAGAGATTGCCGTTTTTGTCGACAAGAAAACCATCACCATTTCTCTTGAACTCACCATTACGTGTATAAAAAATGTCACCCTCTTCGTTTTGAACTTGAAAAAAACCTTTACCCTCAATCATCAAATCAAAAGGGCTATCAGAAATTCTTACTGACCCCGCAGCATGATCCCTTTGCACAGCTGAGTTTTTAACTCCAAGTCCAATTTGCACTCCCGTGGGCGAAACAGCATTTAAACCCGTGGCCGCCCCTGGCTCCTTCATGTTTTGATACAGCAGATCTTCGAACTCGGCTCGAGCTTTTTTGAATCCCACCGTAGAAGCGTTGGCCATGTTGTTCGATATGACTTCCATATTCGACTGTTGAGCCTGCATTCCTGTAGCGGCTGTGTTAAGTGCTTTTAACATAGTGTCTCCGTTACCTTAGTTTTGGCACGTCATTGGCCAGCTTTTGGTTCATTTGATCATAGGCCTGTATGGCTTTTTGTGTACTTTCAAAAACCCGAGTGGCATTGATCATATCTGTCATTTCTTTTACAATGTTGACGTTACTCTGTTCAAAAGCGCCCTGGTGCACCTTAAAGTTTGTCGCCTTTACAATCTGATTATCAAAATTTTCACGAACCGTAAAAAGAGACCCACCTTCTTTGTGGAGAGCATCCTTTTCAGTGGCGGTTTGCAAGGAAAGGGATCCATAGTTTTGACCACCGACAATAACATCGCCTCGTGCCGTGACTGTGAATTGGTCTGCGCCCTCCACGCGAATCATTCTTTCTTCAACAGGAGTGCCCTCAATCCCTTCTAGCAGTAAGGGAAAGCCTTCTTTATTCACCACAACACCATCACCATTTAAAGTAAAATGGCCATTACGTGTGAAGCGAGGGCCCGCTGTTGTTTGCACTTCAAAAAAGGCATCGCCTTCAATAGCAAGGTCCATAGGGTTTGCCGTCAGTTTCAAAGCTCCCTGCGCAAAACTTGTCGATGTCCCTGCTGTATCGACGTAGGACTTATCTCCCCCGTTGAGCGGATAAAAGCTTTCAATCGAAGCCGGAATCTTTGGCGATTCTAGAACTTCGGGTTGCTTCTCATAGGCCGTTAAATACTCCTTGAAAAGCTGCTGATCTTTTTTAAAGCCCGGAGTATTCGCATTAGCAATATTGTTGGCTATCGTATCCAACTTTGAACTGTGCGCAACGGCTCCACTAACGGCTGTATATATTCCTTTGGTACTCATACTATAAAGAGCAAAGCAATGCCTATGCCACTTGTTTCAATTTAGAACACTGATGATGAATTTTCCCTACCTTTGCATAGGATTGAGAGATCACATCTAAATACACTCGTTTGCAATGGAAGATTTGAAAATTGAGCGAGGATGAATGAGTCAACGGAATGAACCTTTCAGTTGGACCAAGGTCGACCTTTTTCATTTGAAATGCCACTTTACTGACATGGACGTCAAATCTTTGCCACATAAAGATCATCGACGGTTTAAGAAAAATTAGTCATAATGGAAAAATGATGAAATGGATTTCTCTGACAGCTCTTTTGGTATTTTGTTTTTGTTTGCCTACTCATTCTCATGCGGCTATTAAAAATCGAAAAGGCATACCCTATTTTCCCGACCAGGATTTTCGCAGCCACGGGGAAACTCTAGCTCCGGTAAAACAACGCTTTTCCCCACCTATTTTTGACTTCCCAGTGACCTACAACCATCAGGTTCGCAAATGGATAAAGTATTTTCAAACCACTGGCAAATCATCCTTTAAGCGTTGGTTAGAACGCTCGGCTCGCTATGCACCTTATATTCAAAATCAGCTCGAGGAACACCAGCTCCCGCAGGATTTGCTTTATGTAGCCATGATTGAAAGCGGTTTTGTCAATCAAGCCCACAGCCCGGCCGGTGCCGTTGGCATTTGGCAATTTGTGGCTCCCACCGCAAGACGCTATGGTTTAAAAGTGAATTGGTGGATTGACGAAAGACGAAACTTTACCAAAGCCACCAAGGCTGCGATCAAATACAAAAAAGACCTTTATAAGATGTTTCGCTCCTGGCATTTAGTGTCAGCATCTTATAACACAGGGGAAAATAGAATTTATCGCCTCATCAAACGCCATGGAACCAACAATTTTTGGGAGATGGCGGAAATGAAGGTTTTGCCGAATGAGACCATTAATTACGTTCCTAAAATCATTGCGGCGACACTGATTGCCAAGTCTCCAGCTTTATATGGATTTCGCGACCTTAATTATAAAGTCCCATATAAATTTGAGGAAACCTATGTGCCCGGCGGGACTGACTTAAACAATTTAGCCCAGTACATTGGCGTTAAAAAGCGCTACTTAAAAGACCTTAATCCCGATCTTATCCGTGGCTTTGTGCCCCGTGAAATCAACAAGCACTTGATAAAAGTGCCCGTCGGTTCTAAAAGTCTTGTTAAACAGTACGCCAAGCTAATAACCAATAAAACTATTTGAGACACCTATGATCGAAAATCTTCGAGTCCAAAAATACGGCGGCAGCAGTTTGGACTCCATCGAAAAGATCAAGTCTATTGCTAAACAAATCAGTTCTGATTACCACAAGGGTGATCGTTTTTTACTCGTTGTTTCGGCGATGGGGAAAACCACAGATAATCTTATGCAAATGGCTCACCAAATGAGTCAAAATCCCAATCAACGGGAACTGGACATGCTTCTGACCGCTGGCGAGCGGATCAGTATGGCTCTCATGGGTTTGGCTCTTAACGAACTTAATATTCCTTGTATTAGTTTTACTGGTAGCCAAGCGGGCATCATGACTTGTGGAACCCATGGCGATGCCTCCATCCTCGAAGTGAAACCCATTCGTGTGTCCGAGGCCCTCCAACAAAATAGGGTGGTGATCATTGCTGGTTTTCAAGGGGTTGATCCTAAAACTAAAGACGTCACCACTCTTGGTAGAGGGGGATCGGATACCACGGCCATTGCCATGGCTTCACACTTTCAATGTGCAAAATGTGAATTTAAAAAAGATACAGAAGGGGTTTTTGATAAAGATCCCAACACCCATGGTGACGCTATTCATCGCCCCGAGGTTAGTTGGGATGAAATCATTGAGCTCACTGAACAGGGCGCACCCTTCTTACACGTGAAGGCCGCTCGCATGGCTAAAGAGCTAAATATGCCGCTTGAAATCTCACATGCCCACAAACCCCAGGGTCTCAAAACCCTCGTCCAATAGGTGCCAGGTTCCTTTTCCGGGGAACTCCGTATCAAGCCCAGCCCAAAAGGGGTCTGGGCACTTTTCGTACTGTGTCGCACTACAAAATGATGTCCGCTCACAAATTATGGTGTTAGCGTTTTGCAAAATATAAAGGAGACAACATGAATCGTTTGATCGTTTTAATGATTTGTTTTTTTAGTGCTTCGGCGATGGCTGCCAGCGAAATTTCCACCACCATGGAAAAGCCAAGCCCCTATAGCCTTGAGCCCTCTTTCACCTATTCCACCATGGGCGGTGGCACTTTGTTCATTAGCGCCGCTTTAACCACACGAGTGTTCTCTTGGCTTCGCCTCGGAGTCGAAGGTGATCTTCCCACCGGTAATGCTGATGGTGCTGATATTTTTATGGCGAGAGTTTTAGGTCGAATCATGTTGATGGAAAGCACCGACACCATTTACCTACAAGGCTCCGCATCTTATGGACTCTTTAATGCCACCGACCTCGGCTCCTCTTACATCGAAGATCTTTTTGCTGTGGAAGGTATGGTTGGATATTCTCGAGCCATTACGCAACAGTGGTCCCTGGGTGGGCGCATGGGAATCCAATTAGCCAATTCAGGCGCCGCTGCTTTTGGCTCCCCTTTTGAAACCGACAGCCAGCAGTTATTCACCCGCGCTTCCGCTTACGGCGCCTACACCTTCTAAATAAAAATTCATGTCGCTTCGTCTAAGCTTTTGACAAAGCCTTAGCCATTTCAACTGGTTAGGGCGTCGAAATCTTGTACAGGAAATCTTTTCTCTCTCAGTTTTACAAAAGCCAGTGGTATTGTTTGCTCTGTGATAGAAGCTTTCGAAACCAAGGTATTGGCCGCGATAAAGTATTTGGCTCTGCTCATTGGCACAACCTGCTTGGCGATACCTTTTTTTGTTTCGACACAGCTTTTTACTTTGTATATCACTGCCGGAGTCTTTGGATGGGTTCTCACTTGGGTGAGTGCCAATCTTGAAAATGGGTCGTTAAAGGGGAATAGGGAACAAAGAAAAGAGCGCCAAGCCATGTTTATCGGCGTTCTTCTTTGTTCTGTGGTCGGTCTTGGACTGATCACCTATTACGAGATGCAGATGCCCAAATACCGTGTGGCTCTCGCCGAACTAGGTGATTACAAAGTCCCACCCCACATGGATAAAAAAGAATTGAAGGAGATGGGTGCCGATTGTAACACCTACGGCAACACCCAATGCAGTCTTGCCGTATTTGCAAGAATTGTCGAGCTCGATTCCAGGGACTTTCGTGCTCTAGCTAATCTTGCTATTGCTCAATCCCATATGGGTCAACACAAAGAAGCTATTAGTAATTTTCAACAGGCTATACAACGTGGTTATGTCAGTTTTGATGTGTTTCAGTTTTATGGGGACTCACTTTTAGCCTTAGGTGATATCAAAAAAGCAAAAGTGGCTTACGAACAGGCCTTGATGCTCAATCCTGAGCTGATTCAAGTAAAAAAGAAACTCAGTGAATTATGAAAGAAAAAAGCCTGATGAGATCATCAGGCTTTTTATTTCTAATAGAATCAAAAACTCTAAGCTTTTGATCAGTGCTGTCTTGGTGCTGCTTTCTTGCCTTTGTTTGCCGCCTTCTTATCTTCAGTCGCTGGCTTTTCCTCGGCCTTAGCTTCTTTAGCTTCGGGGGAGGCTGGCTTTTTACCAAAAGTGATACCGCGAACTTCGCAAACCTTGCGACGAACTTCTTCCATAATTTTTGGATTTTCTTTGAAGAACGTTTTCGCATTGTCGCGACCTTGACCTAAGCGCTCACCATTATAGCTGAACCAAGAGCCTGACTTTTCAACGATATCCTCTTTGACACCCAAATCAAGAATGTCCCCTTCTTTGGAAATCCCTTCACCATACATAATGTCGAATTCGACTTTAGCAAACGGAGGCGCCATTTTATTTTTAACCACTTTCACAGCCGTGCGGTTACCAATGACTTCGTCGCCAGATTTGATCGCGCCAATGCGACGAACATCCAAGCGAACAGAAGAATAAAACTTCAGCGCATTTCCACCAGTCGTTGTTTCAGGGTTTCCGAACATCACACCAATTTTTAAACGAATTTGGTTAATGAAAACCACAGTGGTTTTGCTGCGATTGATGGCTCCCGTTAATTTACGCAGAGCTTGTGACATCAAGCGAGCTTGTAAGCCCATGTGCGAGTCTCCCATGTCACCTTCGATCTCCGCTCTAGGAGTCAAAGCGGCCACAGAGTCCACCACCAAAATATCAATAGCTCCTGAACGAACCAACGTTTCGGTGATCTCAAGAGCTTGTTCACCCGTGTCGGGTTGGGAGATCAAAAGATCTTCAGTGCGTACACCTAAGTTGCGAGCATAGTTCACATCCAAAGCGTGCTCAGCATCAACGAAAGCCGCAACGCCGCCAGCTTTTTGAGCTTCGGCAATGGCCGTTAAAGCCAAGGTGGTTTTACCAGAACTTTCTGGTCCATAAATTTCAATGATTCTTCCGCGAGGATATCCACCAATCCCCAATCCGATATCGAGGCTTAATGCTCCGGAAGAAATCACCGGCACGTCACCGTGCAAGCTTTGTTCTTCCCCGAGGCGCATGATTGAGCCTTTTCCAAATTGCTTTTCGATGGCTGAAACAGCCAGATCGAGAGCTTTATTTTTTTCTGTACGTGATGTTTCCATAAAAAACCCCCATTATGATTTTAAGTTATATAATTTCTAATAAACTGCGGGCGGCGAACTCTGCAGAGGATTGTTGCACCTGGGTTCGGCTTCCCGAAAATTCCACTTGAGTGGTCCATTCAAAACCAGGGCCAACGATGGCAAAGCAGACTGTCCCGACAGGTTTGGTGTCTGTCCCACCTGTCGGACCGGCTATTCCGGTAATGCTCACAGCCCAAGTGGTTTTGGTCAAGTTCTTCGCACCGCGGGCCATATGTAATGCGACCGGCCGACTGACAGCCCCAAGAGTGCTTAATAATTCAGCAGGAACATTTAAGATCTCTCGCTTCATGCGATTACTATAGGTAATGAAACCACCCATATAAACATCCGAAACTCCTGAGAGTTTTGTGATCTCGCTGGAAAGGAGTCCTCCGGTGCAACTTTCTGCAACGCAGAGGCTGTACTTTTTCTCTCTGAGCGTCGTCGTCAACTTTTCCATTAAAGATTCCATGGGAACTCCATTGTCGCCAAAACTTCCATCATGATGAGCAGTTGCAAAAGAAAGCGGGCGATGAGGCCTGCGGCCACATCATCTAAGATCGTTCCTAATGCCCCTGGAACCTTGCGATCCAACCAGCCCACGGGAAAGGGTTTCCAAATATCAAAAAGACGAAATAAAAGAAATGCGAAAAGCATATTTGTCATCGTGGGCGGCACAGCAAATAAGGCGATCCACATGCCAATGAGCTCATCAACCACCACCTCTTTGGGATCATGCTTGTGATTGTTCTTTTCATAGAGCTGAGTGGCTATAAATCCAAAAATAAAAGCCAGGAGCAACCACACCAACTCTTTTTGCCAAGGCTGAGGGGAAAGCTGCCACCATATGAAGACCGCCAGAGCTGAGCCAAAGGTTCCAGGCGCTTTAGGAATTTTGCCCACACCAAGTGTGGCAAAAGCTGCCGCATAAAAACGCAAAATCATGTTCTCTTTTTTGACCTCTCGGGCGGTAAAGTCAACCGCTCTCCCTGCGGCAAACTCACTCTTTCCAACAAACGCAAGGCAGCGAATCCTAGACAGGACAGGCTTTGCACAGGACAATGGTGAGAATGGTATCCTTTGATGAAATCTTAAGTTTAGCGGCAGAAAGAAAGGCCAGCGATGTGCACCTGAAAGCGGGGGTGGTTCCGGTGGTT
>JAGQZY010000022.1 GCA_020435205.1 Bdellovibrionales bacterium | reverse complement strand
GACCTTGCGAATGTTGGCTTCGGCGGCCTCCTTGGATGACCCGACCCCAATAAGAAACTCCATCCCGCCCCAACTCATTGCTGTGGAGATAAAGGCATAGGGAATGCCTAAAACTGAAAATTCAAAAAAACTATTTTGCCCACGTAAAAATCTATCACCAAGATCATACTTTTCTACTTCACTGGGTAAAGTTCCCAGTAAAACTCTTCCGCTAGAATCAAAAAAAACAATTTCAGCGCCAACGGCACGATTCATGCGCCCAAGCAACTGCAGGTCAACTGGAATCACGGCTTCAACATAACCAACAGTTCTATCCTGCACACCCACAATTTTTTGAATGATCGATAGGGTCAGTAGAGTTTCATCGCCTTTCCTTTCAAAAAGAACCCTATTAATTTTACTTTCTGTTTCCAGTTTTTCTCGAAGAGCAAAAGGAACATCCTCGCCACCATGAATGGACTGATAGGTGTCGTGGAAATGAACAATCAATTGGCCAGCATGGGTATAGACTTTTACCTTTTTTTGAGAGTAGCGAGCAATTTTGTCTGTTAGGGTTGATTTTAGCGCTTCCACCTCAAGGGTACTAAGGTAATAAACAATAGAATTATCCGTAACTACCGAGTTTAAAAACTCTTCCATCTCGTTGCGATCTCTGGAAAATAAGCTTTCCAATTCTCGAACATGGATAGTCAACCGATCCTTGATCTGCTGATTGATACTTTTTTGATATTGCATTTGTACGACAAATGCCAAAACGATCAAGGGCAACAATGTGAAAAGAAGGAACCAGGTAAATACCAACTGTCGGAGGGATTGACGCTTGTTCCTTTTGGCCACCAAGTCCCCCTTTAATCGGTGGAAACTTGTTTAAGGAGATCTAAATCTTCAAGAGCTTTTCCTGAGCCCATAACCACACAAGTCAGGGGATTTTCGGCAATGGTGACTGGCAAGCCTGTGCGCTCACGGATCAATACATCTAAGTTATGAAGATGAGCTCCTCCGCCAGTAAGTACAATCCCATTATCAACGATATCTGAAGCCAATTCCGGAGGAGTTTTTTCCAGTGTGGTGCGGACCGCATCGACAATTTCAGTCAATGGGTCTTTTAATGCTTCATTGATTTGTTCGCTGGTGATTTCAATGGTTTTAGGGGCGCCTGCCACTAAATCGCGGCCCTTGATGGTCATCGAGCGAGACTTTTCAAAGGGGTAAGCATTACCTATGGCGATTTTAATTTGTTCCGCGGTTCTCTCACCAATGAGAAGATTAAACTGACGACGAACGTAGTTGATGATGGCCTCGTCCAATTTATCGCCAGCAACTTTGATAGATTTGCAAAAAACAATTCCACCCAAAGAAATCACAGCAACACCGGTGGTTCCACCACCCATATCAACCACCATGCTCCCAATAGGTTCTGCAATAGGAAGACCCGCACCAATAGCTGCAGCCATTGGTTCCTCAATCAAATAAACTTCGCGAGCTCCTGCTGACATAGCAGACTCTTTTACCGCTTTCTTTTCCACCTGGGTGATTCCATAAGGAACACAAATGTTAATTCGAGGGCGGATGAAACTTTTTTGCTGCCCCGTAGACTTTGAAATAAAATATTTGAGCATGGACTGAGTCACTTCAAAGTCAGCAATAACTCCATCTTTAATTGGGCGAATCGCAACGATGGTGCCAGGAGTCCTTCCCAACATATCTTTAGCTTCTTTGCCGACAGCGAGCACACGACTTTGCATTCCACGATAATTTTTTTGTACAGCCACAACGGAGGGCTCATCGAGAATGATGTCACGGCTACTTTTGGAATAGACGAGGGTGTTCGCTGTGCCTAGATCAATAGCAATATCATTGGAAAAATAATCAGAGAATCTATCAAAAAATCCCATAAAAGCCCCTTGAATCCAGCTAGATTAAAGTTTTACAAAAAAAGAGTCAATACGAGAGGTTAGCCACTAGAATTTGCCTCCTTTGTGGAGACCCCCCCGCTCTTTTGTTATTGCGGTGCGCCGACAAGTTAGCTCCTCGATCTCCTTGGTAGAAATTCAGCGCAAGGACCGTTATTGTGCTAAGAGTTTTATGGAAGCCAAGCAATTGATTGAAAATTTAGTGAGTTTTTTGCAAACAGACCCGGCCTGCCAGAAATCCTTGGCTGTGATGAAGAACTCCGCGGAGATTTCTATTGTTGTCGGAGGCAGTCACTCCGTTCGGGTGGCTAAGAACGCCAGTGAACTTGTCGTTGAGTCTGGTGAGGCATTGCACCCTGACTTCGTTTTTGAGGCTACACCAGCTGCCATTTCCACTCTCATCGCCGAAAAGGGCCTCACTCCTGGACAATTAGGTGTGAAGCTTCTCAAAGAAATTGTAGCCCAAGATGTCACTGTTCGCATGCCAGGATCCATCCTACAACTTCCACGTAAAGGTTATTTAGAGCTCCTCAAAATTGGAGGTCAGGAGTTCTTACAAGAGCTGCGAAAATATGATTTGAGTGACATCGGAAAAATTATGTCTGCTCTGAAGAATCTTCGTAGGTAAATTTCCACGCCATCTCTTTATTGATTTCTGACAGAAGCTCCTTCTTTTGTCTGTCGACCTCTTGCGCATCCCACTTCAGCATTTTAGCAAAGACAGCCGCAATACCATCTAAATACTTGAGTCCGTGGTTTTTATTCGACAAAAATAAGGGGGTCCTGCGCCAGTAAAAATCCTTCAAAGCTAGGCAACAGGTCTCTTCAATCGCAAAATGAGCTTCAGCCATCCACATAGCCTCATCTTCTTGGCCTTGATGAAACTTTTCGGACATCAATTGGAGAAGCTGAATCGCTTCTCCACCATGCCTATCCACCAAGTTTTCAACAATCGAAGGAGAAAAACCAAAGCTTTCACTGAGATCTTTAATTTGATCCTTCGTCCGCTGATATTCTATAACGGAAACTTGGTCATTGATGGGGCCTTGAGTATTGGACCTTGAAAATTTCATACGATAATCAAAAGGCATTTTAGCCAAAACAAAATCCACTGCTTGCTCAGCCATTAGGCGGTAGGTGGTATACTTGCCTCCGGCAATAAAACTTAGGTTGTCACCATCAGAAAAAAGGCTGTGTTCTCGGCTGGTCTTGCCTTCCGTATCAGAACCATCATTCACTAAAGGACGCACACCACTGTAACTCGCTACAATATCATCCACTTTAAGATTCAATTTAGGAAAATAATGGTTGAGCGAACTCAAAAGGTACTCGACATCCTTCCAATCGACGGAAACATCATAAGGATTTTTATTGTAATCTGTATCGGTAGTACCCACGATCACCATTTCATGGCGAGGGATCACAAAAATAATTCGCTTCTCCACAGCCATAACGACAGCTCGATCCAAAGGTAAGCGCTCTTTTGGAAAAATAAGATGCACTCCTTTCGTGGGACGCAATTTAGGTTTCCATTCTGGGTCTAGCTGAGCGCCAACTATGTCCGTCCAAGGGCCTAGGGACCCTATAAACTGCCGAGCTTTGAGCGAAAAAGTCTTTCCCGAAAGTTCGTCTCGAACCTGAAGGGATTGAATAATATTGCCCTGGCGATTGGCCCCAATGACTTGGCAGTAGTTAGCGGATTGAGCACCCATGCGAACAGCGTCACGCAAAGTCTCAATGACAAGACGATCATCATCCATGTAGGCATCTGAATACTCAAGAGCTCCAACCAACTCACGACGGTCGAGTATTGGCATAATCTCTTTGAGGTCTTCGGGACTATGTCTTTCATGCATTTTGGGAGTTTCAAACAAAGCCAACAAGTCATAGAGCCACATGCCCGCAGCCATTTTCCAAAACCCAACCCTTGAGCTTTGGTATACAGGAATGACAAAGCGAAGAGGGTGCACCAGATGGGGGGCCATTTCAAACAGATGGGCTCTTTCTGCGAGGGCTTCAAAAACCAAAGAAAACTCCAGATTTTCAAGGTAACGAATGCCCCCGTGAATCAGTTTGCTCGAGCGAGAACTCGTCCCAATGGCATAATCTTTGGCTTCGACTAAAGCCACCTTTAGACCACGAGAAGCAGCATCACGAGCAATCCCGGCACCGTTAATCCCTCCACCAATGATCGCTAAATCAAATGACTGTTCCTGCAAGTTTTGGATATGTTGATGGCGATCCAAGGCTGAAAAACTCAAAACTTAGTCCTCACTCAATTTCGTGGTTGAGAAATGAAGAAAGTGCCCTTCTTGGCTGGTTGGGAACTTTTGGGTAATACTTGCCCACTCGCCGTCATTAGAATTCGCCAAAACTTTTTGTAAATGTTTCGTCTTTGCCCAGCGAAGAATGGTGTCAAAAAGTTGATGACCCACATCGACAATTTCAAAGCTCAATCGATCCACCCACAGGCTCTGCGTCCATCCATTCATAAAAAGAAATGGCTGCGCCAACAGATAGCCACTCACTTGGCTAGAGTCCGCCGCCACAAAACTCCACCCCAATTGGGCATAGTGTTCAAGAGACTCCTCACGCCACGAGCTTTGCCAGCTTAGCATCTCAACCTCGGCTTCAGACATTCCTTGGGAGATCATACGAGCTTTTTCCCATTGAATAAGCTCTGGAATGTGACTGGAATTGAGAATTTGAATTTCCAAAACAACCACCTTTTAACCACTTCTTAACTATGACATAGCTTAAGTACTAGACAGCGGCAAGTCGATTTGGCTATGATCATCCTATGGAAAGCCATCCCTTTCAAGCGTCACTTCTCGATCAATTCAAGAACCAAATCACCAATTTTATGGAAAAAAATACTGGCCCTTATTACGCTGCCTTTGATGCCGACGGCACGCTTTGGAACAATGATCTTGGTGAGCAATTTTTCCAATATGAAATCGACCACTGTCATTTAGAATCCCTCAAAAATGTCGACCCTTGGCACTACTATGAAAGCACCAAGGCGGTCGACCCAGTAAAGGCCTATCTGTGGCTCGCCCAAATCAATAAAGGACAACCCATCAATAACGTAAAGACTTGGGCCGCTGAAGCTGTGGAAAGGGGAGGTGCTAAAGTTTTTCAAAGTCAAAAGGATTGGATTTCTTGGTTGAAGGATCAAGGAATTACCGTTTATATCGTAACCGCCTCAGTCCAGTGGGCGGTTGAACCCGCTGCTCAAATGGTGGGCGTGGATAGTCAACATGTTCTTGGTATTCGCACAAAAATTGATGATCAGGGCATCGTTGGCGACGAGCAAGACGGCTGGATCACCTGGCGTGAAGGCAAAGCACAAACTCTCCTAAAACATACCAATGGGGTGGCTCCTATTTTTTGTGCCGGCAACACCTACGGAGATATTTCTCTTTTGGAAAGTAGCGCTTGCGCAAGGCTGGCCGTACAAACCCAAACTATAGAAAATGGCCTTTTCGAAGAGGAGTCTCGGCTCTTAAAGCATGCTTTGGAGATGGGCTGGCCCACTCACCATTTTTTTAAGACCTAAATATTAAGACTGGCAAAGAGCTTCGACATCCTTGACCTCTTTAACTAAACCAGCTGTGAGAACTTCGGGATCTTTATCCGTAATCAAGACATCATCTTCAATGCGAACACCAATACCTCGAAACTCCAACGGCGCTTCTGGGTCGTCAAGGGGGATATAGAGCCCTGGCTCCATAGTCACTACCATACCACTTTCCAATGGCACAGGTTTGTCATCTTGTTTTGATAACCCCACGTCGTGCACATCCATACCGAGATAATGGCCAATCCCATGGGGATAATATTTTTGGTATTTTTTATCCGCAATGAGATCTTTGATAGAACCACTAAGAAGGTTCAATTCGACAAGAGCCTCAGTGAGAATGGCAATGGCTTTATCTTGCAGCTCTACCAAGGAGAAACCAGGCTGCATCAAAGGAATCAACTTTTTTTGACAGTCGAGCACTGACTGGTAAATCTGCTTTTGAGGTTCAGTAAACTTTCCATTGACCGGGAAGGTTCTGGTGATATCAGCATTGAGAAAATATTTTTGAGCTCCAGCATCAATGAGAAGAAGATCACCATCTTCCATAACTCTATTGTTATCGCGGTAATGCAAAACCGTGGCGTTAGGCCCTGAAGCGACAATCGAAGAATAGGCCTCTTGTTGCGCCAGCTGATCAAAAAAATGAAACATGAGACAGCCATGGATTTGCTTTTCATTCATGTCTGGTTTTGCCATTTTCATACAGGCTTGATGAGCTTTAACGGAAAGTTGGCAAGCCTCTCGCATCCACTCAATTTCTTGTGGTGATTTGATCACTCGCAAAGGAGCCAAAATATCCTTGGGATCTCGTATGGGTACAGGTGGTTGTCCACTTCGTCGGTTGAGGAGCGGAGCCTGTCTTCGTGCCTCTAAAAGCATCCTGTCGTGATCTGGATTTTTTCCCAAGTCAAAATATATGCTTTTCGCGTCCTTCAGTAATTCAGGAAGCTTTTTGCTGAGCTCATGAATAGAAAAGGATTGATCACAAGCATAAATATCTTTAGTTCCTTCAGGACCATGGCGATAACCCTCCCATGTCTCCATCACTGCATCTTTGGGTCTGACAAAAAGGACAAATTCAGGATCCAACCCAGGACGAATCACAGCACAGGCTTCGGGCTCTTCAAAACCAGTCAAATAAACAAAGTGGCTATCTGCACGGAAAGCCCCAAGGTGTTGATCTTTGCCCGAGAAAAGAACCAACACTTCGCCTCCCGCAAGTGAGGCTAACTTCTTTCTTCGTTTTGCAAAAATTTGAAGATCTTCAAATGTTCTAGTAACCATAACGTTTCGCCATATTTTCAATAAATCCTCGACTTTTCAGCTGACCCATTCTTACTAAGGAGCGCATAGAATCATAAGAAGTTAAGCTACCTCCGCTGAGAGGTAAAGACATCACTTCATTAATACCGAGCATTCTAAGATTTTGAACTTGTTCACGCACTTCCAACCACATCAAGGCGTCGTAAGGCCTCTTCTTGCGCAAATTTTGGTCCATTAGCAAATTGTCTTGTAAAACATCCACATACAAAATCACTTCGGCACCGGCTTTACGGAGCTGGGTCACAGCTTTTTGCACACCCATAAGGTTGGCGGCCACCGCATCCACTCGGAAGTGGGGAGGGTGAGGCCAACAGGCCTTCATTACATTTTTAAAAAATCCACGGGAGCTGAGCCGAGTCGTCCCCTTGCCAATATGGATGTATGGGCAAGAGAAGGGAACTTTTGCATTTTCCAATCGCTCGTTACCAAACAAGCCCGATAAAAAGTCAGACATTTCATTAACAGAGATACTCTGCTGACCAGAGGAAAAGAATCCGCTCTCGGTAAATTTTTTAAACGGGAGTTTCAGCATCTGCCACTCCACTTCGTGAGAGCGCCCACTCTTAGCGTAGGCTCCGCCGACCAAGGCCCCCCACTCGATTCCGGCAATAGAATGAACTGGAATTTTTTGCCGATCAAGCTCACGCAAAACTCCAATTTGGGCGTAGGTCAAGACGCCACCACCACCAAGGATAACCCCAAGCTTTGGTGCTTTGCGACTCACCAGAGTGCTATCTTTGATGACAGGCTCATTGGTTGCTGGATCGTAGGGATTTGGAAGCTCCACTTCCTTTTCTTCAATTTGAGGCCCTTCATGTTTGGTTTTTACGTGGTCCTGCAAAGAGGCGCAAGAAGTTAAAAATAGAAAGGCTATAATGAAGCTAATGTTTTTGTGCCAAGATAAAAAACTCTTTGTTGCCATTTTCTCCCTCGATGGGCGATTCGCATGTGTTTATCACTTTTAACGTATTTTGTTCAAAAGCGACACTGATTTTTTCCAGGACCTGGGGATAAACACTTGGGTCGCGGACTACGCCCTTTCGGTTGAGAGACTGTTTACTGAGTTCAAACTGTGGTTTAACAAGGGCGATGATTTGTCCCCCTTTTTTAGTCAGTGCTGGTAGCTGAGGTATAATTTTTTCTAAGGAAATAAAAGAAACATCAATAACGATCCAATCAAAACCAAAATCTTCACTAACAAAAAATGAAGTAAGAAGATCGGTTGGGATGGGCTCTCTAGCATTAATTTTATCTGCCCAGAGGAGCTTGGGGTGGCTTTGCAAGCTCTCATGCAGTTGACCGCGCCCCACATCTACCCCCAAGACCTTTTTGATCCCCTGACTGATGAGAAAGTGACTAAATCCCCCAGTCGATAAGCCAATATCAAGAGCAAGCCCACCAGCCACATTCAAATTAAAACATTCCACAGCACCCTGGAGCTTCAATGCGCCTCGAGATACAAAATCTGAATCTTCTTCCGTTTTCCACTGCCAAAGTTTTGCTTCCTCCGGATGAACTTTCAGCGAGGCTCTATCCAGCACCTGCCAACCATGGCCAGGCATCAAAAAAGAGATTTGTCTGCGCTGGATGAGGTCCTGGACTCTTGAGCGACTCCATTGGGGAAACATTTCCATTAAAAACTTATCAACCCTTTGCCGACTCATTGCCTTCTTTGCAGATTAAACTGGATAAGGGCATTCATTTTGTCCGTGTTGAGGCCAAGATCTTCCATACGATCAGAAATGGAGTGGCTGAGTTTTTCCAGATAACTTTCGGCCTCATGAAAACCTAAAAACTTCACAAAGCTCATCTCGTCATTATCTTCAGCATCGAGAAGGTCATCCTTAATTTGAAAAGCTAAGCCTATATCGCGGCCCAACTCCCAAAAAGCAACATCCGATTGATCCGCCAATAGTGCTGGCCCCTGCAAACAAAAGGCTATGAGTCCCCCTGTTTTTAACTGGTGTAAATGAATGAGGTCATCTAGAGTTTTAACTTTAGCCCCCTCACCAATATCTAAAACCTGGCCCTGCACCATTCCCATCCATCCCGAATTAGTCACTAAGCTTCGCACCACAGACCCAATCACTGAACTTGGTAGATCGGCTAAAAATGCAAATGCCTCCGTCAACAAAGCATCTCCCGCTAGCAAAGCTAAACTTTCACCAAACTGGATATGAGTGGTTGGTTGGCCCCTGCGTTCAGTATCATTATCTAAACAGGGGAGGTCATCATGAACCAAAGAGTAGGAGTGAATCAGTTCCACGGCGGCAGCAACAGGAAACACTTGCTCTCGATTGAGTCCCATGGCTTCGCCTGCAGCAATACAAAGGAGGGGTCTAAACCTTTTGCCACCAGTAAACAAACTATAAGTGATTGCCCTATTGAGTGGTGACACCTTAGGGCTGCTCTGCGAGCGCGCCTCCATGACCAAATGCAATTGGTGGTCAAAAAAATCCTTGTCGGACTTCAATAGTTCACTCATGAATCTTCTTCTTTAAAATCTTCCAGAATGGGTTCGCCCTGAGCGTCGACACCGACGAGTTTTTTTACTTTTTGTTCAGCGTCGTTGAGCTCTTTGTTGCAGTCTCTTGACAGCTTTACACCTTCCTCAAACAGCTTGAGGGATTGGTCCAAGGATAATTCACCGCCCTCCATTTTTTGGACGATCTCTTCTAATCGTGTTAGTTTTTTTTCAAAACTCATTTTTTATCCTTTCTTTTCACATTTATGATTTCAGAAACAAAAAAACCATCCCGCAACTCCACTTCAACGGAATCTCCCTGTTTCAACTGAGAAACGTCAGCCACCAACTGTTGGTCCTTTCTTACAATTCCATAACCGCGATCCACAACTCGCAAGGGAGAAAGGCTGTCGAGCAGGCCCGTCGCCTGTTGCCAATGGTGCCGAGAACTCTTAATTTGGGATTGCACAGCAAGAGCTAATAATTTACTGAGGTTCGCGGCTTGCTTTTTTAACTCACGCAAAATTTGTTCAGGACTGATTAGGCGAGATTGGTTCAAGCGAATCTGCATTCTTTTGTGTTGAATCTGCCGCCCCATAGTTTGCAACAGGCGTTGGGTCCAATCATCACATCTCAACAGACAGTCTTGCAAATATTTGCGCGGATCAATGAGCTGACGACTCAGAAATTGGGTTTGCTTTCGATAATTTTCTAATAATTGATAGACACCTATACGCAAAGATTTGGTGAAAAACTTTAGTTTTTCAAGCAACTGCTCCTCACTTTGCGCTACCACTTCTGCCGCAGCAGAAGGTGTCGGCGCTCGCAAATCAGCGACAAAATCTGAAATAGTAAAGTCCACCTCATGACCAACAGCCGAAATCACTGGAATGTGGCTAGCAACAATTGCTCTTGCCACAATCTCTTCGTTAAAAGACCATAAATCTTCAATAGACCCTCCCCCACGCCCAACAATAAGAACATCGAGTTGCCCCCACCGATTGGCCAGCTCAATCCCGCTCACCACTTCTTGGGCTGAGCCCGCGCCCTGGACCCTCGCCGGGATAACAAAAACTTGGGCCCGCCGGCTTCTTCTTTTCAGAACGTTCAAAATATCTTGAATGGCAGCACCTGTAGGGGACGTCACGACCCCTATTCTTTGAGGGTGAGTTGGCAATGCTTTTTTCCGACTGACTTCAAAAAGACCCTCAGCTTGTAGCTTTGCCTTTAGCTGTTCAAAAGCTTTTTGTAAGGCCCCCGCACCCACTGGCTCCATGGATTCGCAAAAAATTTGGTAACTTCCTCGTGGCTCATAAACCGTGATGCGGCCTTTGACGATAACTTCCATTCCGCTTTCTGGCCGAAATTTTAAGCGAGAGTTAAAACCCTTGAACATCACAGCACTAATTTGAGCTTTGTCATCTTTCAAGCTGAAGTAGTGATGGCCCGAGGTATGGGCTTTGAAATTGGAAATTTCGCCTTGAATCCAAATCGAATTAAAGTTTCCTTCCAATTGCTTTTTAACAAGCTTATTGATTTGTGAAACAGAGTAAACTTCTGGCTCCAAGTCACTCATTTCTTCACCTAGGGGCTCAGGAGGTAAAGGGGCTGGGGATTTTGCCGCTGGGGCATGATTGGGAATCTCTTTAAGGAGATGGCTCCACCGCCCCGACGAAGATGTCGTTGGTTTATCTGCCATGGCGAGTAATAGATCAAAAATGGGATCAAAAAGAAAGGAAAAAATAAGTTCTGTGAGTGCCTGGAGAATCCGAAATCCCAATTTCTCTAGGTGGGTGGCCATTTAACGATTTTAGGCTTCCCGGGTCGAAACCGGGCCTGCTCACCATCGCCAGCGACAGCCCCCAATTTAATAATTGTAGGATTTCTGTATTCTCAACATACGCACCACAGAACTACTTCATCATAATAACAAAGACCCTCGCAAAGGTCATCGAATTTTCAATTGAACAATCCAATGAGACAGGCCGCTCCAGACTGATTGACGGTTTTGTGGCTTTTTTAAGAATTTTTTAATTGGCCCCGCTTTTGCCCCCTTGCGAATCTCTAGGACTTGTGCTTGGGATCACCCCCTCTCGCTCAAGCTTTGTGGATAAAAAACCGAGGAGAATCCATGACACAAAACCTTGATTTTTACTTTCCTTTTTTTGTTTTTTGTTACGGGCTGGTGATGTCCCTTGCCACTTCCATCCCCCACCTCCGCGAGGTTGCAGAAAAAAACCTACCCCCTGAACTGAGCCAATGGTTTTTTGGTCATCGGGTTTTAGGCCAGATTTGCTTCCTAGTGGGTGGCCTTTGGTCCCTACAAAATTGGGTCTTTTTGCTCTAACCCCTCTATTTTCGTAGCCTTTGTCTCACTTTGAAACGGGTCAATTTGCCGTGTTTATATCCGATACGTTATACTTAAAGGGTCATCCAAAAATAGAGGGATGCCGGGGGAAACATGAGAGTATTTATTTTATCATTCATTGCTATTGTTATGAGTTTACCAGCCATGGCTTGCAATATCGGAAGCGCCATGTCCCAAGGAACTTCCCAAAAGGTTCAATTGGAAACCCAATACGCAAAAAACCTAATGGAAGCTGCAGAAAAACGCTTTGAAACCACTAAAAACTGTCGCAACGAATTGCAAAAGGCTTTTATCGATTACCGAAAACAAAAATTTGATCACGAGCGAACCATTCGCGAGGAGCGCACCAACATTCGTTCGGTGGAACTCAAACATCGTAGCAATCTATTAAAAATGAAGGCGGAGTGTAAGAAAAAGGCCAATGATGAATACGAAAAATACCGTGGTGTTGCTTACAACACACCCCATTCCGATGTAACCACTTTATCTGGATTTAATGCTCGCGTTGGTGAGGCTTGGCAGAATTTTTTCAATCGTTGCGTAAGGGACGACTTGTATCTTGACCAAGTCAAGCTGCTCAATGCACAACTGCAAAATGAAATCGAAAAAGAGGAAAACAAGTCTAAACATGCCATGGAGGCTCTCAAAGAGCTTCACTTGCAAACATCAATGATTCAAGACCTCATCACCAAGAACTGTCAGGATGCGATGGCCCTAAGAGACTACCAGGAAGCCATGATTCGCTACATTCACGGCAAGGCCATGGCGGGCGCTGCTGCTGCCGCTAGGCAAAATGTCATGGGTGCACTTTTGTCCTGCTTAACTGGCCTTGGTGGGGGCGGAAGTTCAGCCAACAGCAACACCTCTCTTTAATCTGATTTTTTTGATTAAAATTAGAATGAAAAAGACCCTCCCCGGGTCTTTTTTTGCACCGATTGAGGCATGGACAAGGCCGGCTTTATTCCTTAAAATGTCTAGCTATGACAAACTTCAAAAAACTCTTCATTGTAGGATCCATATTGACCATAGTCGGGCTTTTCTCTGGCACGGGCATTTACTTTTATTACGCAAGTCAGCTTCCTGAGCTATTTTCTGTAGAGGACTATGACCCTTTACTGGTCAGTGAAGTCTATGCTCGCAACGGAGAAAAGATTGGCGAATTCTTTCGAGAAAACCGCAAGCTCATCCCATTTGAGGAAATCCCCAAGGACTTTATCAGTGCCTTTTTATCTGCAGAAGATTCCGATTTTTTTGAACACAATGGTTTTAACTTTAAAGGAATTTTTCGCGCAGTTCTGGCAAACCTCACCTCGGGAAGTCGGTCACAGGGGGCCTCGACGATCACTCAGCAGGCTGCACGAACTTTATTTTTGAGCTCTGAAAAGACCTACTCTCGAAAATTGAAAGAGGCCATTCTGGCTCGGCGCATGGAAAAGCATTTGTCTAAAGAGAACATTCTTTACCTTTATCTCAACCAAATTTATTTTGGTCAGGGCGCTTACGGCATTGTCTCCGCTGCCGAAACCTTTTTTAGAAAAAAGGTTCAAGATCTTTCTATTGCCGAGATGGCGGTTCTTGCTGGAGCACCCAAGGCTCCTAGTGCTTTCAATATCGTCGCTAATCCCCAGCGCGCTAAAACTCGCCAACTCTATGTACTGCGCCGAATGCTCGAAACCGGACGGATCACCCAAGATCAACACGATGTCGCGGCCAATGAGACATTAAAGGTTTATCGTATTAAAAAGTACAAGGAAGTAGCCCCCTATTTTGTCGAAACGATCCGCCAACTTTTAGTTTCAGAACTTGGGGAAGATGTTGTTTTGAATAAAGGAATTAAGGTCTACAGTAGCCTTGATTTCAAAGCACAAAAATTGGCACAGACCGCCGTAAGAAAAGGTCTGCGAGATCTTGATAAACGACAAGGTTACCGAGGCGCAAAAAAGAACATAGAGCTATCCAATCAAGAAGATGTGCAGAATATCCTCACCACCGAGAGAAACCGACTTATCGATGAAGCCTATGACACCTTTGAAGTTTTTGCTGACGGTTCCACCAATGAATATGGTGAGTTCGCTTTTTTCCAGGAAAAAAACGACACAGGACAAACGACCTCCAATCTTCCTCCCTACATGAAGGTGGGTGATATCGTAGAGGCTATTGTAACCAAAGTAGATGATAAACACGAACTCGTCTTTGTTAAGTTTGCAGAGGCTCAAGGGGTTATTCCCTTGGAGGGAATGGCCTGGGCTCGCCCAGTGGACCCCGAAAAGACTTATGGTGAGTACCTTCATATCGACAAACCTTCAAAAGCTCTAAAGGTCGGTGATGTCATTGATGTTAAAGTGGTCGCTAAAACTGGAAAACGCATTTCTCGTAAAGAAAAACCAACGGAAGATCTTGGCGACTACGCTGAGTTGGAGCTAGAACAAGAGCCACGAGCACAAGCCGCTCTACTTTCTTTTGATCTTGAATCTGATGATATTATCGCCATGGTCGGCGGCTCAGATTTCCGAGAAACAAAACTCAACCGAACTTATCAGGCACGTAGACAAACCGGGTCTTCTTTCAAACCCATCGTTTATGCCGCAGGCCTGGATCGAGGCCTAACCCCAGCCACCCCCATTATGGGGGCCCCTATTGTTTACAATCAGACCACCGAAACAAAAGAGGATGAGGCCAAGCCCGAAGGCAAATCTGACGAAGAAGGGCAGATGAATGAGGAAGAAGTCAAAGTGTGGAAGCCTGGCAACTATGCTGGGCGCTTCACCGGCGACATTCTGCTAAGAAATGCTTTAAAAAAGTCCCTCAACACTCCAACGATCCGTGTTCTTGAGAAAACAGGGGTTTCTTTTGTTGCCGAATACGCTAGACGCTTAGGAATATTTAGCCCATTGAATATGGATATGTCTCTTGCCCTCGGCTCCAGCGGTGTAAGCCTTTATGAAATGACAAAAGTTTTTTCTGTTTTTGCAAAACTTGGAAAAAACATCCGCCCCCTCATTATTCATGAAATCAAAGACCGCGACGGAAACTCCCTTGCTCAAGAAGTCTCTTTTGATCTGCATTTCAAAGAGGATATTGCAAAGCTTAAACAAGAGTTCCTAGAAAAACGAGAGCAATATGAAAAGAAGATGATGGCTCAAGATGATGAAACTCAACGAGTTTCGCCCTTCTTTTTCAATGACCCCGATCAACTGATTTCCCCACAAACCGCATTTTTGGTGACGACAATCTTACAAGCAGCCGTGAATGAACCCGGAGGGACTGGTGTCCGCGCTCGTCGACTGGGGCGCGAAGTCGCCGCGAAAACAGGAACCACCAATGGTTACTATGATGCCTGGTTTATGGGTTACACGCCCAATCTGATTGGGGGCGTATGGGTTGGCTTTGATCAAGAAAAGACTTTAGGGCGAGGGGAAGCTGGCGGCAGAGCTGCTCTACCTATTTGGTTAGATTATATGGAACCTCTCCTCAATGGAACCTCTAAGGAGGCCTTTCCCATTCCTAATGATATTGTCTTTGCCAATATTGATAACGAAACTGGGCGCTTGGCTTCTGCCAGTAGCCACGAAGTGGTGCGGCAAGCCTTTCGCACAGGCACCGAACCCGGCGCCGAAGGCGATGAGCAAATTGAGCGCCAAGAAGAAGAAGATAAAACTGATTTCTATCGAGAAGAGTTTTAAATTTCAATCCTCAGGGGCCTTATTTGCCCCTGACGTCTTAAATTCCGCGTTGACGGAAAAAAAACTATCGACGACCTGCAAATTCGATTAATCTGGCCCGATGCAAATTGAACTGCGCGGCGTTTGCCAAAACAACCTTAAGTCCATCGATGTAGATATTCCAATTAACTCCTTCACCGTAGTTTGCGGTCCAAGCGGATCTGGAAAAAGTTCTTTGGCGTTCGAGACTTTATTTGCTGAAGGGCAGCGGCGCTACATTGAAAGTTTATCAAGTTACGCTCGGCAGTTTTTAAACCAAGCCCCAAAGCCCCTACTAGAAAGCATACAAAACATTCCACCGGCGATTGCATTAGAACAAAAAAACACCATTAAAAATAGTCGCTCTACGGTTGGCACTACCAGTGAAGTGATTGAGTATTTAAGGCTACTCTTTGCAAAGCTCGGTCGGGCCCATTGTCCCAATGGCCATGGCGAGATTCATCAAGAACCACCAACGTCTATTGCGGATCAAGCCATTGAAAAGTGGAGCGGAAAACGAGCCTATATTGCTGTTGCTATTGGTGGCCACCGCCGCTTTAAAAAAGGGGACCTGTTAAAATCATTAATGTCCGATGGATACCAACGCATTCTCATTAAGGGAGGACGCGGTAAAAACATCAAATACGAACAAAAAGAACTCACAGTTAAAAGCAAAATCACTGATGTCCCCACCAAAGAATTTTATCTTGTCATTGATCGTGTGGCTATCCAAGAAGAAGATCGTGGGCGACTGGTGGACTCCTTTAAACAAGCCTACGATGCCTTTGTTAAATACAACGAGGCGATGAGTGGGCGACTGATTCTACTATCGACGGATAATGAGGCTTGGCATTTTAGCGAAAGTTTGTCTTGTTCTGACTGCCATTACACTTTCCCCAATCTTTCCCCGCAATTATTTAGCTTCAACTCTCCCGTGGGGGCCTGCGAACATTGTAACGGTTTTGGCAACCTTTTGGATTTAGACGAGGCTAAGGTGGTCCCCAATCCCACTCTTTCCATACAAGAGGGTGCCATTCATCCTTTCTTTATGCCAAGCGCAGCTCGTGCTCGCAGAAAGTTAATGAACTTTTGTAAAAAGAAAAAGATCAACACGGAAATGCCTTGGGAAAAACTTCCCAAAAAAACTAAGGACCTTTTGTGGGAGGGGAACTCTGAGTTTTTTGGAGTGAGAGGTTATTTTGAACACCTAGAGACGAAAAAATATAAAATGCATGTTCGCGTTTTTCTTGCCCGCTTCAAGACGGCCTTCCCTTGCCCTACATGCAACGGCTCAAGACTCAAAGATTATGCCCACCATATTAAAATAGGTGGGCTCACGATTCATGAGATGTCTGAACTCACACTTAGAGATCTATTGCAAAGCCTTAAATCCTTAAAACTAACTCCGGGCGAACAAGAGACCACTAAAGACATTTATCAACAACTGGTATCACGCTTAGGATTTCTTGACGGCATCGGGGTCCACTACCTCACTTTAGCTCGGCAAACTCGCAGCCTTTCTGGAGGTGAATTTCAAAGACTGCTCTTGGCTAAGCAACTGGGTATGGGACTTTCGCAAACCTTATACGTACTGGATGAACCCACCATTGGCTTGCATCCAAGAGATAATGATCGCTTGATCCAACAGCTCAAGGGCTTAAAAGAGCTGGGGAATACCCTAGTTGTCGTGGAACACGATCAGGATGTGATTGCTAACAGTGATTACATCATTGAAATGGGTCCTGGCTCTGGCTACAAAGGTGGAACGGTTATTTATAGCGGTGACCATGATCACTTTTTGACCTGCAAAGAATCCAACACCAATCAGTTTTTAACAGAGAAACGTAAAGAAATTTACTCACCCCGACCAGTGCAAATAAAAGACTATCGATACCTCATCGAGATGAGTGGATGCACTGGACGCAACTTAAAAAATATAAATTTAAAAATTCCACTCAATAGAATTGTCACTGTTACTGGTGTCAGTGGCTCGGGAAAGTCCACCCTCATTACAGAAACTCTTTATCCCGCTTTAATGACAGAACTGGGTTTAGAGTATATGCGCGGCGAACCCTACAAAAAACTAAGCGGGACCCAATATATTAAAAATGTTCTGCATATCGATCAATCTCCCGTTGGTAAATCAGCCCGATCCAACCCGGCCACTTATTTAAAAATTTATGACATTATCCGCGATATTTTTGCGAGCACGCAAATTGCCAAAGAACGTGGTTATGGGCCTGGTATATTTAGCTTGAACGTTAATGGTGGGCGCTGCCCCGTTTGTAAAGGGATGGGCTTTGAAACCATTGATATGGTTTTTATGGATGATATTCAGCGCGTTTGCCAATCTTGTGACGGCAAAAAGTTTCGTCGCGAAATTCTAGACGTCAAATATCGAGGCCGGAACATTATCGATGTGCTGGACATGACCGTAAATGAAGCTATGGACTTCTTTGTGTCCTACCCAAATATTCGAAAGCCCCTAAGCTTTTTAAAACAAGTCGGTCTTGATTACCTCACCCTAGGTCAAAGCTCCTCAACCCTCAGTGGCGGTGAATCCCAAAGGATTAAAGTCGCCCGCGAGCTATATAAAACTCAGCAAAAGGCCACGCTTTATATTTTGGATGAACCCACTACAGGCCTTCACTTTCGTGAAGTGCAAATGCTCATGGCCATTCTTCACCAAATTGTCGATACCGGCGGCAGCGTTTTGCTTATCGAGCACAATACCGAAGTTATGGCTCAGTCTGATTATATTATTGATTTGGGTCCCGAGGCAGGCACCGAAGGGGGTAAAATTGTTGCCGCCGGCTCCCCATTAGAAATGACCCGCAAAAAAACTCATACGGGCCACTTTTTAAAAGAATATTTAAAACTTTAGATTATTGGTTTTCGAGATATGTGTCGTAGATCTCGATCAATTCTAATACTCGCTCACGAATTTTATTGTTCTCACAACCCAGGTAAATGCGCTGATAACTTGTCGTCCCTTGATTATAAAAGGCGGTAGATAAATCGCATGTGGCTGTAGCATAATCAGCCCATTTTTTTGATGAATCGGCCAATTTGAGTATTTGCTCAGGGAAAGCCCCGAGAAAAGCTGCAGAAATCTCCGCCATAGCTACGCTCAAGTCAGTGTTTGATTTTTCAACACAAGCATAAAGAACATCGTTGCCAAGGGCACCTTGAACACATTTGTCTTGAGTTTTTTGGATGTTATCTAATTTGGTTTTCATTAAGTTTCCAGCCATGGAACCCGCAAAGGCTTGTTGGAAGCAAAGAAATGTGGCTAAAAGGACTAATACTCTCATTAATAACTCCTTGAGTTTTGGGGTTTTATGTCCGTTTTTATTAACTGCGCCAATAATACAGGGCTCGGGGTCAAATCCGGGGAAAATTAGAGGAACCTGTAGAAATGACAAAAAATGATTACCAATTTTTTGACAAAATGGACCTAAACCCCTGCTGGGGCTTGCAGGCTATAAAAGTGGGCGTACTCGCCCTGCTGAGCAAGAAGGCTTCTGTGGTCTCCCTCTTCTACAATCTGGCCACCCTTCATCACCAATATTCGATCACTATTCATGATGGTTGAAAGTCGGTGAGCGATAACCATGGCCGTCCGCCCCTTGATAAGACTTTGAATGCCTTTTTGCACCTCTTGCTCACTGGCTGAATCAAGGGCACTGGTGGCTTCATCAAGCACAAGGATGGGAGGGTTTTTAAAAACGGCACGGGCAATACTTAAGCGCTGCTTTTCCCCACCAGAAAACTTTCCTCCACGTTCACCCACTTTAGCCTGAAAACCACCAGGGGTCTGATCAATAAATCCCTTGGCATTAGCTACCTCTGCAGCCGCAACCACCTCAGATTTATCTCGACGGGTGTCACCGAACCAAATGTTATTTTCCACGGTGTCATCAAATAAGAATACGTCCTGGGTGACATAACCAATATGTCGCCTCAGGTCCGAGGTACGTAACTTTTTAATATCCACTCCGCCAATCAGGATAGTACCCTGTTGTGGGTCGAAAAACCTTTGGATAAGCCCAACCAGCGTTGACTTTCCCGAGCCACTGGCTCCCACAAAAGCTACAACCTCACCACGCTTTATAGTCAAATTTATGTTTTTGAGTACGGGCATGTCTTCATAGGAAAAAGTCACTCCTTGAAACTCAATCTCTTGCCACTCTTCAGGAAATTCTTGGGGTTGTTCCGGCTCTTGCACGGCGGAATGACTGTCGAGGATTTCTCCGAGTCTTTCTAATGAAACAATATTTTGTTGGACGCGGATGATAGCTTGCTGAGATTTTTTAACTGGCTTATCTAACATCCCTGCGGCCACTAAAAAGGCAATAAAGCCTCCTACGTCGGCCTGCCCAGTCCAGATTTGCTGGGCCATAAATAAGCAGATCCCACAGACGAGGACTGAGGCAAACCATTCGTTGATGGGGCTGCCTAGCTCCTCTCGTTTAATAATTTTTTTACGCTTATTTAAATAGTGATCCACCTGTTCACTAAATTTGTTTTTGACTCGCTCCTGTAGATTAAAGGATTGAATCACACGCACACCATCCATCCCTTCTTTTAAGGTCTTCGTCACCTCTTCTAGTGACTCTTGGCTCTGGTGACCAAACTTACGTAGGCTTTTGCTCACATAACGGATGACGCCCATAAAAACTGGTAAAAAGATAAAGGCGGCCAAGGTGATCTGCCAATTGAGATAAAACATATAGCCAATAAGGAAGAGGCCTATCAGTGGTTCGCGAATAAGATCCGCATAAAACTGCAAGCCCTGTTGCAGAACGAGGGTATCATTCAAAATGCGGCTAAGCATTCCGCCGGAACCCTTTTCTTGTCGGCCAAGGTACATCACATCCATATCCATAAACTTCTCCATGAGGAGAACGCGAATATCAGATATAACCTTCTCACCAACAAATTTCACAAGATAAAAGTGGTAATAGCGTAGAATGCCGTAAACCAAATAATAAATTGGAAAGCAAAGAGCCACATAAAGTGCAATGTCCTCATGACTCCATTGAAAAATAGCGATGGTGGTGTCGATGTCCATATGCTTTACAAATTTTTGCACCACTGGAATATCTAATAATGCCTTTTTCTCGAAGCTAGCGATAATCAGCTGGGCAAGAATAGGCAGAAGTACCGAAAACTGGCCAAGGGCAACCCCTAAAGCCAAGGCTAAAATGATTGTGCCTTTGTAGCGTTTTGCGATTGGCCAAAGGCGGGTCCAGGACATATCCATGTCAAACAACTTGTCAAAATTCCCGAGGAACATCAAGCGAGTTTTTGACTGTGCTTTTGACAGTTCCCAAAATGGGTCACTTTACTTTAGACGGCAGCCACATTTTTATAAGTAAATTCAATGACTTAGATTCTGTGACTAAATTCTTCGCAAAGCTATAAAGTTGTCGACTTATTTGACGATAAGTAAGTGTACAGTTTTATACCTTCAAGGAGTTTTTCGATGATCAATTGGGATGAATTTGAACATATTCATGTGATCAAAAAATTAAAAATGATTCTTTCCTCTTGGTGGAACATCGACGTGGTTTTCACCGATGAGAAGGGTGAACTCCGCGGCTATAAGGATTCCGGCGCAGATCTAATCAACCCTTGCGTAGTCAAATTTCTTAATAAAGAGGTCGCTCGCCAAACTCTTTCTGAAGAGGTTTCTGCTTCAATTAACGATCTTAGAAACTCCGATAACCGGTTTGCCATTCGCAAGTGGTCCACTTCTGGTTTAGATATGGCTATTTTCCCTATCACCATAGATGGCGAATTTATGGGCACCGTCGTCGGTATGGGTTTTATCAAAGACACCTCTGAAACTAACCGCTTGGATGAGGTCCGAGATCGCTTAAGCGCCCTCGGAGAAACCCGAGATGCTATTGATTTTTCTGTTTCAAAAATTCGCTTTCTAGACGATAACGAGCGCGCCCACTTTATTGATCTTGTCGACCTCGTCTCTAGAGAGATCGTAACATTGCACCTTGAGATCACCAGTCGTGAGGAGCGCATTCGCGAACTCAACAAAGAGTTAGGAAGTCGATACAAGTACGATAATATGATTGGTAAATCAAAAGCTATGCAGAGTCTGTACGCTCTTTTGGATAAAATTAAAGGTGCCGACAGTACCGTACTTATTCAAGGGGAAAACGGTACAGGTAAGGAACTCATCGCAAAATCCATTCACTACAATTCCTCGCGATCGAATAAGCCTTTTGTTATTCAAAACTGCTCTGCTTTTAACGATAATCTTCTTGAATCAGAACTTTTTGGACATGTTAAAGGGTCTTTTACCGGAGCCCATAAAGATAAAAAAGGTCTTTTTGAAATTGCTGATAAAGGAACTTTTTTCCTTGATGAGATTGGTGACACCTCCCCGCAAATGCAAGTGAAGCTCCTCCGTGTTTTACAAGAGGGAACATTTACCCCGGTGGGTGCACTAGAAAGTCGCAAAGTTGATGTTCGCGTGGTTGCAGCAACCAACCGAAACCTTCGCGAAATGGTTGAGTCCGGGGCTTTCCGCGAAGATTTATTCTATCGTCTCAACGTTATTAACCTGCGCGTTCCTCCTCTTCGCGAAAGAAAAGAGGATATTCCGTTACTTGCTGAATTCTTTATTGACTTGGCTTGTAAAAGAGCTGGGATTGGTAAGCGAGTATTAACGAAACGTGCCCTTGAAAAACTATATGACTATCACTGGCCCGGTAACGTTCGCGAGCTTCAAAACGAAATGGAAAGAATTGTCGTCCTTAGTGGTGAAGAGACTAAGATCACCGCCGATATGCTTTCACCTAAAATTATCGAGGGTGGCCAAAAAACGAAAGTTCAGGGCACTCGGGTGACTGGCAAATTAAAAGATGCCATTGAGGATCTAGAGCTTCAGTTGATTAAAGAAGGGCTTCGACGCACTGGCTGGAACAAATCCAAGCTGGCCAAAGAACTTGGCATCAGTCGTGCCGGTCTTATTATGAAGGTTGAAAAGTACGGCCTTGATAAGCGCAAGCTTCGCAAAATGGATTAATCATCCAACAATTCCTTGTGGAAATTATAGTCGCTACTGTAATTTTTCTCTGAAGGGTGGTCCCGACCACCCTTTTGTCATTCCTGTAATTTCGATAAAAATGCCTTTTGTCGCTTCGGCCACAATTATAAATCTATAAAATAACTGGTGTTTTTTCGTCGTTTTGCCCCACCATTTTTAGTGAATTTCAGTATAATTTACAATGGCTTGCGCCCATTTTCGGCACAAGAATTGTAATAAGTGGTGGCGGAGGATATGGGAACCGTGGACGATGTCATTAGTCAGATTCGATCTATTTTTGTGAGAAGGTATGAAACTCAATTGAGTATTCAGTGGGCGCACCAATTGAAGGTAAAACCTTCTTTTGTGCGTCCCACGACTTCGTCCTTTGTCTATTCGACGAGCCTCAAACAAGTGACCTTTCCTATTTTTAATCAAAAGCAGGAGTTGCAGGCCTTAGCCGTGGTATCACCCGTCGAAAACAAGGATGCTGTTGTTTTTGGCGAGATGGCTAGTTTTCTGCAACTAACAATGGCAGAGCACCTAGAGCTCACTGATAAAAGTAATACTCTGGAAAGAACAGAAACGGCATTGCATATTGCTCACAGCGCTCCCAATAACTTGCTGATGTTCAAAAAGAAGCCTGAGGCACCGATCATTCAAAAGAAAAATGTTCAGTTGCGCAGGCAACCCTCATTGGAACCTATTTGGATTTGTGGAGCGCAACCTTCTTTAGCTAATCAAATTGCCTATTCTGTCCACGATTGGGTTTCCAATTGGGCCTTTATTAATGCCAAAGAAATTCCTGATCTTATTTGGCGGGATCGCGAATATTGGATGAGTTACTCGCAAATCACCATTTTTATTCCGGACATAGATCTACTGGATCTAGCAAAACAACAGCGACTTCATGAAAACATCTTAGCGCTGAGAAAAGTGACGGGAAAGAAACCTTTCGTTATCGTCACTAGTGAAAATCCTCCTGAAGGACAACTTGAGGAGCTCAAGCCCCTATTTAATTTTTATAAGGCCAATACTAAAGTATCGCCAAGAGCTCAGGCTCACTTTCTCTTGTTTCACCACAAAGATGAAAAACCGTGGAGCTATAGAGACAAAGAGCAAGAGAGTCTTTATTTCTTGCCATTGGGTCCATCATCGGATCGCATTCATTAAATCATCATGACTCTGTTTACGACCAGATGCGTTTTTTAAAATTGCAGCCAAGCTGGTGGATTTCCGTTAGACTTTCCCTATGGATTGCTTTGCCAACTTTTTAAAAACTGAGCTTAAAAGAGAAGACTACAAAGTTTTGCCATTGGCCGGTGATGCTTCCAGCCGCCGTTACTATCGAGTTCTTTCTGGGGACAAGGCCTGGGTTCTTATGGAATGGGACCCCTTTGAACAGCCTGAGACATTTCCTTTCCTCTCTGTTCAAAAGTATTTTAATACAAATCAAATTCGCGTCCCCCAAGTTTATAGCTTCGATCAGACACAGGGTCTCTTTTTGCTAGAAGATCTTGGCGACCTGACCCTAGAGCGTCGTTTTTGGGAATTCCAAAAACAAGACTTGGTTCTACCTTTTTATATGAAAACCTTAGATGAACTTATTAAAATTCACAATCTTCAATTTGAACCACATACAACAGCGGATTGTACAGCCTTTGCCATTGAGTTCTCTGTAGAAAAACTTTTGTGGGAACTTAACTATGCCCGCAAAAACTTACTCGAAGGTTTATTGCAGATTAACCTATCAGCAAACCAAAAAGGCCAACTGGAAACTACCTTTACTTCTATTTGCGAAAAGCTTTACTCCAGTCCCCAGGTCATCTGCCATAGGGACTTTCACTCAAGAAACGTTATGATACGTTACGACGAGGTCGTATTAATCGATTTTCAAGATGCCCGCTTGGGCCCACCAGTCTATGACTTAGTGAGCTTATTTTATGACTCCTACGTCAACCTCAGTCCATCTTCGGTTGAACAGATGATGGGCTACTACATTAATAATTTTCCCTATTTTAAAGATCTTAATATGAGCAAAGACGAGTTTCTGCATTTTTATGATGTCCAAGCCATCCAAAGGTGTTTCAAGGCTTGTGGAAGTTTTGCTAGTTTTAAAATGTTACGAAATGATGACCGCTATCTCCATTATATTCCTGAAACCTTAGAACGAGTTTTGAGTATCTTACAAAATCATCCTAACTATTCACCACTGAAGGTAATGATCGAGGACTGTCGCGACCGATGGGAAAACCTATAACCACAGCATTTTTGTTAACAGCTGGCGTTGGGTCTCGCCTGAGGCCCTTTACTGACAGCCTTCCTAAGCCTAGCTTACCATTTCTAAACCTTCCTATGGTGGATTATGGTTTTTATTTAGCCTATCAGGCTGGATTTCAAAATTTTTTATTTAACTACCATCACCTCCCAAAGCGCTTACTCAAAGACATTGGCTCTTTATTTCCATTTTGTGAACAGCATGAGCTTTTAGATGAAACTGCAGAGCTTCTTGGCAGTGGCGGGGCTATTGCAAACGCTAAAGGATTTTTAAAAAATGAAGATGCCTTTTTAATCGCAAATGGCGATGAACTGCTTATCCCCTCAGATGCACAGGCGCTCCTCCACTTAAGGGAACAATTTACGGCAGATGCAGCATTATGCACATTGCTGACCTGTGATTTACCCGCTTCACGCAAAGGTCAAGGAGCTTTATGGGTTGATGATAGCGGAAAGGTCTTAGATATTGGTGTCGGCGATGAAACCACACCTGGGACCGCTGTCCACTATACTGGGTATAAAATCTTTTCGCGACGGATTCTTGATTTTTTACCTGAAGGCGAAAGTCACATTTTTTACCCAATCCTTAAAGAGGCCATCGCCCATGGTGAAAAAGTCACGACCTACCATATTTCTGACTGCCAATGGTTTGAGTCTGGCAACTGGAAAGAACTCATTGAGGCCACAAGAGTTTGTCTTTTACAATACCAGGAAACGCCCTATTTAAAGGCTATTCACAGGTTTTACCAACTGAATCCCATGGAAGTGATCCAGGTTGGCACTAATGCTTTAATGAAACCAAAAGGAATGGATCTACCCCATGATTTAAAATGGTCTGGTGCTGTGGTGATTGACGAAGATGTCTCTATTGGTCCAAAAGTAGAGTTAAAGAATGTAATTTGTGAAAAAGGGGCTCAACTCAAGGGTGGCGAGCTCTATAAAGATCAATTTATTTTTGCC
This sequence comes from Bdellovibrionales bacterium, assembly GCA_020435205.1. Taxonomy (GTDB): domain Bacteria; phylum Bdellovibrionota; class Bdellovibrionia; order Bdellovibrionales; family JAGQZY01; genus JAGQZY01. The sequence goes on along the minus strand of JAGQZY010000022.1, from coordinate 10,214 downwards.
AACCCTTGAGAGGTTTTCCCCATGCCCACAAAAAAAACCTATAACGTCCTTGGAATTATGAATGGGACGAGTATTGATGCTATTGACTATTGCCTTATTCGTGGGCGCGAGGATTTTTCACAGATCCGTTTTCTAGGCCACCAGCAAATGTCGATACCTAAAAACCTTCGCTCTCGCTTGCTAGCGGCAGCTAATAACAAATTAACCACCTATGATTTATCTTTGCTTCACTATGACCTTGGCGAACTCTATGAAAAGCAAATTCAACAACTGCCGGCTAATTGGAAGTGGGACCTGATCGGCTTGCATGGACAGACCGTTCACCACCAGGGCCGAAGAGCCACTTTGCAAATTGGATGTCCAACCTCTTTGCATCAGGTGGGACCCGTGGTTTTTGATTTTCGATCTGCAGATATCGCCCAAGGGGGAGAGGGCGCACCTTTTGCACCATTTTTCCAAAAACAACTGGGGCAGATTGAAGGGTTAAAGAACTTTGCCTTCCACAACTTGGGCGGAATTTCAAATCTTAGCTACTTTAACGCAAACCATGTGGTGGCTTTTGATACGGGCCCCGCCAATATTTTAATGGATTTGTGGATCCAAAATAAAAAAAATAAGGCCTTTGATCGCAATGGGATTTTTGCTAGCCGTGGTCTTCCCCACCCTCAAATTGTACGGGCGATGCTAAAACACCCCTATTTTAAAAGAAAGCCTCCTAAGAGCTGTGGGCGGGAAGAGTTTAACTTGTCTTTCATTAATGAGTTTGGAGGAATCGGATTTAAAAAACTCAGCTTTGAAGACCAAATGGCCACGCTTTGCGAACTGACCGCAACCTCTATTGCCAGCTCCTATTTAAAGCTTTGCCCGCAAACACCTCCGGTGATTTATTTTTACGGAGGAGGTGTACAAAACTCTTACCTCATGGAACGCATTGGCTTTCATTTACCAGATTGTGAAATTTTGAATTCCGAAGCGCTTGGATGGCCAAGCCAAGCCTTTGAAGGAAGCCTCATCGCCTTTTTGGCTTTGGCTCGTTTTTTAAATCGAAAAGTGCATCTACCCCAGGTTACTGGGGCAGAACAGAAGGTTTTACTGGGAAGTGTTTATTCCTGATGGAACATAGACTCTGAAGTCTTTTTATAAGTTTTCGTTATCACTCCCCACATATCTTGGAAAGGACCATTGGTGGCATCTCCTACAGAAGCCGGACCACGACCACCGCTATTAGGTAGACCAAATCGCTTGTTAAGGCCGGCTCCGGGCTTTGCTGAAGGGTCAGAAAAACTACTGCCGTAGGCAAGACCACCGCTACTCGTTCGACCGCCGCCGCCGCCAGCAAAACTGCCAAAACCGCCGCCAGCACCGCCACCAAATCCACTGCCAATGTCTGCACTCGCTTTTTGAATAGCACCATCACTAGAAGCCGAGCCATCACTAGAACCACTCGAACCAAAGGCACCTAATGCGCCACCTGCGCCCGAATTATTACTATTTGCTCCTGCGGCTTTAACACCCTGATCAGTGCCGCCAGGCTCGCCCGCATTAGAAGGATTTAATAAAGAATTGTAGGCACCACCATCAGTGCTTGGGACACCCGTAGAGCCATTCAACCCACCACGACGAGCGATGGGATCAGAAGTCCCCGCACATTGAATCAAGTTTTTGGGGTCAATGCCCAAAGAGTTACCCTCTTTACACATATCTTCATCAGCAGCATCGGCAAGTTTTGGCTCTTCACCTGTAGAGTCTTCACCACCACCATTGAGCTGTTGCATGAGGCCAGCAAGCGCCTGGAGAAGTTGCATGAGCTGTTGCAAAATGCCATCATTCTTTGCTACCTGTTGATCTTTCTTCTCGATACATTGATTCACCTTTTGCTGAGCCTGTTCGATCGGCATGGAGTGAGCACAGGCCATCGCACATTTTTGTGCAGCCTCTTTACACTCGGATGTGGCTTTTTGTACATCAGCAACACCTTGCTGCGTCGCTGTCGTCGTTTGTTTCGTGGTGTCTTTCATCTGACTACCACCATTCATAAAAGCCTTTCCATTCGAGAGCTGGTTTTGGCCGTTTTTCATCGCAGGATTATCTTTACATGCCTTATCTAAGTCCGATTGCAGCCACTTGTTACAATCACCGCTTTTGTCTGTTGATCCAGAATCTGCCATTGCTGGGAAAGGCAAAGTCATGGAAGCTAATAAAACTACACTTAAAATTTGTCGACCCATATTTTTCATATCAAAACTCTTTGTTAATGAATTGGCTTTGTTTATCTTTTTCTTTATATTTTTCTCTTACAATTGTGAAAATATCGGCAAGAGCAATTCCAATTGGCGTACCGCCAAAGTTTTTTGAAAATTTGGCAAGTTCGCTCGCTGGCCCTCTCCCCTTTGTTTTGTTGGGATCCTTGTCAGCGCTATCTTCAATAATAATTGTGGCTGCGTTACCTGAACCACCGCCACCACTGGCCCCACTTGCAGCAGCTTTAGCAATTTTCTTTTTGGCATCGCTCACTTCTTTGTCGAGCGCACCAGAGGCTTCATCTTTGACTTTATCGAGAGCGTCCATACCTGCGGCAGCCTGAACTGGCGACATACCCTTAGCCATCATATCTTCTGCAGAGGCCATATCTTCAGCAGTATACTGAGTACCATCAGGTCCGGTCACCGAGCCATCCGCATTAGCAACAAAGCCTTTACTCTTAAGGGCTGCTAACTGCTTTTTTGCCTCTTCAACGCTAGCATTTTCGGTGCCAGGCAAGGGTGTCCCATCTGGGGATAAACTATTTTCAAAATCAATAGAGTTCCCTTTGTTTTTTCCAGATGCAAGGGCGTCCATAAAAGAAAGAGCTGACATCACACAAGCCGCAGGATTGTGAGGACCACACATGGCCGCAAACATAGCACCCATGATCATGCCAAGCATTTGTGTACTGCCAGAGTCATCTTTGGATTGAGAGGCATTCATACGACCACCAGAATCGGTTTCGGTCATCGTCCCCACGCTATCGAGGTTTCCATCATTGCCAGTGTCCAAATTGGTGCCATTGTCGGCCGGTAGCGGAGTGGTGTCTACCGTACCCGTGTTAGTTCCTGTATCAAATACGTTATCACCGTCGGTCAGGCCGGCACCCAAACTCAAGGTTGGTATTAAGATTATCAATATCGCAAGTTTCACAGATCCCCCCTTGCGTCTATATTATCTATCGGTCTAAAGTCCCCTAAACTTTAGGCCAAGCCGACCATACTTTCTGAGAATGCTGTTTTTTTAAAAAGCTGAATAAAATTGAGCAGCTTTCCCACACTCCTTATTATAATTCGTTTTTGAAGAAGCTGCTAAAAAAGTAGAATTGTTGTCTCACTTTGAAACAAAGTGGATGAATTAGTGATCTAGCGGAAGCTCTTTATGGCTCTTGGCCCCAAGGGATTCCATCTTTTTGGCTTGTACGAGAACCCGAGAATTGAGTCGATTGAGCCCTTGTTGGTACTTCTTTTGAGCAGAATCAATGCTTTTGCCGATATCCACAAAGGTTTCCACAAAGTCAGAAAGACGTTTATGTAGCTCAGTTCCAATTTTTGAAATCTCTTCGGCATTCTTTGCCAGCTTATCTTCGTTCCAACCGTAGCGAATCACTTTAAGTAGGCCAACCAATGTGGGAGGAGTCGCTAAAAGAATCTTTTTCTCCATGGCATATTCAACCAAGTCAGGCTGGGTTTCTAGAGCAGCATACAAAAAAGATTCATTGGGTAGAAACATCACTGTAAAGTCGGCACTATCTTCAAAAACCTCACCATAAGCTTTCAAAGATAGTTTTTTCACATGCTCTTTGACCTGCTTTCCATGGCGAAGCATTTCGGCATTGCGGAGTTCTTCGGTGTCGGCCTCTAATGATGATAAAAAGGCATCTATGGGTGTTTTAGCATCCACGATGACTTTGCGCCCCCCTGGCATATTCACAATCATGTCTGGGATCAGGCGTTTGCCATCAATATCAGTAGAATCTTGGAAACTCACATCGGCGTATTCGGACATGCCGGCCAGCTCTACACAATTTTTTAATTGGACTTCGCCCCAGCGCCCCCGCACGTGGGGCTTTTTGAGAGCATCTTTAAGAGCTCGTGTTTCCTTTGACAGCTCAGCACTGTTTTCCACCACTTTTTTTATCTCGGTTTCCACCAATGCGTAGGAGCGCTGGCGCTCTTTCTCCATCGATTGCACTTCTTTATAAAATTGTCCCAAGGTGTCTTTAAGTGGCTCAACAATATTATTAATTTCCATTTTTCTTTTATCAAAATTATGAAGAGCTGACTCACTTTGCTGGTTGAGACGCAATTCTGCCATTTTTAAAAATTGCTCATTAGAACCTTTCAAAGTTTGTTGAGCTAAACTCTCAAAAGTTCCCTTCATCTCGTCTTTCAACTGCACCAATGCTGCCTTTTGGAACTCGGCTTCGACTTCTTTGCTTTTTAATTGTTCACGAACCTGAATCAGACTGCGGTAATGGCGAAACCAAACCACTAATAAAGACAGGAACAGTAACCAGCCCAGTGCGGCAAAAAGAATGACAATGGATTCCAAAAGGCTCTCCCCGGATAAAATGTACCCTCATGTTTTAGAAAAAATTTACCTATAATGTAAGGCATAATTCTCTGCAGGAGTCCGGTTTTTTTGTAAAGATTACATGGCTATTTAAAGGGCTAAACTCACTAGGAAATATGGCTTTACCCAGCACAGACATGGGTCCGGCCTGATAAAAAAAATTCCAGAAGGAAATGCTATACTGAGTATAAGAATTTATCTCTTTACAAAATTGGCTAGAAAAATGAAAAGTTCTTCAGGTGCCAAAATGGTACCTAAAAATAATTGGGGAATTATTTTTTTCTGGGGGGAGAAAAATGGGGACCAAACAAACGGACATACTTGCATACCTCGAGCCGGCGTCAGAGGGGTTCATCAAAGACACGGCTCGGTCATTTCTGAAGCGGCACTCTTGCCCGCAATCGCTCATGGGCCAGTTGAAAAGCCTTTTCGCTTCCGGCGAATGGTCGACCTGCGAAGACCTCATTGATCTGATCATCAGCGAACAGCACGATCTCATTGAAGATCCTCAGCTTTTTTTGTTGGGTGCCCAGGTTGAGTTTTTCAAAAGCGAGGATATACAGAAATGTTGTCCTTGGGTAAAACAGGCGGCCCTTAACGACCCAGCGCATCCTGAGGTGATTGAGTGGGTGCGCCTTCTCGAAGCCTACCAATGGCTCAGTGAAGGGGATTACCAACGGGGACAGCGTGCTCTGCAAACTCTCACATATGCCTCCGTGGTAGAAAGCGAAGCCCGTTTTATTTTGGCCCATCATTTATTTTGGAAAAACATTGATGGAGCCAGAGCTATCGACCTGCTTGAGGAAGTTGTCCTCGACCATCCCAACATGAATAAAGCTTGGGCTTGCTTAGGCTTTGCCTACAATCGCTCTGGGTTTCGCTCAAAGGCTCAAGAGGCTTTTGGCATTTGTTTGCAGAATGAAACCGATCCCGACAAGGTCGCGCTTTACAAACAACAATTGGCTTCTTAGGCCAATCTTTTCAATTCGAAGTCTCAAAAAAAAGGAGCCTCTATTGGGGGGAGGCTCCTTTTTCTTTATTCTGAATAGTGTCTACTTAGTTATAGATCACTGTGCTTAGCTTTAAAACTGTCCAAAGCTCTTTCCGCATCACTCAATGCAGAGTCAGCGCGGTTTTTTGCAGCTTCTGTACTAATCACATGTTGATCAGCAGCTTCTTTATCCGTTTGTGCTTTCGCAGCTAAACGCCTTTTGTCGATGGCCTTGGTGCGAGCATCCACTTTTTGGTCTTCCGTTGCATTAGGATCAGCAAGAACTCGATCGCGATCAGTTTCCGCCTCAACAGCTTCATTGTCTAAACGACGAGCTTCTCGTCCTAGGGTGTCAGCATCCGTTTTTGCCTTATCATGGGCAGCTTCAGACTGTCTTAAGTTGATTCTGGCTCTTTCCTTTTCATCTTCAAGGCGAGCGATGGTCTGCAAACCGTCTTCTCTAGATTTTTTCCATTCTTCAAGAGCCTCTACTTTACCATCAATTTTCACTTCCAATAGCTCAGAAGAGGACCCACTAATGCGCTCACCATTCATCGTCACTTCTTCTCCAGAAAAAACGATGGTTCTACTACATGCGCCGCTTAAGCCCATGTGGTCAACCGGGGGATTAAAAAATTCGTCTTCTGTGTTTCGAGATCTTAATGGCTGAGGAAAGCTATCTGCTAAGACAATCATCTTGCTAATTTGTACACCTTTACCAATGTAAACTTTCTTGTCATCGTTATAGTAGTTACTAGAAGAGCAATAGATATCTCCTTTAGCCACAACTTTATGGAGCATAGCTTTTCTGTCCTCACCCATGATGCGATAAGTGCCTTGCACTACGGTAGCACTATCCACTTCTGAGTTAGATAGAGAACAGTTTGTTCCACCCATTTCAATGGATTTTTGTTCGTAGGCTCGGTTAGCGTGGCTGAGGAGTTGAATTTTGTAAACACCAGTACCTTCTGTCCACTTTCTTTTTTCTTTGTCACAGCCGTCAGACTTGGAACAAATGTCCTTATAACCAATGGGGCCCTTGGTTAGAATGGAGTCTCCTTCAATCGTCCAACGTCCAATACGACTCGATTCAGTATAGGTATTACCTTCATCTTCTGTACTATATGTGTTGTCCGTAGACTGAACAACAGTAGGGCCATTGTATTTATTCTGACTTCGAGACAACACTGTCCATGTCACAGAGAATTTTTCTTTTTCAAGGCGTTTATTGGTAGAAGCCTCTTTACAATTAAGAATTTCCTTAAGCTCAGATTGGATGGAGCTTGATTTTTGCTCCAAAGTATTAGGAATAAAGCTGTTCCTGGATTCCACAGTTGATCTCAGATCATCAGAGTCGGGACCAGGCAGGTTTGAGGAACTTTCGCAGGCTGCTAGGGATGCAAGTAGCATCGGCGCAAGCAAGAGCTTAAAGGGCTTCTTCATAGGGGATCTCCTTATCGTATTGGTTACGTCATGTTTTAATTTCGATCCCTAAACCCTAAATTTATTATTTTCAGCGTTTCCATGAAATTAACCTAAGACATCTATTTGCAAAAGTGACCATGAAAAAAATTCCCGGAAAAAATTATGGGATGTCTAATCTTTAATGAGCCGACCGGAAACCCTCACCAATAAAGAAAACTTGAATCTCAAAGACTGTCTAAGCTTTTGACGGTGTCAAAAATATTGCTGTCGCTTTTGAGTTGTTCAAAAAGATTTGGAAAGGTTTTTTTAAAGCTTAGGCCACGGCGCAGATCTAAAAATCTTGTATAAGCATAAAATTGGTTGAGGAGATGTTGTTCCCTATCTTTTATCGAAGGATTTTGAGCCGTAAGAATTTTTCGAACTCGCTCTGGCAAGGCGCTATTCTTTAAATAGTGATCCTTAATGAGTTTTGGCAAAATAGAGGCATTGAGATACTGGGGATGGCTGCAGTGACCCAAACTATATTTCGCTCCCGCACCCATGGTGCCCTGCCACCATTCGATCAAATCTTTAATTCCTGCAAAGTTATAGATACTGATCGTTGCTCTCATCATAGGACGAATGTTTGGATGGGCCTCAGAGACCTTCCTCCAGAACTGCACACCACTTTCCACATCGGGCCACTTTAAGGGGTAGCGAATATAATCGTTTTGTTCATAAAGTCCATCGATCGATATTTGTAAAATGACTTTTTTAAATTGAGTCAGCAATTGTAAAAACTCTGGCTCTGGAATGTTGGTCCCGTTGGTACTTAAAACGATTTGCACCTCAGGAGCCACGCCCAAGTTCACAATCCTTTGCAGATGACGCTTGAGCTCCGGGGAAAGCAGGCTTTCGTGAAAGGTGTAATAAAGTCTGCGCAGATTTTTAAAATCCTCATCAGACCAATCATAGGTTTGGCGGATGGGTTTTTCCACGGGGCGGTTTAAACGTTTTGTCTTTGGATTTTCAGCAAGAGCTTTATCATCCTTATACCACTGGCTGCTCGAAGGGGATTCACAGGTGATGCAAGCTGCATTACAGGCATTGCCAAAGCCATATTCTAAGATTTTTACCCTTGGCTGTTTGATAACCTCATCATCAAAAAGCTCCCCATAGTATTCGTTTCGCGTCTGGCGAAAGGATGGGATGCCGTTGGCCTCATCCTCCCAGCAACGGATACAGGTCTGTGGTCGCTCACCACTAAGGAACTGTTGTCGCAAAGTTTTGTAATAGCCAGACTGGTAGATTTCAGAAAGATTTTTTTCTTGGGCTAAGTCCTGATCATTCCAGTCCCGAAACTTGCAACAGGGCTTGTTCTGTCCACCGCTCATGATCGACATGCCAACAAATGGCAATATGCAAAAACTGGATTTAGGATTTTTTAGGTCAGCTGAGCCCATAGCCTACGAGGCTAGCACCCCATAGGCAGAAAAGGCAAAATTTTCAGAATTATGCTTCGCACTCAGAAGGATAGTCCACGAAACCTTCAAAGTAGGGATTGGCCACAGGGTTTACCACAGGCACCATGTTCCACATGTTGGTGTGGAAATCCTTTTTGAGGTAATAAGACCGAGTGGAACCACCGACAGTCACATCAATAGTGATGTCCACATTATATCGAACCGCAAAAGATCCACCACTATAGACCCAATAATAGTCACCATTGTTGTCAAAAACCAGTTCAGCAAAAACCAGTTTACCATTTTGCCCGAACTGCAGGTAGGTCATATTGCCATAGGCTCCTGGAGCCGGCCCCCACATGATCACTCGATTCAAAGCGTGGGCAATGGTCTGAGGCTTATTGAAATCCAACATGTGCATGATGTCTTTGAGAGCCAAAGTCGTTGCCAGTGAATGGGTGACGACTGGGTCTATGGTGAATAAACGCCCATAGGCTTTGTTCCAGTCATAATTATAATCGAAGTACTCACGGGCCTTACGCACAGAATCCACAACGTTGGCAGTGTAGACCTCTATATCGCCACCACAGGCGCTTTTCTCATGTTCATCGGCTAAAATTTTAGAGATGCCCAAATAATGCTGCTCTAAATCATAGGCTGGTTGGTTAATAACGGCCGCAGAAGCGACGCTCATCGATAAAATAGAAATTAGGACTAGAATCAGTCTCATATCTCCCCCTTGAATGTTGGCTTTCTTTTATGAAAAATGGTCCCAAGAGTCGAGGGGCTTTTACAGATTTTAGCCATATTGTCTAACGCTAGCAGACTCCCACCTGTCTCTTGACCCCATGATTCTAGCTTTTTATCATTTTACCCCAATTCCCTCGTTTAACAGCCTTTCCGCGAAGGTGGTCCATGGCCTATCAAGTTCGTTACAATTTTAGAGACCTTGACAGCACGTCAAAATTTTCACTCACCTATGATGTTTTTGAAGGAGATTTTCGCGAACGATGGCTACAGGTTCTGCAGTACGAGTTGAATCGCAATCAAAAGATTCGGCAAGACCATTTCTATGGGCAGCGTTTTACAAACGAAAAAAATATTCGTGAAGAAATGCAGAGGAATATAGATATCGTCAATTCCTTTGCGCCAAAAGGCGAACCCTGGATAAAGGGTTCCACTTACCCTGACATGACCCACGAGGATCTCATGAAACTCCATGAGGAGTTTGAATTTTTAAGTCCAAGGCCCGAGTTCACTTCACGGTCCGCGCCCCACGAAATGGTTGAAGCACTGATTTATGTCAATGTATTGATCCATCGCTATGAGGGCATCTATGCCGAGCCTGGAAAATTTCATGTTGATGCCCTGTTCATGGACCCAACAAATTGGGCCTTTGAAGAAAGTGATTACCAATTATTTACCTTAGAGCAAAAGCAAGGTTGGCTCTATTTGGACTATGGGGTTACAGGAGTTCCTCCTGCGGTGGCTTTTTGGCAAAAAGTGGAACAACGGCCTGTCCCTCAGTATAACTATAAAGCAGGGGCTAAACTCTTTTTTTGGGGCGATAGCAGCGGGGATAGTCAGAAAGACCAAATGGCAACATGGCTAAAAGAAAAATGGGACATGGATATCTTTGATCCAAAGCTGGCCTTGGGGTACATCCCTCTCGGTAAAATTCATGGAGATTTTGATAGCCGTGAAATTGCCGACCAGCTTGAGCGTCATAATCAAATTGAATCCATTGAGATTCTTGA
>JAGQZY010000021.1 GCA_020435205.1 Bdellovibrionales bacterium | reverse complement strand
GTAGGAAAATTGAAGAGATCTGTCCTTAGTACGAGAGGACCGGGATGGACGAACCTCTGGTGTTCCTGTTGTCGTGCCAACGGCATCGCAGGGTAGCTATGTTCGGAATGGATAACCACTGAAAGCATCTAAGTGGGAAGCCAACTCTAAGATAAGTTTTCCCTGGGGCTTCGGCCCCCTAAAGACTCCTCCGAGACTAGGAGGTTGATAGGTGGAATGTGTAAGTGCAGTAATGCATTCAGCTAATCCATACTAACAGTCGTGAGGCTTTTTTAGGTTAGAAAACCCACTAGAAATCACCGTAAGCAATTTTTCCAGGCTTAACGGGTAAGTTATTCTAGGAAATCCGAGTTCGAAAAGATTTAACATTAAGTTCTATTGAGTTGTCGAAAGCAACAACAAGCTTGTTGGTGTCGATAGCGGCGGTGACACACCTGATCCCATCCCGAACTCAGAAGTTAAGCCCGTCAGCGGCGATGGTAATGCAGGGGCAACCCTGTGTGAGAGTAGCACGATGCCAGCTCTATTTTTTTAAGCCTATCTTCGGATAGGCTTTTTTTTTGAATTCACCAGATCAGGCCTGGACGATGAGCGAGTTTGCCTTAACTCAGCCTAAAAAAATCAGATAAAATATAAATATGAACTTATTGAGACGGATCCCTATTTTTATTGGTGTTTTTATTTTATCAATGGCTTCCCTTGCGAGAGCTCCCCATGGATTCAGTCATCCAAAGTATAAGACTCCTCACAAAGAACGGCACTCATTCCAACGTGGCTTGGCTTCTCAAGACAATGAGACCCTGTACAGGCAGCGAGCGGCCCACATAGATCGAAAGCTGAGGGAAGCCCGCTTCTCTGGCAGCATTTACCTTAAGTGTGGTGGTAAGGTTTATCTCAATAAATCCTATGGGCGAAGAGCGAGAGAGTTGCAAGGAAAGTACTACGATATTGGCTCTATCACAAAGCAGTTTACGGCTGCAGCCATCATGAAGCTTGCAGAAAATGGAAAGCTTAGCTTAAACGACCCTATTTCGAATTGGATCAAGCCTCTTCCCCCAGAAAAAGGAAAGATAACTATCGAAGAGCTTGTGACCCATCGTTCAGGACTGGTTTATCCAAAAGATTCTGATGACGATCCAGATCGCGATGATTACCCGGATATAAAAAAACAACTTTCCCAATACAAACCAGGTTATCAAATTAAAGATCTCAAAGCCTCTTCTTTGGAAGAGATCAACACCATGGATCTAAAAGATAAAGCATTTAGCTATAATAACTCCAATTACACAACCCTTGCCTATATTGTTACCCAGGCTTCAAAACAAAGCTTCAATAGGTATTTAAAATATAATGTGTTGAAACCTTTGGGAGTCCCCTGTGGGTTTAATGACCACAGATCAATTGCAAAGGACAGAGCCGCCATGGGGCATTCGAAAGGGAGAAACACCACTTTAGCTGGCTACTTTATGGATGGACCTGGATTCATTGGTGCCACTGGCCTCATTTGTCGCCCACAAGACTTAGCCAAATGGTATGAATCCATGGGCAACCTTTACAAAGACCCTAAAACATTTGATCGGGTTCGTTACCTGGAAGGGTCTCCTCTCAAGAGCGGCAACAAAGGTTACTCCTATGGCCTTCAGTTCGATAAACCCCTCATTCAACATACGGGGAGTACGGTGGGCTTTGTTTCGGCCAGTGCTTACAACCCGGCAACGGGCTGTGTTGGTGTGAGTTTTTCCGATGAAGAGACAGACTTTAGCACTCAGCCTTCTGTCGACACTTGGCTCGGCATCGAACAAGACTATGGAGATGATGAAGAACCCCCGCCAGAGAGCAGTCCCTAAACCACCTTAAATTCTGCATTAAAAGGCCCATTCATTGACTTTGCCTAGGGGTTTCTTATCATAGGGGCCCATACAGTCGATCGGAGGGATTCATGAATCTAGTTTTAAGGCTTTTCGCCGCTTTTGTTTTCACATCGTTTATGGTTTCCTGCGCAACTCCCCCCAAGGTGGAAAGAAAAATGCATATACATAAGGCCCACGGGCATCAAAGAGTGGATTATTATCATTGGTTAAAAGATGAGAGCCGAAAAGACCCCGAAGTTCTTAAGCATTTGAATGCAGAGAATGAATTCACAGATGCCTATCTACGCTCCACTAAAAAATTGCAAAGCGAACTTTATAACGAAATGATTGGTCGCCTTAAAGAAGACGATAGCGAAGTGCCATACTTTTATAAAGGTTATTACTATTATTCGCGAACGGAAAAGGAGAAGGCTCACCCCATTTACTGTCGACGTAAGGCTTCTATGACTGCGCCAGAAGAAGTCATGATCGACCTTAATGAGATTGCAAAAACAAAAACCAATGTGACTCTTGGTGACCTTGCTGTTAGCCCAGACCAAAAGATCTTAGCCTATACCCTCGATGAAAAGGGCACGGAGGTTTACACGCTTTTTTTTAAAGAGCTGAGCTCCGGTAAAATTTATGAAGATAAGGTTTCTGGAATTTCGCCAAATATTGAGTGGGCTGGAGACAATCGCCATATTTTTTATACAAAAATGAATAAAGCCTTTCGTCATTTTCAAGCCTATCGTTATCAGTTGGGAGATAAAACAAGTGAATCCATGATTTTTCAGGAGGCTGACGAGCTTTTTGACATCTCCTTTGATAAAACCATGGATAGAAAATATTTGTTGATGGTCGTCAGCAGCTTCACTTCTAGTGAAGTTTATTTTCTTGATGCTAATCAACCCAAAGGCACTTGGCGGATGGTGCAAAAACGAGAGCCAAACCTTGAGTACAGTGTTGAGCACCGCAATGGCTACTTCTATATCCTTAACAACAAAGATGCTATCAACTTTAAGGTTTCCCGAGCACAAGTGCGCAGCCCTCAGACCAAGTATTGGGTCGATTTTGTGAAACATGACCCCGAGGCTTTGCTGACGGGTATGCATATGCAAAATGATCGTTTTATATACTCGCAAAGGAAAGATGGTTTGGTAGAAATTCGCTATATCGATTTTCAGACTAAGGGGCGCTATCAAATCGAGTTTAATGAGCCAGTGTATTCCGTTCGTTTGGGTGCCAATCCAGAATTTCAATCTCAACATCTGCGGCTTCACTTTCAGTCGCCAATCACCCCGCCGATCACCTACGACTATGATTTTGCTAAACGGGAATTTTATGTCCGCAAAAAGAAAGAGGTACCCAACTTCAAACCAAATCTGTATCGAACAGAGCGTGTGATGGTGAAGGCCCGAGATGGTCAAATGATTCCAGTCACCCTCCTATATTCTAAAAAATTCCAGAAAAATGGGGAAGCTCCTATGCTTCTCTACGGCTATGGCTCCTATGGATACACCATTGACCCCTATTTCCGTTCCAATATTTTCTCGTTGATCGATCGAGGATTTGTTTATGCCGTAGCTCATATCCGTGGAAGTCAGGCTAAAGGCCGCCTGTGGTATGAAAAAGGTAAACTGCAAAATAAAATGAATACCTTTAATGACTTTGTTGACGTTGCAAAATCCATGGTTGCAGAAAAGTATTGTAACCCAGAGAAGCTGGCCATTCGTGGCGGCAGTGCTGGGGGCCTTCTTATGGGTGCCGTTGTCAATCAAGCTCCTGAGCTCTTTACGGCTGTGGTGGCTCAGGTCCCATTTGTCGATGTGCTTTCCACCATTCTTGATAAAAATCTTCGCTTTAGCACCCAAGAGTTCCAACAGTGGGGGAATCCCAACATAAAATCAGATTATGATTATATTCTTCAGTATTCGCCCTACGATAATGTAGAGAAGAAGTCTTACCCCAGTATATTGGCAATCGCTGGCCTTAATGACTCTCGGGTCAACTATTGGGAACCTGCCAAGTGGGTAGCAAAACTGAGAGACTATACAACCTCAGACCATCCGATACTGCTGCGCACGCAAATGGAGGCCGGGCATCAAGGCTCGAGTGGGCGCTACCAAGCCTATAAGGAAGAGGCCGAAGTCTACGCCTTCCTCCTTAAAGAGCTAGGTCTGGATTAAATAATATTTACCAGATCCAACCGACCTTATAGGTGCGGCCGAACTCAAAGAGCTTGTCGTCGCTAAGGTCAAAGATATTGTGTTGGATGACGTAGCCATAGCGATTGCCATGAATCCATCGGATAATTTCAATCTTTAGCACGTAGTTGGCGCCATCTCTTTTGACGAAAGGGGAGCCCAGATCACCCAGCTCTTCGGCGACCTGGGGGTCGGGGAATTCAAATTCAATTTTTCCGATATTTAAAAAGAGCTTTTTGAACTCATCTTTTTTAGCCAGATTATCCATGTCGGCTTTCCACAGTTTATAAAGCCGCTGGTGCTTAGGCTTTGTGAAAAATTGAACCTGTGGGCTTGAGTAGGCAATCAAACCGAACGCACAAATAACAATAAGTGAAGCAATAACTTTATTCATAGATTCATCATTCCCAAAAAAAAGGGAACTGTCACTGCTTATGCCACAAAGGGGCTTTAAGCCCAGCTTATTCTCGAGGTAAAGGTGTCGCTATCTTTTTGAAGCGAATATTTTCGCAGGGCTCACGTCGGAGAAGGTACTTTTTCTCGAAATGAGTTCGGGCTTTGAAGCCAAGGGGAATGGGTCTTCGATCAATGATTTGTAGAGGCCAAAGTTGGGTCATATACTGAGCCGCTTCGTTAATGTACCAAGGGAGATTGCTGGCCATTTCAATTTCTCCTTCAGGTTTGAGGCTCTCGACTATCCAATGCATGAAGGGACTGCGGTGGAACCGTTTATTACTTTGGCTCTTTTTTGGATAAGGGTTCGGGTAGAGGAAAAAATACTTATCGATGGTCTCCTTACTGATATGGACAGGAAGCCAATCTCTAGCGTCAGCATTCACCGGAAATAGATTAGTGAGTTCAGCGGCTCCCCTTTGGTGCTGAGTTACACGGTTCTTAAATGCAGAAAACTTTTCTTTAGTTCGTTCAATGGCAATCATCCTGCCGTATGGGTTTTGCTTCGCCCAAAAAATGGGGTGAAGACCAGCCCCGCAGCCGACCTCAACAACGAGGGGAGCCTCGACCTTTTGCGACCATTGCACAAAACCTTCGTCACTGGATGTTAAATCTGATCTGCCGTTAAATGGACGTACATGAATTTGCTCTGCATATTTGTTTAGCATATATCGACCTTAGCCTTGCCATTTTCTACAGATTCACTGCGACAAAAGTCGAATAAAAATACCAACACGCACGGGGCGTCAAATGCTGAGAAAAACATCACTTCGTGGGGGCCCATTTTTGGCAGAAGGAGGGGGCAAGAAAGGGAATGCTTTGGTGCTTAAGGATGACAGCCAATGGCTGTGCGGGGCAGGGGCGTTTGTTTCCGCTACAGGAGCGGCTCACAACGCCTTCTTGAAAGTTCGCTTTATGAATGCCCCTCTGTTTTTTTAAAAAGACGACTGTGGAAGGATCAAAAAAAAGAGAAAAAGGTTGTGTCTTTTTTAGCACAGTAGCCTCTTTCGTGGAGCGAAAACTTAAAAACGGAGGTTCTTTTTTTTTGTTGAATTTTATTTTTAAAGGCGCAAACGTAGTGATAAGCAACAAAGTAAACATTAATAGGAGGCATCTTATGGGTAACAAAATTCTTATTGCGATCCTCGCAAGCTTGAGTTTAGTGACCGCTGCACACGCCGAAGAAGGCATGGAAGGCGGAGAGAAAAAACCATTTTCGGTTTATGGTGATTTAGCGGTAAACGCTTCGTTTCATGATAACGAAGGAAACTTTGCAGCACGTACACCTGGTTTTGGTAATCACGACGATTTCGCGCTTGCACTCGCTGAAATTAACTTCGAAAAAAATTGGAGCAGCAGTCAGCTTCACTTGGGATTAGGTTTTGGTAACACTTTGGCCATGATCAATCCAACAACACTTAGCAAGTATGGTGCTACTGGAAACTCTCCAGCTTTGAACCTTACTAATGCGTATTACAAACTGAACAGTTCCTATGGACTTTCTTTCAAAGTTGGTAAGTTCGAGTCTCCTTTTGGTCATGAAACTTATAACCATATGGACAACTCACAGTTCACCAGAAGCTATGGATATATGTTATCTCCATGGTTCCAAGCCGGTGTTGGTGTAAACTACACTTCTGGTATGTTTGATGTTGGCTTGATTGTTTCTAACGGATCTCAATCTGAAGGTTTTGATTCTAACGAGAACAACAAAGCGATCGGTCTAACTGTTGCTGTGAATCCTATGGATAACCTAGCCATTGACTTGGGATACTTAACATCTAAGGAATCTGCAGATACTAACAATGACAACACTTTTGCTGGTGACTCTGAACTTTTCAGTGTAACTATGACTGACATTAGCGTTGCTTACATGATCAACGAAATGTTTGATGTAGCCATCAACTACGTTTCTAATGAGATCCAAGCAAAAGCTACTGGTTCCACTTCAGAGACTGCCAATAGTATTGCCATCTATGGTAACGCTAACCTTGGTATGTACGGTTTGGGACTTCGTTATGAGCAGTTCTCTTATGACGATGGCGCGGCTTTCTCTAAAATCACTTACGGAAACCCTGGTGTTGCTGGAAAGACTGAGAACAAAATCTCTTCAATCACTCTTACTGGTACAGCTGATATCGACCAAAACGCTAAGTTTGTCCTTGAGTACAGAATGGATTCTTCTGATGAGAAGATCTGGACTGACAAAGACAATACAGCAACTGATGGCCAAAACACCATCACTGCAGCTGTTATGTACCGCTTCTAAGTTTGTTGAAACACATTCTTAAGCTGGAAAGCGCTTCCTGATGGGAGCGCTTTTTTTTATGGAGGAAAGATGACCTTAGCAATTTTAATGTCGATAATGGCAGGTGTATTCGGTGTGTGGCAAGCCGGGCTCAATAAACTAGTGGCTGATAGCCTTGGTTTTACAGCATCCTTGCTTTTTAATGGCTTCTTCTTTCTTGGCTTTAATCTTATCTTTTTTCTGTTTGTCTTTGTGAAGCCCAAAGCTCTTCCCGCGGAGTTCGCTATTCAGTGGGCTTTTCATGATTTTAAATGGTGGTGGATTGTCCCAGGTCTTTTGGGATTTGCTCTAGTGATGGGCCTTGCAGTATCCATTGGTCGCATTGGGGCTGTGCAAACCTTTGTTATTACTATTTGTGCTCAGATCTTTGCTTCTATGGCTTGGGATCTTTTTACTGGTGACCACCATATCAATAAAATGAGAGTCATTGGGGCCATAGTGACCTTAGTGGGTGCTGTTCTGGCAACGATGACCTAATTTTTATCGAATTCCAAGCCACTTGTGGGTTTGAAGACTTAATTTCCAAGCTGGGTTTTCCTTAATAAATTCAAGAATACGGTGGGTGTTTTTTTCAAATTCGCTATACTCTGGGGAAAGACTAAAAATCTGTTCACTACCCTTCGTGTGATGCCGATTTAAAATATTGAAATCAAAGTCGGCGTCTACCACATATTTCCACTCATTAGTCCGATTCAGTACACTAGGGTGAATAAAGTAAGGTTCCCATTTCCCTTGGGTGTATCTTTTAGGCGAAGTCGTTACCCAATCCACTTCTTTAGGAACTGGGAGGCTGCCATTCGTTTCGCAGGCTATGACAAAACCCTCACCCTTAAGTAGGCGGATAACATCCATCAGATGTTTGTGAGCCATAGGTTCGCCGCCAGTGAGTACGGCAAGTTTGGCCTTTTCTTGGCGAGTCATATCTACAAAATTTTTTTCATTCCATTTTTCAAAGGAACTATAATCAGTATCACACCAAGGGCAGTCGTAGTTACAAAAAGGAAAGCGAACAAATAAGGCGCGATGACCTGTCCAGCGTCCTTCTCCCTGCAGAGTCCAAAAAACCTCATTGAGTTGAATGCTTTTTTCCAATTTTGTGTCGGCATTCTTGGAGGGCATGATGTGGTGTGTTTCTTTTTGTAGACTCATAAATTACTTTTTGTTGTGGGTTGCGGTGACCACCGTATGGATATTTCCGCGGACGTTAAAATCGGCAACAACGGTCATTTTTTTGGGCGCAAGAAGTTCCACTAAGTCATCTAAAATACGATTAGTAACATCCTCGTGGAAGACCTTTTCATTGCGAAAAGAATTGATATAGAGTTTGAGGGACTTCAGCTCCACGCACCATTCATCGGGGACATATTGGATTTCAATAGTCGCGAAATCAGGGAAGCCGCTCCTTGGGCAAACACAGGTGAATTCCGGGCAGGTAAAATCCACGGTGTAGTCTCGGTGACGGGTGCGATTGGCAAAACGCTCTAGCTGGGCTTCCTCAATAGCAATTTCTCCATATAATTTGTCTGACATGGCCACCTCTTTGACTCGTTGCTACCAGAAAAGCCAAGGGATGGGAAAGTGCTGAATAGCTCAAAAACGCTACGCGTCAATTGGGTATGAGGATCTAAGCGTGGTTTGATCCGAAATGGGGGCGGAAAAGCCAATATGGGCGGCCTGATCGCCCTCTAGGGCCATATTTCAAAAAAAAGCCCCAGAGCTAATTTCTGAGGCCATTGTTCCGACTTCCTTCAATTGTAAAGGCTTAGGCGGCTCGATTCCAGGAGCTATGGGTGGCTCGATATTTGAAAATTTGCTGTTTGATATTTTTCTTTAATACTTTGCAAAGTTGAAAAAGATCTTTTCCCTCCGAGTGGGCTGCAAAATCTCCAAGAGGAGATCGAATGATGACATGCCCTTCAAAGCTTCGGTTGAATTTTTCCAAGTTAAACCGGATATCAGTATCTGGAGGCAAAATGTACTTTAGTGACCCAAGAATGCTTTCCACTTGGTTTTTAGTCTCATCGGTGGGGCTCATTCCTTTCCACTCAATGAATAATTCGCTCATACGTACTCCTCGTTTAAAAAATTAAAATACCTTCAGAAGTTTAAATAGAGATTTTCAATAGATAAGTTGACCTCCCATAACATTTTGAAAAACTAGGATAACAAAGGTTGGAGGCGCTGCTCAATTTTTTTTAAAATCTGTATCAAGTCGATACATAACTTTTTTCAATATGAGTCTTTATAAAATTTCGTCAAGGTCATTCAAAAAAAAATTTATCACAAAAATTTTAGTCTCTGGACCTTGACCACTAGAAATGAGCCCTCAATTTGTATGTATAAATCTTCGGCCTCGTGGCTAAAGATAAGAGGAGGATTATATGAAAGCACTTGTACCAGCTTGGAGATCAAATTCAATTGCGCATAATTGGTTTAATGAGTTTGACCAACTATTTGAGGGGCTTTTTGAAAACCCCCAGGCTCAAGGGTTTCACCCTGCCTGCGAGATTGAAGAGTCAGAAAAATTTGTTTTGGTCTCTTTTGATTTACCAGGCTTAGAAGAGAAAGATTTTAAAATTGAAATTGATAAAAATTTTCTAGTACTTTCTGGTGAGCGGGTAAGGAAGCTAGCCAGCGAAGGCACAACTCACACAACCTACGGTTCAATGTATGGTGTCTTTCGCAAGTCCTTTCGTCTGCCGGAAAGTATAGATATTGATAAAATTGAAGCTGACTACACCCATGGTGTACTGAAAATCTTACTTCCTAAAAAGGAAAAGGAGCCAGCTAAGAAAATTGAAATTCAAACCAAGAAGGGGAATCTTCTAAGTTCGATTCTCAAGGGCAATCCGTCCACTTAACCCCCTCTTAATGAAACCTATCCCCCCATTGCAGTCTGAGTCTTAGACTCAGACTGCGCCCTTTGTAGCCTTTTGTCTGGTCGCGTTTAGTTGTCCTCAAGTTATTCCGATAGGTTATTGATGAAGTCTAGGGAGCCGAAGGAATGACGAAGGTCTTTTTTATTGCACTTTTTTTGCCATTATTAAGTTGGGGGCAAAGCGCGACCATGGTTTCTCATTACACGAACTCTGCTTTTGTCTCAAAAAGGCTCTTGCCTTTCACACTTCGCTCGGAAGGAAAAGTGGGCATACTTACAGTGAATATCATTGATGGTGAAAATTGTGTTGGCTTAAGAGATCCTCACTACGGTGATGTTTTCCATCTTTACTGCGAAGAACCTGATACGGTGAGGGCGGAAATCCAGTTTTTATTAAATGACTCGCAAAGCTTCAAAGTGCAGACCCAAAGCTTTCAAGTTCTCGCTGAACAGTCACCCGTATCGTCGGCAGGCGTGGAGGGCGAATGAGCCTTCTCAAGCTATGTTCTCAGTTTTTACTAGCTCTTTTCTTTAGCTTTTTTGCTTTTCAAAATTGTGCACCCTTCGAGGCGATGCAAGGTGAAAGTATATACCCCTTTACCAATAAACCAAATTTCTATTCTGATTTGCAAGTTGTTCGAACAGAGGTCGATGACTTAAAAAGAGAGAATTTTGTTCTTGATCTTGCAGCATCCTGGGTTTTGGATCCGGCACAAGAGATCAACTATACAATTTTATATAGTACCTTAGCGCAACGAGGGGTTTGTAATCCCACCCAAGGAACCTTTAACAACATCAATAATCATATTCGGGCTCAATGCAAGCTTCCTGTGGTTACAGATCTTTATATTCGACTTGAGTTGGAAGGTCCTAATGGCGTATCAGAAGCTAGGGAGTTTCGGTTTTAAGAAAGTTATTTTACCCAAACGCGGTGAATGGTGTCTTCGGCGTCACTGCCAGGAAAGTCATCGCACTCCCAGCGCCCCCCTAAGCCACGAATGGACCAGTGATTTGTTCCTGATTTAGAGAAAGGAATATTGGTTAGGGCATCATCGCCTTGATTGGTGAGTGCACTATTGCGGGAGGCAGGCAAATTGGAGTTGTGCCCGCTGAGAGGAGTGAAATTACTTTCTACGCCAACAAAGGTTCCTGTGCCCGAAGTCACATAACTCAGAATACCTGTGAGTGAAGTTTTAAAATTCATTAGTCTTGAATGGCCAGAGGTCACACAATAGAACCTCATGGCGGAGAAGCTCATGGTTGTTAACAAACTGTTTCCGGCATGGCCCCAACTGTTCGACACGCCACTTTCATCATCTCCTAAGTTGTTAGATGATAGCACTGGGAGGGTAATGGTTTTCACATTGGTAGCAGGGTTGCTTCCGCCTTGATGGACATAGTTTAGGACAAGAGTCCAGCCTCCACTTTCTGTTGTCATGTCACAAGTGGCAATAAAGGCCGCCATGCCGCCAGGCCCATCCACATCAAGCCAATAGTTTCCATCTCCTTCGTTGTTATAGTAGCTGGAGTTTAAATAGTCGTCGCAGTCAGCAAGATAAGTTGGACTTTCTGGAAGTATATAGGCGCCACTCTCACTAGCCAATCCAGGGGACCAACTGGTGCTGGAAGCAACAGGGCTTTCATTTCCGCTAGTATCCATAGCTTTGACGACTAGATAGTAGTTGGTAGATTTATCGAGCAGTGGATTAATGGATGCAAACTGGTAACTCGTCACGTCCCCGGCATTGGTGAAACTGACCACATCATCTTCACCTTCAGCCGTTCCTATCCCTACCTTGTATCCTTGAATTTGTTCATTGTCCGTTGACGACGTCCAACTCAGTGTCGGACTCATTGCAAAAGTGGGGTTGCCGCTCAGACTCAAGTTGGTTGGAGCCGATGGAGCGGTGGCATCTCCACCAGGACTGAATGATGAGTCCACCTGGCTGTCCTCTCCCAAGGGGTTGGCGCAGCTGATAAGGGTGATGCTGATGAATAAAAAACCCACTAGACGAAGGTTCATGCACTTCCTTTCAAGGACATTGATCTACAAAAATTAGTTCGGACTAATATTAGAGAGTCTTTACAAAAACTGGACCCGATATCGTTAATATTTATATTTTGTTCGTCCGATTATGAGACAGAGATGAAATCTATATTTGTGATAGTCATTTTGATGAGTCAACTGTCTTGGGCTGAAGAAGGACAAGGGGGCAATGACTTTCCTATGTTTAATCACTCCTCAAGTATAGTCAATGATTCTGCTCAAGTTCATATGCCAGCACCGCAGTGGGCTCTCGACCTTATTGAGGAGATTGAAAACAAAGGCGTGATGGTGAAAAACCGTCGGGATCTTTTGCGATACCTTTATGGGGATACTCCGGAAGCCAATGGCTTTCGTGAAAATTCACCATGGAAGAAGGGGGTCCCTGCGGATTCCGTAGAAAAATTTTTATCGGTGATTGAGGCGCAAAAGGGGAAAGGTGTTCAAGTCAATCTTTTTCAAAATGCTCACTTCCACGCTGACGGACGGAAAAGCTCAAGATCTCCGAGTAGTATTAGTGAAAGCTTGTACTCCACAGATCAGGACTTGGATCGGTTACAATTTAACACGAAACTCTATTTTTCAAAAATTAGTGCAAAGGATACAAACACAGGTGGCAAAGCCAACTTATCTTCAAAGGAAAACCTGGGTGTCGGAGCTAGTTACGCTCGCTCAATTAACGAAGATATCGCATTTCAGTTTCGTCTAGGTGGTGATTTTGTGGCCTTCAATACTCCAAGCGGAGCCACCTTGGACGGGGAGAGCAACGTCTACTTTCATGGGGCTGGTGGGCTCAAGTGGAGGCTAGATCCTTTTTGGAGTTTAAGTGGGGAGATGGGTTTGCGTCAGCTCCCTTATTTAACGTCCTTTGGTTCCCAGTTATCTGTAGATTCTGTAACTCACCCGTTTTTCGCAGGTGGTTTGCAATTTCATATGATGCCTTGGTTAAAAAAGGACGTTCGCACAGGTTTTGTCACAGAAATCATCAATAATGGAATTGGTGGCGATACCAATGGCAGTTCAGGAGTGCGTCTTGGTCTTGACCTCAGTTACCATTTTAACATCCGCCGTCTACCCACAACCTTAACACTGATATAT
Source organism: Bdellovibrionales bacterium (assembly GCA_020435205.1). GTDB lineage: Bacteria > Bdellovibrionota > Bdellovibrionia > Bdellovibrionales > JAGQZY01 > JAGQZY01. The sequence goes on along the minus strand of JAGQZY010000021.1, from coordinate 23,362 downwards.
AACAATTACTCGCAGGGCACCAATTCGACGGATCAATCCATGAGTGAGTTGGGCCTTTGGTTTGGCTTTCAACTAGCGATGTAAAATGCACTCAGCTTCCTATTATCTATCTAAGACTCCCGGACTACGCAAAGGCCTGCAGTGGTGGACTAGCTACAGGATTCATTCCTATAAAAAGCGAGAAGATGAGAGGCTTTTTAAAAACCCAAAGAATCTAAGAAACTTTGAAAAGAAAATTTATTCACAAAATGGTGAGGATGGGATTATTGCTGAAATCTTTGATCGGATTGGAACTACCAATCGATTTTTTGTTGAATTTGGTTTTGAAGATGGACAGGAGTGCAATGGGCGGCATCTTCTTGAAAATCAAGGCTGGAGTGGTCTTTGGATAGATGGCAATGTTGATTCTATCGCCAAAGCCAGAGAGCGTTTTGGCAATTCTTCAGTTAACATCAGCCACTCTTTTATCACCAAGGATAATATTAAGGGGCTTTTCCAGGAGCATCAGGTTCCAAAAGAATTGGATTTATTAAGTATTGATATTGATGGCAACGACTACTGGATCTGGCAGGCTCTTAAGGATTATAAAGCTCGTCTTGTTGTTATCGAGTACAATGCGAGTTTTCCCCCTCCACGAGAATACATCATGCCCTACAATCAAGATCACTATTTTGACGGCTCCAATGTTTTTGGGGCTAGTTTAACTTCTCTTGTCAAACTCGCTGAGGAGCTGGGGTATGTCTTGGTGAGTTGCGACAACCAAGGCGTGAATGCTTTTTTTGTCAGGGAGGACTTGATCGATAACCATTTTCCTGATGCTCAGCAAGAAGCCTCTTATCACTACTGTGCCCCTAAGTACCGCAAACTTTTTTTTGGTCATCCGCCAGGTCGTGGTCCATGGCGGAGTTAGTATTTTTTGTGAATTAGTGCTGAGAGGTTGTGCTGTTTTCCATGGTGGCTTCACCATATGTACATTTTCTGCCACCTCGGCAAATTGAAATTTTCTGATCCCATTTGCGCATGGCATCTTGGTTTAGGTTGTATCTTTTCTTAGCTCGGTCAACGGCCATCTGTCGTCGTGCGGGGCCATTACCTCTTGGCTTAAAAATCTTTTGTAATAGGTTTCCTGGTTGTGCGGCCACGGGTTGAGGCTCCATGGTGGAGGGTGCCGTATCAGTTTTACAACTGGTCCCTGCTTTTCGAATCGTTTTTCCTTGTAGCATAGCAAGAGCTGCACTTCGCACCCGAGAGTCTCCTGGCATATTGACGTGGGCCGCATTGATACGAGCATTGCAGGCTCCAGAAACTTTTTGACCAGCAAGGCCTCCGCCACATTGATAAAAATTCACCCACTGACCGACTCCGGGAGCTTTATTGAAGGCGGGTGCGGGTTTACTATCAGCACAAGTGTATAGAGCGTGATGGCAGCGAGGATCAATAGTCATTACATTATTAGGAGCCATTCCATTGCTGGCAAGTTTATTGGCTAGGTTAGCAGCGGTGACGCCTCCACAGCTGTGGCCAATGATTGAAACTTTGAGTTTTGGGTTCTGACGCTTGAGTCGCTCAATGCAGTTATAGGCCGTTGATCCTCCAAATCTGGATAGATTCAAAGGTGTGTAGCTCGCATTACTTTGAAAAGCGTTAGAAATATTGGCATGGTTCACTCCCAGGTTTCCAAGTCCTTCGAAAGACACAACAAGATGATTGCCTTTCGGTTGGGCTGGACAACCGTGGTGGCCGGCAAGAACACCAAAAATGGCGTAGCTTGGAAGTGGCAGAGCAATAACAAATACAATACTTAAAATTAAGGCTTTCATGTTTCCCCCAATTTATTCACAACCTATATATAAGCAAAGTTGGGGCCAGAATTGAGACGATTAAAGCCTATTATTTTTGATTTGAAGCGAGTGGGGTACAAAAATGAGCTCGCATTTTCTAGTTTTCTAACAGTCGTTTCAAAATGAGACACACTATTTTTGTGCGATTCAGGCGAAGAAAAAAGCTCTCACTAAAGGAGTTTTTTTTCTATTCCTTGCATGATGTGATAAATGCACGCTGTTAGTTTTTTTGCATACTCAATATGAATAAATTCATTGGGGCCATGGGCATTCGAATTGGGACCTAAGACACCAGTGATAATAAATTGCGCTTCCGGAAAGGTATCACCCAGCATTCCCATAAATGGGATAGAACCACCTTCACCACGAGCGAGTGCTGGCTTTTGATAATAGGTATTTGAGGCTTCTTGAATCAAAGCTTCAAGCTTAGGCGAGACTTCAGGAGCATTCCAGCCACTCGCTGCATCTTCAAGCTGGTAAGAAACCACAGCCTTGTAGGGCGGGTTGGTTTCAAGGAGTGTTTTCAGCTCAGCGGCTGCCGATTTTGCATCCTTTGTCGGAGGTAAGCGAAGGGAAAGTTTAAGAGCGGTGTGGGGGCGCAAAACATTACCGGCCGAGGCAATTTCTGGAAGTCCTTCGGCCCCTGTCACGGCAAGGGCGGGGCGCCAAGTGTTGTTAAGGAGAAGCTCCCCGGGGTCATTAGTGACTGGGCCAGGTTTTCCTGCCCATGGGAAGCTTTTATAAACTTGCTCGCCAAGGGCTTCCGCTGCCATCTTGGCCTGCTCTACCCTTTGAGGGGGAATATTATCTTCAAAGGCTTTCACCTCACCGGTATGGCTATTTTCGATGCGATCAATGATTTGTCGAGCAATACGAAATGAAGAAGGGACAATCCCACTCGCCGCACCAGAATGTACGCCCTCGTTGATAATTTTCACATCAAGAACACCACTGACGAGACCACGCAAAGAAGTCGTGGACCAAAATTGCTCATAATTACCAGCTCCTGAATCCAAGCAGACCACAAGTTTTGGATTGCCAAATTGATTGGAGAAATTTTGAAAATAAAAGGGAAGGTCTTCAGAGCCACTTTCCTCACTGAGTTCGATAGCTATTTTAATATGAGGGCGGGGATCCTTATTTTTTAAAAGATGCTCAATCACACAAATAGAGGCAAAGATGGCGTAGCCATCATCGGCACCGCCGCGACCATAGAGTTTTTCTCCTTTACGAACCGCTTTCCACGGAGCCAAATCCTCGGCCCAACCAACCATTTCCGGTTGTTTATCCAGGTGGCCATACATTAAAACTTCGTAATCCAGATCGCCCGGCATGGTCAAAAGCAGGAGTGGTGTTCTCCCCTCAGCTCTTAAAACTTCCTTTTGTAAGTTGGGGATCTTTCTATCGTCGACCCAGGTTTCAACAAGTTTTAAAGCCTGTTCAAGAAATCCATTGACCTCCCAGTTGGTATCAAAAGCTGGAGACTTCGCTGGAATTTCAATATATTTCATAAGGGCAGGAACAATATTTTCTTCCCAATACATATCCATTGATGAGAGGGTGTCGGATGTATTCATAATTTTCTCCTATGCGCAGCACTTCTTAAATTTTTTACCACTCCCGCAGGGGCAGGGGTCGTTGCGCCCTACTTTAGGGCCATCGTTGGTGATTTGACGACTGGGTGATTTACCTTCTGTAAAAAACCACTGGCCATCTCTTTTATGGAACTCGCTGATTTCGTGGTGTTCGTTTTCCCCATGGGACCCTTGGTAGCGAGCGCGGAATTCCACTTTGCCCCAATCATCTTCAGGCATTCCTTTTTCTGTATGGATCACTTCTAAACCCAGCCACTGGGTTGATTCTGCCCATTCGCGATTGGCTTCCATGTCTGTTTTTTTCATAGTTTTTGGGTTATGAGTTTTCTCAATGAAATCCATGTTGACTTGAGAGTAGGCCGTGTAGCGAGCCCGCATAAGCTCTTCCGCAGTTTGCGCTAGTTTTCCATCGATGATGGGTTGGCAGCAGTCACTTAGATCTTTATCACTTTGGCAAGGGCACAACATGAAAACCTCTTTTTTATGGTCTACCAATAAGCTTGAGCCGAGGGAAGAGGGGATGTCACGGTGCAAAAACATGGACTTCTCCGCAGTCGACCCTGCTCCATTTTTATGCTCTTATAGCGCCCATACAAAGGGAGGTCCCGTGGCCGCGAGTGATATTTTTGATGAAAGCCAATGGCAAGCCGTCGCCGGTTTTGAATTTGAGGATATCACTTACCATCGGGCCATCCACCAAGGCACTGTTCGCATTGCCTTCAACCGCCCCGAAGTTCGCAATGCCTTTCGTCCTCAAACTGTCGACGAACTTTATAAATCTCTTTTGCATGCAGCGGAATCTCCAGATGTAGGTACAGTGATTTTAACTGGCAATGGTCCCTCCCCTAAAGATGGAGGTTGGGCCTTTTGTTCAGGAGGGGACCAGCGAGTGCGTGGACCTTCAGGTTATCAATACGGGGCCCAACAGAGTTTGGGGCGTCTCCACATTCTTGAAGTGCAGAGATTAATACGTTTCATGCCAAAAGTAGTTATGTGTGTCGTTCCGGGGTGGGCCGTTGGTGGAGGACACTCCTTGCATGTGGTTTGCGATTTAACTTTAGCCAGTCGGGAACATGCGATCTTTAAACAAACGGATGCTGATGTTGCTAGCTTTGATGGTGGATACGGTTCTGCGTATTTGGCGCGAATGGTGGGGCAAAAGCGGGCCCGAGAAATTTTCTTTTTGGGCCGGGACTACAGTGCTGATGAAGCCTTTGAAATGGGAATGGTGAATAAGGTAGTTTCCCACGGGGACCTTGAAAAAGAAGCTTTGGCTTGGTGCAAAGAAATTAATAGCAAAAGTCCAACAGCGATTCGCATGTTAAAGTTCGCCTTTAATTTGGTTGATGATGGTTTGGTTGGTCAGCAAGTCTTTGCTGGTGAGGCGACTCGTTTAGCTTATGCTAGTGAAGAAGCTCAAGAAGGGCGCAAAGCATTTTTGGAGAAGCGAAAGCAGGATTTCTCCACTTTCCCTTGGCACTTTTAAATAGGCTTTTAATTCACCCTATTTCATATCTGGAAGCCAGCCTCTGGTAGTTGCCACTGGAGCGGGATTCGTTTAAGTTCGTAGTATTACAAAAAACACAGATTATAACCCAGGTTATAAGTTCTCTGAGTCAACCCTTGCTATCCTGACGTCATAAAAGGAGTCTATTATGAAAGTTCAACACTTTTTCGACGAACCCACCTTCACCTTGACCTTCGTGGCCTACGATCCAGACACAAAAGATGCGGTTATTATTGACCCAGTACTCAACTATGAACCCTGGGGCTCCACTTTATCCCATGAGTCCTTCGAGGAGCTTGTTGGCTTCGTCGAGAAACATGGTTTGAATGTGCATTATATCCTTGAGACCCACGCTCATGCTGATCATTTGACATCGGCACAATTGCTCAAAGAAAAGTATCCTCAGGCTAAAACAGCCATTCATGAGAACATCAAATTGGTTCAAGAGACCTTTAAGGGTTTATTCAATTTTGATGATGAGTTTGATACTGAAGGAAAAGTGTTTGATAAACTTTTGAAAGATGGTGAAGTTTTTAATGCCGGTTCTATTAAGATTGAAGTCATTCACACACCTGGGCACACCCCGGCTTGTGTGACTTATCTGATTAACGATAAGGCGGCATTTACTGGTGATGCTATTTTTATGCCAGATTATGGTACAGGTCGGTGCGACTTTCCAAAAGGAAGTGCGAAAGATCTTTACCATTCCATTCACGAAAAAATCTATAAGTTGAATGATGATATAGAGATTTATGTTGGTCATGATTATCAACCTGGTGGGCGGAAGCTGGAGTTTAAAACAACTGTTGGCGAGGAAAAGAACAACAACATCCAGATCAAGGAAGTCACTACCGAAAAAGATTTTGTTAGTTTCAGGGAAGAGCGAGATAAAACTTTAATGGCGCCAAAGCTTTTGTTAGCCAGTATTCAAGTGAATGCGCAGAATGGGCAGCTTCCCCCTAAAGAAGATAATGGTATGTCCTACTTAAAATATCCCATTCGGTAACAGCCATGGAACTCTTTGGATACTTAGCTTCAATTTTGATGGGGCTCACATTAGGAATGATCGGTGGTGGCGGGTCCATTCTTATCGTTCCTATTTTGGTTTACCTTTTTGCTATTGATCCAGTTCTCTCTACGGCCTATTCACTTTTTATTGTTGGCCTTTCGGCATTGGTTGGTGCAGCCAATTATTTTCGAAGAGGCGAAGTTGAGGTTAAAACTGGGTTGCTTTTTGCCTTTCCAAGTTTTGTCGCTGTTTATCTGACCCGAGCCTTTGTGGTGCCCTCTCTTCCAGATCCCGTTTTTACTCTTGGAAGTTTAGAAGTTAAAAAAGCTCTTTTTATCATGGCGGTTTTTGCAGTCATTATGGTCTTAGCCTCCATTTCTATGATTCGTGGGCGCAAAGAGGCGAAAAAGGCAGAGCTGTCTCCTTTAGCTAGAGCTCTCCTCATTGGTGGCGAGGGCTTTTTAGTCGGAGGGGTCACAGGCTTTGTCGGTGCTGGCGGTGGATTTTTGATCATCCCGGCCTTAGTGGTTTTAGTAGGACTTCCAATGAAAAGAGCAGTGGGAACTTCGCTGATGATCATTGCTGCCAAGTCTCTTATTGGCTTTCTCGGTGATGTGCAAAAGCAACCCTTTATTGATTGGCACCTTCTGCTAACTGTTGCGGCTTTGGCTATTGTTGGTATTTTTATCGGAATGTCTCTGTCCAAAAAAGTCTCTGACAAAACCTTAAAAAAGGGTTTTGGTTGGTTTGTTTTGATTATGGGAGCCTTCATCCTTATTGATCAGTTTTCCAAACTTTCTTGAAATTCCAGACTTAGTGCCAAAGTTGAAAGGGCTTTGGCCTAGAGAATCTCCATGCAAAAATGGATAAATGCTAGACTAAATCCATGCTTTTCAAATGGATTTCGTCTTTCCTCTTTGTTGGAATTTATGCCCAGTCGTCCTGGGCTAATCCTGATGTTATGGTTCGTCTTAAGTTGCAGCAAGGAAAGGCTAAGAGGGCTGTGAAATCGGGAAGTGGTGGTCTCCAGTGTGGTGAAATGAGAGGTAAGGGAGTCGGTTCAGTCCTTTATTCCGCTCGATTAAATCTTCAAAACCAATGGTCAGCCCATCAAAGATTAAAACCGGATAACTCAGGAGACTGTGACATTGTAAAGTTTGAGACAATTCTTGAGCGATACCCTTGCCTTAAACCCCAATTTAATAAAGCGGCCGAAGTTTTAAGAAGTTATTTGCCGGAGAAAAAAAATATTTTCTACAGAGTGCAAGTTTTGAGTGTCGATGGAAAAATTCCCGATCACTACTCCTATTTAGGGAGAGCAAAAAATGCTATGAATAGGGCTTGGAAAAAAATGACTAATAGTCGTAAGCACCAATGCAAAGTAGAGCTTGCTATCGTAAAAAATTTGGTGACAGAAAAGGGTATAGAAATACTTAGCCAAAACAAATTAAAAGAGTACGATTCCCACCAAACTGAAGCGCAATCCACAGAGAGTCAAAATTAGTCCGATCAAGAGATCATTTTCTTATATTTCGATTTCAAAAGTTCAATGTCATTGGTTTCAGCACTTAGATTTTTAGTTTTTAAGAACTCTGGGTTGTAAAGTTTAGAATAGCTTCTTTCTCCGAGGTCGCACAAAAAAGTCACTAGGCGTTTTCCAGGCCCCAGCTGCAGAGCTGTAAAAAAGGCTCCCGCCACGTTGAGAGCAGCGCTGGAGCCAAGGAGCAAACCATCTTCAAGGCGGACATGGTTAGCGATGAGGATTAAATCCTGATCGGGGAGAGTGATGGCATCATCCACCTTTGCTTTAGCAAAGTTTGCCACTAACCGCATGATACCAATGCCCTCAGTAATAGAGCTCCCCTCACTTGTAAACGCCCCTGTTTTCAAATAACTCGCTAACCCCGAGCCCGGGGGATCAACCAAGCGAACGTGGGTGCTTGCCGACTGATTTTTTAGAAAGCAACTAGTGCCGGCAATGGTACCGCCGGTGCCGGCGACGGATATTAAGGCATCAATTTTACCAGAGAGTTGTTTAAAAATTTCGGGGCCAGTGGAACAAAAATGGGCTTTATGATTGCTGAGGTTTTCAAATTGATTGGCCCACCAGTATTTTTGCGGCTCCTGCTCAGCAATACTGCGTGCTTTGTGATAAAAATGGTTAGGGTCTTTAAAATTTGTCGGTGGCACGAGCCGAAGCTTGGCTCCATAGAGCTCCACCATCCTTTGCTTTTCAATGGCTTGGCCTTCGGGCATGACAACAGTCATATCAAATCCCATGGCTGCGGCTACCACGGCCAAGCCGATGCCAGTGTTGCCTGCTGTCCCTTCGATGATAGACATGCCTGGCTTTAGCTCTCCCGAAGCGACGGCGTCCTTGACCATTTGCAGGGCCGCTCGATCCTTCACCGAGCCTCCAGGATTTAAGTTTTCACATTTGATAAAAATATCACAGCCACTGATTCGACTCAGGCTTTCAATTTTGACGATGGGAGTATTGCCAATCAGCTCAGGGATGTTGTTACATAACATTTGTATCCTCCAAAGGGCAGCAGTCGGGGTAGAGTATAGCAAGTGGGTAGGCTATTGCCTACTGACAAGTGAAAGGGCATCTCAGTGAAATTTTTTAAATCCTTAAATCAATTGGCCATGCTTATCGATGGATTTATATTTTTTGCAAGTCTCGTGACCTTTGTGTCCTGGTTTTTTAACGATGGCTGGCTGCAATGGAGTCATACTCCAGGCTTGTCTCCCTTTACGTCTTTTTCTCTTATGCTCATGTCTGGAGCTCGATTGGCTGACCAAATGTGGGAAACTTGGTCAAAGCCCATGACACTTGCTATTTTGGGTATTGTCGCTTGTGGAAACTTTTCAAGTCTGTGGATTCAGCTCCTCTCTCCAGAGCTCTTTTTAAAAACAATTCCACACACAGTTCCAACCTCTGCATTAACCTCTATAGGGTTGATCCTGTTTTGTTTTTATGAAGTTTTAGTCGTGATAAGAAGAAGTCCAGATTCGGCTTTTATTGTTGATGATATCCTTCTTCACTTAGCTCTATTTCCTGGCGGATTGAGTTTACTTGGTCATGTCCTGGGTGTTGATCTATACATGCGCTCTGGGGTGGATTACCGAGTCGGTATTGGGTATTTTGAGATGCTTTTGATGGGGAGCTTTGCTGTCGCAGCGGTTTTTTCTAACCCAAACCTTTTTATGTGGAGATTCCTAAACAAGAGCCGCTTGAATCGATTGACCTTCGCCTTATTATTTATCAATCAGTACGTTGCCCCCCTTCTTGTGGGCATTTTATTTCGTAGCCCACAGTTGTCGACTCGCAGTATTGGAATTGAGTTCTATGTGATGGTTGCAGGAGTTTTAGCCACCCTTATTTTTCTTCTCATTAATGCCTTCTGCCGCAATTGTTTAGACTACTGATATCAGTAGTTTTTTGACAAAAAAAGACCAAATATGTTTCATCTTGGGGATTTCTCATTTCGAATCATATCTCAATGAGATCAAAAAATTATTTTTGCGAAAAGCTTCGGATTAAGACGTAAAATTAAGGGTATGAGGACGAAGTTCTTGTGGTGCGTAGTGTGGAAGTTTGCTCGTTGGACCCAATGGTCCTGCACCTTCCTTTTATGTTTTTCGCTGACGGGCTGTCTCACTGAAGGCACGGGAAGTGAAGACCAAACTGAAATTGTGGCTGTTCCTGAAGAGGCTCCGGTTGATACACCCATTTTGACCCCTCCGGAAAGGACGCTGTGCGATCCTTTTAGCGCGGGATCTTCAGCGCAAGATCGTGGGCTCATTGGTAATCTTCTCTATTTAACCGACGACCAACCTCGTTATAGTTCAGTCACTGACTATATGGAAAACGCAACACCTATTGAGAGCACATTGTATTTTAACCAGCTTTATGTACCGACTCGAAAATTTGATCTGGGCTTTTATCGCCAGGATGGAACCCTTGTGCTTAATCAAAATGATGAACCGATCTATGAGTATTTTGCTTTACGAATGGAATCTCAATTCACTTTAGCAGCGGGCGATGAAGAGGGTTGGTATCAGATGGCAGTTTTATCTGATGATGGTGCAATGCTCAGAGAGCGCCTTGATGATAATTCTCTGGTGACTATCGTTGACAATGACGGGACTCATCCAACACGCATGGGATGTGCTTCTGAGGCGATTTATATGGATCACAATTCGGCCCGAAATTTGATCTTTGAATATTTTCAAGGACCTCGCTACCACATCTCACTTGTTGTAATGATGCGTAAGCTTGAGGCTGGTGAAGACCCTGCCAATCCTGATATGGACCTTCAATGTGGTAAGGCCGGAAACTCCATGTATTTTGATTATAACCAAGTCCCTTCGGCTCCTACGGCCACTTACTACGACATGCTGACCCGTGGCTGGAAGGCATTGAATAACGAGAACTATTACTTTCCAGAGCAAGCTAACAACCCTTGTGCCGTTGAGGATCCCCTGGTGATTACCAATTTTTCTATTGTGAGCTCCACTCGGACCGAGGTCACTGTCAGTTGGACCACCAGCCTGCCTGCCAGTTCACAAATAGAAGTCAAAGACGTGATCGCCGGATCGGTTGAATCTTCATCCTTGGATAGCACTCTGAAAACCAATCACCAAGTCACTTTTTCAGGACTATCGGCCAACACTTTGTACAGTGTGAAAGGTCTTTCTGTTTCGGATGGGGGCCAAGAGGTCAGTAGCTCGGAGTCAGCCTTTAGAACACCGAGGTAAAGCCGGCCCTGAGTCGAGTCTCTAGACTCAATATCTCTGCCTCAAAAACCGATGATATATAGAGGTAATCATTAATGAAGTTATCAATTCGCCTAAAGTTTCTGTTAGTGATGAGTGGTTTATTGTTGACCTGTCTTGGTACATATTTGCTCATGGCGATTACCGTCTTTAAATCCGACAAGACGGATCTTGTATTTGATTTGAATAAGAGCCAAGTTTCGAATCTTGCTAATGAACTGGATGCAAGCTTGTCAGGCGTTTCTGAAAAATTAAAACTATTTACTCAGCTTCCCAATAATCTTAGAGAGAAAATGGTAGGAGAGCTGTTCACAGAGGAATCAGACCTCATAGCGCTAAGACTTTACAAAAACATCCAAGCGGAACCTTTTGTCTCATATTCAAACCATAGCTATCTCAATACCTATGGAGTTGATGAAAAAAAGTTCTCTCGGGAAATGAGTTATTCATCTATCCCTTTTGAAAAAATATTAAAGCAAGGTGACAGCATATGGAATGCTTCTGTGGAGGGTTTCCCGCCGATGATGGGTTATGCTCGATTGGTTTTGCAAGTCGATCAAAACTCTCAACCCTTGGAGCGATGGGTTGTGGTGGGCTTTATCAAACTAGATCGCCTCTTGAAGTCTGTTAATGTTGTCAAGCTTTCGGATACGGTTATCGCCAATGCCGACGGAGAAGTCTTAGTGCAAAGGGAGGCGGAAAGACTTTTCAGTCATCCCTCTTTGGGCGGAGATCCCTTTTTTCAAAAAGCCATTGAGATGTCAACTCGCACCAGCGTAACCAAGATTGAACAAGGGCAAGATCAATGGTTAGCCGCTATAGCAAAAGCTTTTGGCGGGAAATTGATTATTATCACAAAAGCACCAGAAAAGCAGGCCTTCGCAGCCGTCAAGAGACTAACGCTTCGAACTCTCCTTTTTGGATCTATTGTATTAACCATGATTATTTTAGCGGCCTTTTTATTGTCGCGAACTCTAACACATAATATCGCGTTGCTTGTGGAAAGAATGATAGCGGTATCTCAAGGTGATTTGTCAACACCCATTCGTTTGCAGGGGCAAGATGAAACGGTAACTCTTGGCGATAGTTTTAATCAAATGATTTTTGATCTTAAAAAATCTAGAGATGAACTGGAAGTGATGAACCGAGAGCTCGATAACAAGGTCAAAGAGAGAACTCGAGAACTGGAAGAACAAAAAATCAAAGTGGTTGAAGCTCAAGAAGCTATGATCAAAACTGCGCGCTTGGCCTCCATGGGTGAAATCGCGGGACGTGCTGCTCATGAGGTACTCAATCCACTTACGAGTCTTCTGACTCGAGCTGGTTTTGTACAAAAGAAAGTAGACGCGCAGTATAGAGAGTCTATTGAACTTCTTTCTGAAATCAGTACGGCTTGGAAAGAAGACATGGAAAAGGGTGGATTTGAAGAACTCATTAGCAACTGGAGGCAACCCTCGTCGATTCACCAAGGCAAGAACTTGTTAGAAGAAGACTTGGAAAATATTCTTTACGCCAGGGAAAATGTAAATAAACAAAACGAAGAGTTAAAGCGAGATCTGGAGTTTATTCGCCAGGAAGGCGACCGCATAGGTAAGATTGTCAATGGCATGCGCCGTTTGGGGAATATGAACTCCAATGCAAAGCCACATTCTATTAATGCGATCATTAGTGATAGCATTGATATTATGAGTGATTTGTTTTTTCAAAAGAGATTCTTAATTGAAAAAAAATTGGAAGCTAATCCTGATGAGTCTATAGTCGATCGAGATGAAATTATTCAAGCAGTGACAAATATGATGCGAAATTCATTGCAAGCTATGGATGAGTTAGGAAGAGTGCAATCTTATCCAGCAAATACCTTCACAATTAAAATCAAAACCTATAATGATGGTGAGTTTATTTGTGTCGACATTGAAGATAATGGGGTAGGAATTCGCTCTGAACATCAAAACCGACTCTTTGAAAATCGTTTTACCACAAAATCTTCTGATGAAGGGACGGGGCTTGGATTGAATATCAGCCGCCGCTTTGTCAGAAGTTATGGTGGTGATATTGAATTTATAACATCAGAACCGAGATGCAGAACATTATTTCGAATTCGTTTTCCAAAAAAACAAAGTGAACTTGGGAAGGTGCCAGCATGAGTAACGCCGCACGACTTTTTAAACAGCAAAAAGATTTAATTCCATTGGATTCACCGGTACCAAACCGAAGGATCTTGGTGGTCGATGATGAACCAGAAATTGCCAAAGGTATCAAAGAGGTCCTCTGCCCAGACAATCCTAATGTGGTCACTATGCGCTCGAGCCGAAGATCTAAGTCAGAGGGAGATTTGGTGCCGCAGAAAGCCTCTGAATTTGATGTGGTGGTCGTCAATAACCCACAAGATGCTCTTAAAGAGCTTGAGTCTTCCGTTGCAAACAAAAGGCCTTTTGCCATGGGCTTTTTTGATGTGATGTTAGGGGCAGATATTGATGGTATTGAACTCGCCAAACGAGTCATGAGTCTCGATCCTAATTTCTTTGTGGTTTTTGTAACAGCCTATCATGATCGCAGCGTGGACACGATTGGTACTTACCTTGGAAATGACAATAGAGAACGATGGGACTACATTAACAAACCATTTAATGAAGGTGAAATTCTTCAAAAAGCGCGTAACGCTAGTAGCCTGTGGGATTTGCATCGACTTAGGGAGTGGCAGGCGGAAAGACTCAGTGAAGCCAATCAAATACTCATCGATAGTGAGCGCCATAGCGCAATGGCCGCTATTGGTCGCAGTGTCGCTCATGAATTTGGCAATCTTTTGACTCACATTATTGGCCACGCAGAATTGGCCACAGAGGCTGAGTCTATGGAAGAGATGAAGAGCTCTTTGGAGGTTATATTAAAAGCCGGAAAAACTGCGGCTTCTGTTCTTAAAAATTTTCGTAACCTCAATGAAAGTGGAACGAGTGAAAAAGAATTTATGGTGAGTGATTTAAAAACTCTATTGCAAGAGGCCTTGGAGTTAATGGAATTCCGCTTTCGGCGCCATGGCATAAAAATTCACACGGAAAATGTCGAGTCGGTGACCGCCTATGTTAATAAAAATGCAATCATCCAAGTCTTTGCAAATCTATTTATCAATGCCATCCATGCTATGGACCAAGGTGGCGAACTGTACATTTCCATCAAAAAAGATGGGGGAAATGCTAAAATTGTTGTTCGCGACACTGGCTCTGGTATCCCAGAGGAGATTTTGCCAAGAGTCACAGAGTCTCTGTTTACAACTAAAGGTAAAGAGGGGAGCGGATTGGGGCTCGCGATCTGCAAAGAAATCATTGAGATCGAACATCGTGGTCAATTCAAGGTGGGCAATCATCCACAGGGGGGAGCCCAAATTGATTTGAGTTTTCCCATTGAAAGGGAGGATTAAGATGGATTGGCAAAGTATAAACACCAGTCTCTTGGCTGAGCTAACGATACTTCTCGTCGACGATGACAAGTTAATTCGTGATATTATTATGCAAAACTTGAGAAGTATTGGTTTTAAAAGGTTTTTGCAAGCTAGTGATGGTGAAGAAGCTTTTGAAATTTTTAACGACCCTGAAAATCAGATTGATCTGATTCTTTGTGATTGGGACATGCCCCGTGCTGATGGCTTGGTTTTTTTAAAATCGGTACGTACCCATCCTGAGCTTCTGGATACACCATTTATCATGGTCACCGCACAGCAAAGCCAAGAACGATTAAAAATAAGCCAAGCCGCAAAATACAACGTAAACGCTTATATTGTTAAACCCTTTATGGCAGAGACTTTACGCAAGAAAGTCGTCACCGTGTTGCTGAATCAAGGTTTAAAGGCTAAGGGGGCCTAGTGGCTCGAAGTCTGCTTGCATTCTCTTTCCTTTTTATCTTTGTGAAGGATTTGATGGCAGCTCAAGTCTCTGAGGATTTTTCTACCCGAAGCCGTTATGCTTCAGGGACGGCCGTCTGGAACCAAGCTCTCGGCGTGGTCCATCCCACATTGCATACTATTAATTACAAAGGTGGGTTTACTCCCATTCCAGTCGATGTCGGCAACGGCCAACATGGAAGCTTTGAACTTGCCACCTACTTATCCTTTGACCATGATGCCGATACGACCGGCAATATTATCAGCTTGGACACATCGACCTTTCCAATTTTGCAGGTCACTTCATTTAAGTTGGATGCGGGTTGGACTTTGCGACCTATTGGCAACAACCCTCTTATCATCTACAGCTTAAGCGACGTTGTTATTGAAGGCACAATTGATTGTTCTGGTGGCAATGGCGGAAATGCTATTGGCGCAGCCCCAGGAAGCGGAGGGGTGGCCCTTTGTGGAGGAGGTCATGGTGGCAGTGGTGGAGTTGTGAATGGTGCCGGCACCAATGGCGCCAATGTTCATGCCACAGTCACAGGTGGAATTGCAGGTAATGCGGCCACTCCGGCCATGGGTGGAGGCGGTGGAGGTTCCTGGAACACCACTAGTGCCGCTGGTAATGGACCCAATGCCGCTGGTGGTTTTGGGTTAGCAGGAAATAGCGCAACCGATCCGGAGTTTACCATCATTGCGGGCGGTGCTGGTGGCGGAGGTGGCGGTGGCAATGCGACAGATGCTGGCGGAGGTGGTGGAGCCGGTGGTGGTGTTGTCGTCATTCATGCTGTTCGTGACTTTATTTTAGGCCAGGCACCCGCTTCAGCTTTTGGTTCCATCGATGTGAGTGGAGGAAATGGTGGAAGCTCCAACGTCAATGGTGGGCCCGGCGGCGGGGGTGGTGGTGGATCGGTTCTCGTCTTTGTCGGTAATGATATCGAAATTTACAATACCGACGGTGGTGGCGCCAGTCGGGCTAATATTGGCACCGGCGGGACCAATACTGTTCCAGCCACAGGCGCATCAGGTGGGGTGGGTCGGAGTTGGTTTTCTAGCGAACAATACAATTTGTCTGGCACGGGTTTTTATACTCCTGCTGAGCAAACGATTAGTCCTGGAAAAGTGGAGTTTGTAGCGACAACTCAAGATGTGGTCAGCCAACCCTTTGACCTTTCCACAAACCAAGTCACGTTAAATAGTTTTATATTAAGCCCAACATCCACTGATTTTACTTTAGAGTTTGCTGGGAGTGACGATGACTTTACTGGCGATGATACCGGCTACACTACTGACCCCAGTCTTATTGTTGATAAACGCTTTGTTCGATTTAAAGTCACGGTAACGGCGTCCAATTTAAACGACCCTGATATGATCACTCAAGTGGTTTTGAATTACACTGACAATAGCGGCGGTGGTAACGCCAACTTAAATGTAGATCAATTTGATTTTCAATCAGCAGGCTGCGCTCGCGTGGATAGCCGGGGAGCCAGCCCCCCCAGAGGAGGAATTGTATTTTTGCTGTTGCCGTTATTTGTGAGCCTTGCTTTGGGGTTAAAGCGGCATTTTAATTAAAATTCAGCACCCATGAGCAGATATCCATCAAAGTTGGTGAGGCTTTGATCTTTGCCTTGTAGCCAGTCAGTTTCAAACTCAATGCCAAGAAAAAAGTAATAATAAATGGGGCGCGTCCAGCGGTGGCTCATGGTTGCTCCCAATAACCCTGAACCAGCCAGTGGGGATAAATAACCGAGATAGCGGCCGCCGCCAACCTGCCAGCGAGTTTCAAAAGTAGCACCAGCAAGTATCTTTGATGAGGAGGAAATTTGATCAGCGCTCTTTCGTTCAAAAGCGGGAGCGAGTTTGCCAATAAATCCGACCCCATAGTGATTGTCATTTGCATATCGGATAAGGCGAAATTCTCCTTGGCTGATGCTAAGATTGTCTTGGTGGGGGATAGCGAGCTTTGAGGTGGGCTTAAATTCAGTTTGTGCCAACTCTAGAGCCAGTTTCCACAATCGATCTATTGAACTCAAATAATTAAATTCGAAACCAAAAGACAAAAATTTCATTCCACTTAGATTTGTGTCGACCTGTCTCTCAGCAGCCCCCTTAAGGCTACCATATCCAGCTCTCCAAGAAAATCGATAGGTCACGGGGCCTAGTAGGGAGTCTTCCTCCCTTGCTGGTGAAGAACTTTCAATTAAGGCTGAATTTTCTAGTTTAGGTTTTGTCACGGGTGGAAAAATCGTCGCCTTTTTCGTGTTAGCTTCCTTTGCAATGGGTAGAGGTTCCATTTTTGGTTTTGCTTTAACCATGCGTTTGGGTTTGGCAACGGGTGCTTCCGGGGCGAGAGTCAAAGTGATTTTTTCTGGTTCAGAAAAAATTCCCATTCGGCCAGAGGAGCTGCCCGCCGCAACTCTCCAATAGTAATCTCGTTGGTCTTTAACTCCACCCCACATAAATTCAGATTTTCGAACCTGAGTTTTTAACACAGGATTGCGAAAGTCAGGTGTGGCTGAAATTTCAAGATGGTAAAGATCGGCTCCTTCGATGGGCTCCCAAGAAAAGATCGCTTGATAGGTTGCGCCTTCGGCAAAAGCCTTGCCCATGAATAGAAATTCCCAAAGAAGGGCAGAGGGAGGGGGGGGTGCCTTTGGCGATTGAAATTTGGGTTTATTTGTTTTTGGAGCTTGAAAAGGTTTCTGCCGTATAAACAAAGGGTAGGAATAGGGGGGGGCGATTTCAAAACCATCTTTGTCGATGACCCAGATCCCCCATTGGTAATCGTCTTCATCGACAAAATTATATTGGCTCAGAGGACTTGTTGATTCCCACTCTTTATTCGACTTTAAACCCTTCAATTTGATTTTATAAGAGCGTGCTTGAGGCACGCCTGTCCAGTAAAACTCTAAGGGCCCAATATGGGCGCGGTCTCGAGGCAGAGGATGAACCAAGTGCCAGAGTGGAGCTTGCCAAACCTCAATATCCAAGGGTTCGCTGATTTGATCGCCTTGCTTTAAATACAAGCGGTTTTTACCCATAGGGATAGAAAGTTCTATTTTAGATAGGCTGCCAATATCAATTTTTCTGGGATCAAATTCTCGATTGACGACGACAATTTGCTCAGCCTTTCCACGCCAATGCAAGGGTACTTTTGTGTGGTCCGAGCGCGTGAAAATTCTTGCTTTAGGGATGTCGACCCACTTTAAATTTTTATCAATTGAAATGCTCTGAGCTGTGCCATTTTGAACTTGAATTATTTTGCCTTGACTGAGGCTTTCCTCCATCTGGTCAGCCTGCAGGCTGCCGCTACCTTCTTTAAGCTGAATATCAAAGCTATTCTCGTCGATCTGTGCTAACTCAACAACACTTCCTTTGTTCAATTGCAAAGCGAAGCTCTCATGTTCAATTTTACTTTTGGCAAAGGCGTTTCTTGCTTGCAAGCTACCCTTTATAAATTTTAATTTAATTTCACCAGTCGTCTCCGATTCAGGAGGTTCAATGATGACTAGCGTGTTTTCTGAAAGTTTAAGTTGGCTTTTTCCTTGTAGTTGAATCACCGCCGAGCTTTGCGCTAGTGTTAATACAGAATCATGGTAATAGATGGGTTGAGATTCCTGAGAGGCCTCCCAAACTAAACTATTGAGAGCGCGCCGCTTTAATTTATTTTGAGTTTTCTCGACAAAACCAGCAACCAGTCCCTCTGCCCCGGACCTTCTAGATTGTCCCGAGGGAGAAAGAATCTCCATATCAATCAAGAGCCAAGCCACTTGTATGACCAGAGCAACGACTAAAAATAAAATAATCCATCGGTCGGATTTACGAGGCTTCATCAATATTATATCGGAATAAAAGTCTCAAAATTATACAAGACCTAAGTCAGGCGACTCGGGCCCGACGGAGGGCTTGGCGGTGAGTTGGATCCTGAGCCTGGTGAATTCTTATTTGACCCCATTTGAGTCCTGTATGAGCATTGAGCTGAAATAAAAAAATAAGACGGAGGCCTGCCGATGGGATCCATCGAAAGAGTCATACAACCAATAGTCAAAGACCTTGGTGATAATTTTCAAGTTCGCAGATCTTTGCCAACAAAGAATAAAAAGATGATTGGCCCTTTTATTTTTTGGGACCATATGGGGCCAGTAGAGCTAAGCCCCGATCGTCCAATGACGGTGCGAGCCCATCCCCATATCGGTCTTGCCACTATAACTTATTTGTTGAGTGGCCAAATTACGCACAGGGATAGTCTTGGTAACGAGCAGGCGATTCGTCCCGGCGAAGTCAATTGGATGACGGCGGGATCTGGTATTGTCCACAGTGAGAGATCTGATACGACTCAAGGAGCCATGCGCTTAGAGGGGATTCAATTGTGGTTAGCTCTACCAAAAGAGTTTGAGTCCGTAGACCCCAATTTTTTTCATGGCAAGGAAGCCGATTTGCCTATTGTGGAGAAAGAGGGGATTCAATTGAGACTGATTGCCGGAGAGGCCTTTGCTCAGAAATCCCCCGTTCCTGTGTTCTCAGATCTTTTTTATATCAATGGAAAGGGTAAAAAAGGAGGGAGCTTAAAATTTGTGGTGGAGCCAGGGCACGAATCAGCAGTTTATATTATCAATGGTTCCCTAGTTGCTGAAGGTGAGATCTACCGTCGGTTCGATATGCTTATTTTTAAAAAAGGTGAACCGGTAAACTTCGCAATAGATAAAGATTGTGAGTTTATGCTTTTTGGGGGGCAGACCTTTGCAGAGGATCGTCATATCTGGTGGAATTTTGTTTCCACCAGCAGAGACAAGATCAATAAAGCAAAAAAAGATTGGCGTGAGGGCAATTTTCCAAAAGTGATCAATGAAACAGAATGGATTCCGCTCCCAGGTGAATAACTAAAGGCCGCACGACAGCCGCCTTCAGTTTAGCATGTGCCAGAGTATCCTGAAATTTAAATAAAGAGAATTGTTATTTAGCTGATAAACATTGTTAGCCATTCTGGCTACAATACTTCCAATATACTGTGAAAGCGAGGGAAGTTTCTCATGTTACAAATGCTACTGGATTGGGTGGATCGAACACCGCTTTTTCCTTTTTTGATTGTCGCCTTTTTTTTAGGCCTAGCTCCATTTTTTCCTGAACCTCATTTGGTTGAGAAACTAAAAATGCTCTTTCACGGAAAGCTCGTTCGCCCTATAGATATTTTTGACCTTTTCTATCACGCACTGCCTTGGGCCTTTTTGATTCTTAAATTGATTCGATTGCGATCACAATAAAAGCCCCTTCAAGATTAAGGGGCCAAGGTAGGGGACATTCCCGTTAAAAATTATTTACGTCGAGCACAGCGCTGAAAAGCGGGGAGGTGCTTGTCTTGACTAGCCGCCTGCAGGTTTTCAAAGACGGCTATAAGCTCTTCGTCATCGGTGAGGGAATAAATTTTGTCGTAGAGTTCCACATTAGCTATCTCAGCATCAACACCCGCTTGGCAAGCCGCTTGAACGGATGGGTAGCTTTCCATCTGGCCTAAATATTCGTTGGCAGGGACTTCCAAGTCATATTTTTCAAAAAATGGCAGTAGGGCATTGATATGGCGCTGTTCGGCCCTGGCAATGTTAGTAAAGGGCCGGACGTTACCAAAATCGTCCAAAACTTGTTGGTAGGTGGCAAAGGCTTTGTACTCATCGTCTAGAGCCATTTTTAAGGCTCTAGGATTATCAATGGCATAGGATGTCATAGAAGCGAGTAGGGTAGTTAATAAAATAGAAACTCTCACGCTGTCCTCCTTTGTGGTCATTTGGGAGCTTTTTTCTATTTTAACTCTGACTTTTTCTTTCAATTATAAACTAGCTTATAATTGCACGGATTTTCTTGAACTATCTTGGCAGAAGGGCTGTAATGGCCTGTTATTAATTCTAATAAAAAAGGACCGCCATATGAAAAAAAAGGTAGTTATCGTCGGAGCAGGTACTGCTGGACTTTCGGTGATGAGAAACCTCCATCGCAAAAGAAAAGACCTAGACCTCACCATCATTGAGCCGAGTGACACTCACTATTATCAACCCTTGTGGACCCTTGTTGGGGGTGGTGTATTTCCTCTTAGTAAGTCGCGCCGGCCGATGAAGGACTTTATGCCTCAAGGGGTGACGTGGATTCAAAAAGCTGTAGCAACGTTTCAACCAGAGCAAAACGAGCTCACCTTGCAAGATGGAAACAAAGTTTCCTATGATTTTCTAGTGGTGGCTCCAGGAATTCAAATAGACTGGAATAAAATAGAGGGGCTGACGGAGACCCTTGGCAAGAATGGGGTATGCACCAACTATTCAAAAGATGTTGTTGAGTATACCTGGCAAACCATGAAGAATTTAAAAGGGGGGCGCGCTCTTTTTACTTTTCCTAACACACCGATTAAATGTGCCGGGGCCCCTCAAAAGGTGATGTACCTTGCTGAGGAAACTTTTCGCAACAATAAAGTCCGTGACAAAGTTGAGGTTAAATTCGTATCAGCAGGTGGTGGTATTTTTGGTGTAGCCAAGTATAAAGCTGCATTGGAAAAGGTCATTGCAAAAAGGGGTATTAATACCTTGTATGGACATAATCTAGTTAAGATTGATGGTCTGAACAAAGTCGCCACTTTTAAAAATAATGAAACAGGGGATTTAGTGGAAGAAGCCTTTGATATGCTTCATGTCACACCGCCTATGTCGGCTCCCGATTTTATCAAGCAAAGTCCCTTGGCAAATGAGGCTGGCTGGGTTGACGTCAATAAGTTCACGACTCAGCATAATAAGTTTAGCAATATTTATTCTATTGGCGATGCAAGCAGTCTTCCTAACTCAAAAACAGGAGCCGCCGTACGCGGACAAGGTCCTGTTTTAGTGGCTCAACTTCTCGCTAACATTGATGGTAAAACCACTGACGTAAAATACACAGGCTATGCTTCTTGCCCCTTGGTGACCAGCCGCTCGAGCTGTATTTTGGCGGAATTTGATTATGATGGGAAACCCATGGAAACCTTCCCCTTTAACCAGGCTAAAGAGCGTTACAGCATGTACCTCTTAAAAAAGATGTTTATTCCTTTTATGTATTGGCATGCCATGATGAAGGGTTACTTTTGATAGCAGACATCGTTGGATAGCTCTTGTTATTTGAAAAAATGTCTTTTATCGTTGAGTTATGTCCAAGTCTTCGAATCTAACTATAGGGGTTTATACGAGCGGGGGCGATGCCCCCGGCATGAACGCTGCTATTCGGGCTGTGGTTCGTTCGGGCATTGATCGGAGCTATCGAGTAGTCGGAGTTTTAGAAGGCTACCGGGGGATGATTGATGGGCAATTCAAAGAACTCACCATGAATTCTATGGCCAATATTATTCAACGGGGTGGTACCGTTTTAAAAACAGGGCGTAGCCCAGAGTTTTTAAGGTCCGATATTCGCAAAAGAGCAGCAACCCATCTAAAGCAAGCTGGAATTGATGCTTTAGTTTGTATTGGTGGTGATGGCTCATTTGCCGGGGCCCACGCCTTAGCTGAGGACCACAAAATTCCCATAATTGGCATTCCTGCAACTATTGACAATGACATTTTTGGGACGGATGCGACCATTGGTTTTGATACAGCTGTCAACACCGCTCTGTCTGCGATTGATCGCATTCGCGACACGGCGGCTAGTCACAACCGCTTGTTTATTGTTGAAGTCATGGGTAAGGCTTCTGGCTTTATTGCGACCCATGTGGGACTGGCGGGGGGAGCTGAAGGTATTTTTATCCCTGAAATCAAGACCTCTATTGAGTCTGTTATCAATCACATGAATCAAGGAATCCAACGTGGCAAACGCAGTAGTATCTTGGTGATTGCTGAGGGTGAAAAGCCGGGCAGTGCCTATGACCTTGCTGACCAATTGAAAACCAAAGCTGGCGTTGAGGCCAAGGTTTGTATTTTGGGTCATATTCAGCGGGGAGGGTCTCCGACGGCTATCGACAGAATATTGGCTAGTCGTTTAGGTGCTGGGGCTGTTGAGGCTCTGGCGAATGGCAAAAGCAATCTTATGGTTGGAATCCAAAATGAAAAGCTGACCCACGTTCCTCTTGCTGATAGTGTGCGTGGACAAAAAGAAATCGACAAAAACTTGATCGATCTCTCTCAAATATTATCCAAATAGTTTTACATTATATGTATAGATGAAACAGAACGAAGCCAATGTTGTCTGGATGAGTATAATTTTGGTTACTGACCTGCCTAAGGTATTCCAATTGAATTTCAAAATGAGGAACTGGCAACCACTGCACACCCGCTCCGGGTCGATGTAAAAGGTCATAGGAACTAGGGCTGGAGATGGAAGCGTGTTCAAAAACGAGGTAAGGAAAAACGCCTTTCGCAATTTCTGTACCCAGGCGATGCACGGAGGCCAAGGTGTCCACGTTTTGTGACGCTTGATTAGCAAACTGGGCTTGCTCGTAGGTCCATTCAGAAATCAGCAGAGAATTTTTTCCCAAAGGGAAAATACCATTGAGACTACTGAGGAATCGCCGTTTATTTTGGGATTCACCAATGAGTAAACTGCCACCTACACGTTAGCGACCAGTAAGATAATGAGTGAAATGGGCAGAAAGGTTTTTTTCTCGAGTGGTATCTCGAGGTTGGTCAATCCGTCCTAAGCTTGCACCCAGGGTAACTTCATAACTTTCATAGAACTGACTATATTCCAAGTTATAAGTTTCGCTGAGAGGGCCGAATCCAAATAAGCTTTTTACAAAGCGGGTATGGTTGG
>JAGQZY010000020.1 GCA_020435205.1 Bdellovibrionales bacterium | reverse complement strand
TCACCCCAAGACCCATAAGGCGCACGGGCTTCGCCTCTCGATAATAAGCTTGCTCGAGCATGGGGAGGAAGTTCTGTAAACTCAGATCTTTATTCTGGCTTTGTTCTAAGGTGGTTTGTTGAAAGTCAAAAAATTTGATTTTGACTACCAAGCCTTGAATGCGAGGTCGTAGGTCTTTTTTGTCAATACGGGCGATGAGTTCATCTAATAATCCAGGAAGCTTTTTTTGACATTCCTCCAGAGTTTTTAAATCATCAAAATAGGTGTGTTCCACACTCAAAGATTTGCGCTCTCGCGAAGTGGAAACCACCCGTTGATCAATCCCCCGACAATAATCAAACAAATTCATCCCCCACTTACCAAAGCGGTTGACCAAATCATCCATACTTAACTTTTGCAAATCACCGCAGGTTTTATACCCCATTTTATGAAGCTTCTCGCTCGTCACTTTGCCGACACCGGGGATCTTTTCCACTGGTAAATCCACAATGAATTTTTCGATTTGCGAAGGAGCAATAGTGAACTGACCATTGGGCTTTTTCCAATCGCTAGCGACTTTGGCTAAAAACTTATTGGGGGCGATTCCCGCTGAGGCCGTAAGTTTGGTTTTTTCAAAAATCTTTTGCCGAATCTCGCGAGCGATCTCAGTAGCGACTCCGTCGCACATTTTGCAATCGGTGACATCGAGGAAGGCTTCATCTAATGAAAGGGGTTGAATGATGTGGGTGTACTCTTGAAACACTTCATGGATTTGGCGACTGGCCTCGCGATACTTTTCAAAGTTGATCGGCACCAAAATGAGGTCTGGGCATTTGCGTAAGGCCACCGATGTGGGCATGGCGGAGCGGACGCCAAACTTGCGAGCCTCATAGCTTGCCGTGGTGAGAACACCCCTTTTGGACCGACCACCCACGGCTACAGGTTTCCCTTTTAAAGTGGGATTGTCGCGGATCTCAACGGCTGCATAGAAGCAGTCCATATCGACATGAATGACCTTGCGCTGGCTTTCCCCACCCTCAGACATACATAGAATGTACACATTATCCGACAACCGGTCAAACCCTTAGATTTTCACCATAGGCCTAGCTTTAAAGCTCTTCGGCAAAGATTTTTTCGGTGATACGCCAGTACTTCCCTTGTTTGCGAGCAATGACAAAAGAGGGCATACGAAACAAGGGGCGACATCTTAAAACATCGGCTACCGTTTGGATGGGGAGCTCAAATTCAGGTCGTCTCATGTGGGATCTTAAAAAGTTAATATTAAACTTTTTCACCGCGGTGGCATTATTGAGGTAGTGAATTTCTGAAAGATAATTGGCGTCAAAGTCGTAATATTTGACCTCTAAGTAGGAGTTCCCCTTTTTATCGAATTGCTCAGAAATCTCAATACTGTCAGGCTTTAAAACATGGGCGTTTTTGGAAAGCCTGGCCTGTTTTAATTTAGCATCCGCATCCACCAACACTTCGCCACACTCGCAGCAGTTTCTTGCGCCCACATCATTTTGACAGGAACACTTGGGACAAAGTTTAAAGCGAAAGCGATAGCCGCAGGGCTTGAACTCAAAGGTCTCAGGATCTTGAATCCCCCCTCTGCAAGTGCGACCATAGTGTTCGATGATATAACCCTCGTCATCGACTCGCCCCCAAAAGTTGTTTTCAAAACCACATTGAGGACAAGGGATCTGCACATTCACTGATTCGGGTGTAGGCTTTTTATCGCTGATCTCTGGACTGTAAATGTCATGGGTGATCCCTGCATAATCGAGGACAAAACAATCTTTTTTACCTGTATCCAAGCGCAATCCCCGCCCAATGATCTGTTGATAAAGGCTTGTGGACTCGGTCGGGCGCAAAATAGCAATCACGTCGACATGGGGAGCATCGAAACCTGTCGTTAAGACAGAGACGTTCACCAGGTATTTGATTTTTCGCTCCTTAAATCTTTTAATGATCTCATCTCGTTTTTTTTCGTCGGTATCGCCTAATACAATTTCAGCTTCACCCTCGGGCAAGCAATCATAAATCTCTTGGGCGTGTTTGACGGTACTACTAAAAATCATGACACCTTTGCGATCATAGGTTTCGGTAATATCAATAATATTTTTCACAATCAAAGGGGTGAGGCGCCGTTGTTTTTTTAAAACCTCTTCTAGCTCATCCATGGTGTAGCGTCGGCCATTTTCAGTAAGCTCGGAAAAATCATAAGAGGTCACCGGGATATCCACTTTCACGGGAGGTGTTAAAAAGCGATTGCGAATCATGTACTCTAAGGGAAGTTCAAAAACGCTTTGTTTAAAAAAACGGGCCTCTTTAGTGCGCTCCGCCCCCAAAGCACTGTAGTTAAAAATCCAACCTAAGCCTAAACGATAAGGGGTCGCCGTAAGGCCCAGAATGCAGATGTCTTGATTTTGCTCTTTAAGCTCTTTGATGACTTGATCGTACTGACTCCCTTGCTCAAGACCGACGCGATGACACTCATCAATGATCACTAAAGTAAAATCATTAAAAAAATCTTTAGAGGCTCTGGCCACCGATTGAATACTGCCAAAAATCACTTTGTGATCTTTATCTTTTTTTTGCAAACCCGCTGAATAGATCCCCGCCTTCAACCCATAGCTTTCGTACTTTTGATGGTTTTGCTCAACGAGCTCCTTCACGTGAGCCAGCACCAACACGCGGCCTTTGGCGATGCGGGCAAGCTCGGCAATCACCAAGCTTTTCCCTGAGCCCGTGGGCAAAACAATAACGGCTGGGTCCCTTTTTTTGCGAAAGTAGGAAAGCGCGTTGTCGACGGCCTTTTTTTGATAATCTCTAAGCTTGTAAGTCTGAGTTTCCACCACTGCTTTTTTTATTCGATGGTTTAAGAATTGTCAGCATTCTCGAGGCAAAACCTTGCTTTATTCCCCGCCCCATCTTATTTTACCAGGGCAGATATCGGATAAAAAGCGAGGTTTTGATGTCACACTTCAACGAAATGGCCGCCCAGTGGGATAGCGAAGATAAGATTCAAATGATGAAGACTTTGGCTGATCAAACCAAAGCTCTTTTAAATAACAAGAGCCCCATCGACATCATGGATTTTGGCTGTGGCACCGGACTTTTTGGTTTAGAGTTCGCTGACCAAGCCAAAAGCCTTTTGGGTGTGGATACCTCTGAGGGCATGCTAGAGATTTTTAATAAAAAAACCGAAGGCCACGATAATTTTCAATCTCAGCTGATCGATCTAGAAAACGAAAATCTAAACAAAAAGTTTGATTTGATCGTAAGCTCCATGGCTTTTCACCATCTTAAAAACCCTATGGCTATGATTCAAAAAATGAAAACTATGCTCAATCCTGACGGAAAGCTTGCCATTGTTGACCTCGATCACGAGGATGGCACCTTTCACCCGGACAATAAAGCTATGGGCGTTCAGCATCATGGATTTTCAAAAGAGGACATTGCCTCTTGGGCCAAAGAAGCTCAGATGAAGCTTGATCATCATATTATCAATAAGGTCCACAAGAACGATAAAGATTACCCTCAGTTTTTGGCTATTTTTTCTTGATGTCTTAGTGAATCTGAAAGAACTCTTTCATCCCCAATAGAATATTGGCCGCGGCCACCGCTGCCAAAATGAGACCCAGCACTCAGACTGGGTCCCGACAAAGCCTTACGGATTTAAAATGATTTCTACAATGCCACTCGACTGGTAACCTTCGCGAATGTCGTCATCACCAGAATGGGTGAGCGGCCCTTTATAGCCCACGCCCAACAAAAGTTTATCGTCTTGTAGAGCTAAGCTTGAGCCATAATCTTTTCTATCACTGAGGCGATAATACTGAACCTTTGAATCTTGTGTATTGAGATCAAAGCTAAGCAAGAAGGCCATCCCAGGCGTGTAAAGGCTCATGCCATTGGGGTTTTGGGTAAAACCAGAGTTTCCTGTCATATAGATTCTGTCACCAGAAGGGCTCAGTTGAGTCGCTAAGGTTACCTCGGCCACCCCTTTTGAATAAACGGGAAGATCAACTTCACGGATAGGAACACCTTGCTTCACGTCCCACTGCAACAGTTTAGTTTTATAAAGACTTGTGTTCGCATCCGAACCCACCAGACGACTGATCGTCACGTAACCCACCCCGTCAGCCTCACGCATTGGAGAATGGGGTGAGTCATAGCCACCACCGACCACGGCCGCCGCCTTATGATAAAGCAATTTTCCACTTGGGCTAATTTTGGCTACAAAATAGTGAACTGTGTAGGCTTGTCTGATGTCGTCCTCAGTTAAGTCGGGGGACGCTGTGCTCGTCATTTTATCAAAAGGGAGCTGCATAACCTTTTCTAAAGTTTTAAAATTGGAAAAATTAACCTTATCATCAAAATAATGGCGACGTGGGATTGTCATATAAGTGACAACGGCTTCGCCCGTGGACAGCACCTCAAGGTGCCTTTTAATTTCTCTGGAAAATCTTAAAAACCCAAATAGCTCCGTTCCACCAGTAAGACCAATGGGAACAGGATAAAGAGAACCATAATTCTCAAAGATTGTTGTGCGCTTTTTCACAACAAACTGGTTAGGCATTTCTTTAAGAATATAAATATTTCCCTTTAAATTAAAAACCTCTTCTGCATAAACAAAAACCTCGCCTGTTTTTTTATTAATCGCTAAGTCTGCTGCACTAGTTTGGTAACCATGGATATCAAATTCAGGATGGCCGGCCGTTACATAGCCTTGCGTTTCCTTAAACTTTGCTAACAACTCTGGGTTTTGTTTCGCGGCATCGGCCAAACAAGGTTTGTCGTACTTAAGTCGTCGACAGTCTTGTTTTTTAAAATGCCCCATGGAAATCAAAAACTCTTTCTTTTCGCCGCCAAGGCGATAGGTCATGAGTTTGAGAAAGCTCTTGTCTTTAAAAAGAACATACAATCGACCGCGGTAAACTTCGGCGTCATAGATGCGACTGGCTACGCGCAAGATCTCTTGGCTTTGACCACTGACCTTATCAAAATAGACCACACGATACTCATCTTTGAGTTTATCGATGGCTGCATTCAGCCCCACCTTTTCAGCGGGGTCGTTGTTATTGATCAGCAGGTTTTGTAAAGTAAAGTAGCCATTCTTTGTCGGTAAAATTTTTGTGATCTCTGAGTGCAAGGATTCCGAGTGATCCTGAAGGCTGAGTTCACACGACGACAGCGAGGGCTGATCGGAGCTTTCTTGCAGCCAAGCACTGCAAAGGGGGCTTGTGGAAGCCACTGGTTTTTCAGTTGGTGTCGTGGGTTCGGAGGAGGAGTTCTTCCCACAGCCCACAAGGGCAGCTAGGCACAGAATAGGGATCAGGGTCTTTTGGATCATCGGGGCTCCTCGGCTGGGGCCATTGTGTAAGATCCGGTAAAAAAACGAAAGGATATTGCCCATCCTTATAAAATTTATGGGTTTGCCTGTATGGACTCTAGACACACTGGCCCTCACCCGATTGCAAACCCAACCACCTAAAATCACTAGTTTTTATTATTATTGGCTCGCTGAACTTGAAGGATTATGTTATACTACTAACGAGCCATTGCGCTGACATTGAGCCCTCCGTGAGGGTTGAATGGGGGCGTAATGGCTTCGACGTGGATTTTGAAGCTTAAGGAGCATGTCGGGGCGCATGAGGACCTCGTTAAAAACGTGCATTATTTAATTGGCGAAACTTTCGCTCCAGCAATGGCTGCCTAATAAGTAGTTCGATTGCTCGCTGAACTCTTCGTTGATGGGTCGAGGAGGTAGGTGTCACCTAAGCCATCTCGATCATTAAGTGTGGTACCGAGCTTGATGATTCAAATCCTTCGGAACAACGACCATGAAAGTTTGTCGTTGGAAGTTCATGGTTTTAACAAACAACGACTAAACATGTAGCTGGCCTTAATGTGAATAATTTGCGGACCCGGGTTCAACTCCCGGCGCCTCCACCACTTTCGATTTGGTTCGATCCAATTCTATGTTAATGTGCCACCTTACGAATT
Organism: Bdellovibrionales bacterium; assembly: GCA_020435205.1. Lineage (GTDB taxonomy): Bacteria > Bdellovibrionota > Bdellovibrionia > Bdellovibrionales > JAGQZY01 > JAGQZY01. Next base: position 31,061 of record JAGQZY010000020.1, on the reverse strand, counting down.
TTTAATAAGGTGGCGAAATGCTATTTCGATTGATCTCTCTTCTTCTATTTTTATTTTTTACAACTAACTGCAGCACGAATAAGCTGCAGACATCAAAAGATTCTTTTGTTGAATCCGGATCAACCGCACTTACTGACTTTGAACAAAGTTGTTCTGGCGAAGGTAAAAAAACTTGGAAACACACTCTTTGCGTTCCGATGATAATTCTGAATAAGGATACTATGGAGTCTATTGCCACAAAACCCGACCCAAAGGGGAAATTCACCCCAGAAGGTTCGTATTTTTCAGGCCGTTATTATGGTCCAAAGGTTTACGCCAACACTTCCATTGAATGGGAAGACCAAACGTGGTCGATGGTTCTATGGCCTTTACCAGAATCCAAACTGGATCGAATAGAATTGATGAACCATGAGGCGTTTCATTCAATTCAGAACGATCTCGGGCTTCCTGCGAATAGCTTATTCATAGAACACCTTGATCAATACGACGGGAGACTTTTGATACGCCTTGAATGGCAAGCATTACTTCAGGCCCTCACAGAACCCAAGGCACGAACCCTACATCTTCAAAATGCACTCGCATTTCGCAAACTCAGATTTCAGAAATTCAAAGGTGCTCAAGAAAAAGAACACGTTCTCGATTTTAATGAAGGACTAGCCGCTTACACTGGGACAGTCGTTCGCTTACAAAATGGTGACGATAAAAACATCTATCTGAAAAACCTACTTTCAAAAGTACCAAAATTAACCAGCCTCGCTCGGTCAGCCTCTTATTACACTGGCCCCCTGTATGGACTTCTACTTGATAAGACCGAATATAATTGGAAAAGTGGTTTGAAAAACTCGAAAGGCTTTGGTGAGCTATTGGCTAAGGCTTACAAAATTCAAAAAGTTCCTAAAATCAAGTTACCTACTCAAGGATATGCTGAATATGATTTCACACATATCAATGAATTTGAGAGAAGAAGAGCAGATGAAATTAAGCAGAAAATTTCTACCTATCTCAAGAAAATAGATTCACCAAATTCAGTTCTCATCAAGCCAACTCCAGGGTCACCAGGGATGTTTGACCCCAATGGGATTCTCGCTATTTCTGAAGGTGATTTTATCTACACCTTCTACCAAACCACAGATAAATGGGGAACTCTGAAAGTCGAAGATGGAGTTCGGATCAAAAATACTCCAAATACCAAAATCATCCTGAGCGAGCCCCAAGAAATTGGTGATACTTTAGTTAAAGGTGATGGATGGACTATTGAGCTCGCTAAAAATTGGACGATAAAAAAAGGATCTGATGGTCATTTCAGGCCATCTGTAAAATAATTATTTCAATTTAATTCTACGTTTTGAATTTAGGTTACCCTCCTTGAATGATGACCTCATGATGACTAAGATAAATTCTCCTGAGGGATTCTAATAGCTTATCTGGCCTGGAGCCGCCTCCACCATTCACGACTAAATCGTGAGTGGAAACCAATGTTAATGATTTAACCAAGTAAAAATAATAACTTGGCAGGATAAGCCTTTTGCCAGCCACCTTGTTCAGTTCCCTTGAAACCCTGTTAATTCCCAGGGTTTGCAACAAAATGTAGTAAGCAGTATGTAGTAAAGCCAATGTTTACTATGAGGTCAGCTCCGAAATGAATATTTTAATATCATATTTAGCAGTTATCACATTGATTTTAGCACTTGGTTGCACGACAAAACCAAAAACTCAAAATCCACGAAATTTTATTATTTCCGAAAATGACTTCAGTAAGAAGTCCTCAATCTTCACAAAAAAATTAGCATCCAAAGATATCGAGATATTGCTTCAGTTTTTTCGTAACGGCTACTCGGGGTACGAATTCATTGAAAAGCCTTTGATCGACAAAGCGGAGTCTGAACTCAAATCGCTGCCACACCCAGCCACTACCTCCTGGGACGAGCTTTGTGAAAGCATTGCCGTTGCCTTTAACAGGCTACCTGATGCCCATCTCCAAGCCTACCACCTCAAAAATTGCCTACCGAAGTCTCTAAGTTCTGATAGGAAGTCAGACATTGGGAAAAATATAGCCGTTGGTTACGATAAAAAGGCATACAAAGTTCAAACCAAAAAAAGAAATGGAAAAACTATAGGTATAATTGGAATCACCAGGTTTCCAGCCTTTGATGATACAAAGTGGGAAGGCTTTGAAACTGCGATTGCTGGTTTAAAAAAGAGTTCAGCTATTATTATTGATTTACGGGGCAACTCTGGCGGTGACGATAGCCGCGGCCTCCAGTTGGCTGGGTTACTGAAGGGTGAAGATGTTATTAAAGCCGATTATGCAATGGACTATGAGCGCACTAATCCAGAAACTTATATTTTAATTCTCAACAAAATGATCTCAAAAGCTCGCAATGGTAGCGAAGGCGCATGGGATCGCTACGAAAAACACTACCGCGAGAAACTAAACAACCCTCCGAGTAAAAATTATACTAGCTCATTTGGCACAAGCAGTTTGAATGTCTCAACCTCAAGTGGCCCCTACAATAAGCCCGTCTACGTTCTTATTGATTCGGATTGTGGTTCAAGCGGTGAAAGCTCAATGCAAGCCCTTAGGACACTCAAAAATGTAAAGGTCGTTGGTCAAAACACTGCTGGAGTCACGCACTTTGGGAATCAAGGCTTACTCATTCTTCCTAACTCAAGAATTAGAATCTCCATGAGTACAAAATTTATCAAATTTAACGATGGTTCATTTGTGGAAAAGGTTGGTCACAAACCAGACATTGAAGTGCCAAATGGAACAAATGCACTAGAGTTTGTTTTGAATACGTTTTAGGCAAGAAAGAATACTTGCTTCATGATGAAGATAGACGTAACTGTTACTGTCTCTTTGTTGACAAGCTAACATTAAAGTTTCAAAAAACTATGACATAGAGGAGCCCTTAATATGAATATACACTTGATACTCATGGCATTCGTACTCTCTGCACTTTTGGGCTGCGTAGGCCCTAAAGAAAAAGCTTCCCCCACCCCAACTGCACGGACCCACGTGACGAGTGATGGGCCAAAAAGAAACAACAATATGGAAAGGCCAAAGGCCATTGAGCAAGTCAGTGGAAAATACAACATCCAAAGTCTCATTCAACTTATTTTACCGCCCGAATGGAAAAAAGAAAGATGGTTTGTGACCATCGACAATAAAAATGGCTACGCAAAGATGGGCGGCTACATGGAGGGCTACTACGCCTATTACCTATTCGTAGGCAAGGATAGGAATCTCCTTATTGAAACTATCTGGGGATGTGGTCCCGCATGTGAGCAAACAGTTATTTTTCACGAAATTAACGGGTCAACAGCAAAGCTCTTAAAATTTGAAGATATCGCTTCAGCTAAGGTTCTTAAAACTTTAAAGAAGCAGATAGCAAACTGCTCTGGTGAGCTTAAGTTTAATGAATGGACAAATAAAAACTGCGAAATGATGTTTGATTTCCCCCACATTGGCAAGATCGTGACAGTCTACAAAGCGAAGTTTTTAGAAGACAATAAATATCAGGGCGAATGGGGTGGCGAGAATATTCATTTAGCGAGACTCAAGTGGGATCGACATTTATTTAAATTCGACTTATCTCGTTGAGGATTTCAAATGATGCGACTAAGATTTTTGATTTTATTTTTTACTGCCGCAACTTCAATCACAGCTTGTGACAAAATGGGCAGCTGTCTTAATTCCGGTGGTTGCGGGGACAGCGTCAATAAAGTTTGCCAAAAAGACGAATCTAAGGGTCAAGAGCTTTGCTCAAAACATTTTTCACCCACCCCTTATCTAGAAGATTTTGAAGCACTCAAAACTCATATCAGTAAAAGCTATGCAAATCTTGAATATTTACTAAAGCACTACCAGATCGATCCTTATGAACTAAACAAACAGACAATATCCGAAATCAAAGCCGCTAAAAATGAAAGACAAGCCATCGATGCCCTTAAAGGCTTTGTTAAAAAATTCCACGATGGACATTTTAAGCTTCGTGAGCCCAAAAATGATAAAAGTGACCGGACCAATGATAATAAAAAGTTACCAATCTCTAAAACGACACCTGCTGAAAAAGCCTGTACCTCCTTGGATTTTACTTGGGATAAAGATTACGGTTTTAGATTCCCGATTGCAGGAGTCACCGTTAAAGATCGGGGCGGGGTTGAGTTTCCGTATTTGGTTTTTGAGGGCAATAAAAGACGTATCGGAATCGTGCGAGTGTCCGACTTTCGCACTACTGTTTACCCAAAGATTTGCATTGGCTCGTGGGAAAAATACAAAACAAAATTTGAAAGCTCCTGTGATGAAAAATGTCAGGATGATTTCATCCACAGCTTTATGAGAGAAGCTATTGTTAATCAGTTTTACAAGTCACTTGAAAAAGTCCGCGCAGCAAAAGTGGATGCTCTGGTGGTAGACGTAACGAATAATGGCGGGGGTACGGACTGGGTGGAGGACATCACTGCACTGACCACAACAAAGCCCATTGTTTGCGGCAAAAGTGGCTTTGTAAAGCATCCCCATCACGTTAATCATTTTAAAGAAATGTTACAGGACATCAAAAGCAACTCCCCTAATGACAAACAAAAAATTTCAGACATGGAAGAAGCTATAAAAATAGCCTCACAAATCTGTGACCGCACCCCCATTTGGACTGAAAAAGATTACAAACTCAATTGTTCCCTTGTCGGCTTTAGAAGAGGCGATCAATGCAAATATGAAGAGCTAAGGCATGAAGGCAAAAAAAAATATGGTGGGAAATTATTTTTACTGGTAAACCATAATACAGCTTCCGCCGCAGAGGATATCGTCGCCCGCCATCTCGATAGCAAAACAGCGACCCTCATTGGGAGTCGGACCTATGGTGCCGGCTGCGGGTACATGAATGGCGGTATTCGGTTCCAGCTTCCCAACACGGGCTTGGATGTGCGCGTTCCTGACTGTGTGCGTGTACGAGCTGATGGAACTAATGAGGTCATTGGTATTGAACCCAGTATCCATTTAGATATGAAACAAATGAAAGATGCAGCTTTTTTAAAGACATTGTTAAAAAAAATAGGCACAGCCATTTAGCAAAAAGAGTTCTCGATGAGACTTCAGCGGCCTTGGCAATGCTTTTCATCGATGCGGCTTTAAACCCCTTTTCCAGAAACTCCGCATTACGCGGAAAAGAGAGGACATGATGACAGATAAGATAAAATTTTATTACAACCCAATGTCAAGAGGTCGCATCGCCCATTGGATGCTTGAAGAGGTTGAAGCTGACTACGAAATTAAATCACTCAACTGGGAAACTCGAGACAATAAGTCGACTGAGTATTTGAAAATTAATCCCATGGGCAAAATTCCTGCCATGGAACATAAAGGGATTGTTGTTACTGAAAATGCGGCGATTTGTGCCTACTTAGCTGATCTTTTTCCCCAATCTCGCTTGGCCCCGCCTATCGGTGACCCCAAGCGCGGCAGTTACTATCGCTGGCTCTTTTTTACGGCCTCCTGTCTAGAGCCGGCTATGCTCGACAAAACTCATCCTCGGACGGATTCCCCCAGCTCTAGCCAGCTCGGGCATGGCAGCTACGATGATGTGGTTAATACCTTAGAACAAGCCGTCTCTAACGGCTTTCTTATCGGTGATCACTTCACGGCTGCTGATCTCTACCTGGCATCCAATATAGAATGGTATATCTTTACGAAAGCTCTTGATGCGAAACCGGTGTTCTCCGAGTATGTTAAAAAATGTCAGGATCGCCCTGGGTACAAACGATTTATTGATCAAGTCGGCTCCTTTGACTGAGCCTCGACGGGAAAACCTATGGATGATTTTCAGCTTTTAATGAAATTGCATATTGAAGACGAAAGACAGGGCCCAGGGGGCCTAGCTGAAACCAGACGAGCCATAGAGTTCGCTGGTCTGACCACCTCTCATTCATTGAAAATTGCTGACATTGGCTGCGGCACAGGAGCATCGACACTGGTGCTGGCGCAAGAACTTGATGCTAAAGTCACAGCCATCGATCTTTTTTCTGAGTTTCTTGAGGTTTTAAACACCAAGGCCCAAAAAGCGGGTCTCAAAAACATTCTGACCAAGGCTATTTCTATGGATAGCCTCCCCTTTGCGCAAGAAGAGCTTGATGTCATTTGGTCTGAAGGGGCAATCTATAACATTGGTTTTAAAAATGGAGTGAATCTATGGAAGCCGTACCTAAAACAGGGCGGTGTCTTGGCGGTTAGTGAAATCACATGGTTGACGAATCATCGCCCCAAAGATATCGATGACTACTGGTCAGCAGCCTATCCCGAGATTGCAACAGCTTCTGAAAAAATAAGAATTTTAGAAGAGTCAGGATTTAAGCTTCTCGGCTACTTTCCCTTGCCAATATCTTGTTGGAGCGAAAACTATTATGCCCCTCTGCAAAGCCGATTCTCCTCGTTCCTTGAGCAGCAAGGAAACTCTAAAGAAGCCTTGCAGTTGATTGAAATGGAAAAGAATGAAATTGAACTTTATGAAAAGTTTAAAGATTATTACAGTTATGGCTTCTATATAGCGGCTAAAATTTGATGACTTTCGCAACCAACCTCTTTGCTTGTCATTACACGGAATTAAAGGCGATGATATGCCAGCCAACTTTTAAAGGACTTTTATGGACACATTAAAAACTTCTCGCAAAATTCAGGCAAGCCCTGAAAAAGTTTTTTCTGCATTTACCGATGCCCGTCGATTAGCCAAATGGTGGGGGCCGGAAGGGTTTACAAATCATTTTTCAACTTGCGATATTCGACCCGGAGGTGAGTGGATTTTTACTATGCATGGCCCGGATGGAAAAAGTTACCCCAATGAGTCTAAGTTTATTGAAATTGACCCTCCCAATAAGTTTGTGGTGAAGCATATCTGCGAGCCCGTATTCACTGCCACTTTTACCTTCAAAGCTATTCCGATAGGAACTCAACTTGATTGGGAATCTGAGTTTGAAAATGAAACCTTTGTAAAAAATGCTCGAGAATTTTTAAAAGCGGCCAATGAACAAAACCTTGATAGACTTGTTGATGAAATTATAAATTTTGAGTCGTCCATGGATGGGATTTTATAAGGAAACCAAATGACTGAGAAAAAAAATGTGAAGAAGATATTGGTCATTGATGCCCACCCAAATGAAAAGAGTCTTTGTCGTGCGCTGGCCGACTCTTACCTTAGCATGGCAGAAAGTAGTGGTTTTGATACCAAACGACTGACACTGCGAAACTTAGAATTTGACCTTAACCTACACCAGGGCTACCACCAAATTCAGGAACTTGAACCCGATTTAGTTCAGTCCCAGGAGCAAATCCTATGGTGCGATCATTTAGTGATCGTGTACCCTATTTGGTGGGGCACCATGCCGGCTTTATTAAAAGGGTTTTTTGATCGCTGTTGGCTACCTGGATTTGCTTTTCAGTATCATAAAAAAGATCCATTTTGGGATAAACTCCTTAAAGGCCGCAGTGCTCGTATCATCGTAACCTCCGATGCCCCTTACCTTTATAATTTTTTTATTCACTGGAGCGCTCCCTACCGAGTGGTTAAAAAAGCGATCTTGGCTTTTTGTGGATTTCGCCCAGTCAAAATGACAGCCTTTGGTGGAATTAAAAATCTATCGGAAGCTCAGATAAAGCAAACTTTGACAAAAGTGGAAACGCTCGGGCAGAAAGGCCTTTAGATAACGGTTTCCATGGCAGAAAAGAGAGTTTATAACTTCTTGGTTGATTTCATCACGGAGATGACCCTAAATTAAACGAAAAAGGATTGAACATGGATTACAAAGAATACGGCCCCCTGGCTTATTTGGTGGGGCGCTGGCAAAGCCAAGGCTGGACAGGCGAAAACAGGGCTCCCGATGAGGATCGCCAAGTGGAAAACACTAAGTTTCGCCAAGAAATGACCTTTGAGCCCGTAGGCGAAATTGAAAATCATGAACAGCTATTAATGGCCCTTGAATACAAAACGCGAGCCTGGGAAGAGGGCGACGAAGACAACCCTTTTCATCAAGAAGTGGGCTATTTTTTGTGGGATGCTGCGAACAAGCAGGTGATGAAAACTTTTGTAATTCCCCGAGGCATTAGCGTCAATACTGGTGGAACCGCAGAGGCTGATGCAAAAAAGTTCACCTTAGCGGCAAAGGTCGGGAGCGATACCTACGGAATTTGCTCTAATATTTTTTTGGATGAAGAGTTTAAATCCATGGGCTACGAAGTTACATTTGAACAAGTGGATAGCCATACCCTGTCTTACTATGAAGACACTCTTATCAAAATTAAAGGACAAACCGATATTTTTCATCACATAGAGAAAAATATTTTAAAGAAGCAAGTGTAGTTCCCAATGGATGAAACTGACTTTGAAGGAAGCCTCGTCCTCGAAAGCCTAGCCGCCATTGGCAAGCTCGAGGCCTTTTTTAGTGCCATTGACTCCGACGATTTTTCAAAAGCAAAAAGTCTTATGATCGAGGCCGACTTAGACGAAGAAAGCATTTCCATTGTTTTAAAAAAAATGACTGATACAGATGGTGGTCATTAACCCATCCCTCAGCTAGATTTACTTTGCCTTTTTCACCACAGAGCACTTTAGGTACACCGACCCAAAACCTGGCACCTTACAAGAAATATCATGGCCGTCGACGGGATCATCTAGAAGCCGGATGTTTTTCACCTTGGTTCCTGACTTGATGGTGTCCTTACCCATCTTAAGATCTTTGATCACTGTCACCGTATCCCCGGTCTCTAAGGGAACTCCGTTGGCATCAACAAAGCCCATGGCTTCAGTAGCGGCCTTCGAATCTTCGGGCTCAGCGGCCTGAGTCCATTCGTAAAAGCACTCTGGACAAATCCACAGGCCTCCATCTTGATAACTGTGTTCGGACTGACATTTAGGGCAATTAGGATTGGTCTGTGACATGGGCCGATGCTACTCCCTGGACCGAATTTGAACAACCCTAAAAACCCCTTGATATTTTAAAAGCCCGAATTAAAACTGGGGCTCACTGGAGGACCTTATGAAAAATTTCCCATCCCAATACCAAGAACTTAACACCTGGATGCAAAACCTAGGTGCGGCAATCCCTGATGTTATGGGAGGCTTTGCTCAACTGCATGAAAAGGCCATAGAAAAAAAGGCTCTTGATAGCAAAACCAAAGAACTCATTGCCCTTGGAATCGCCATCACCGTACGCTGCGATGGCTGTATCGCCTTTCATGTCCATGACGCGATGGCTGGCGGCGCCACTGCGGCTGAAATTGCCGAAACCATAGGGGTGGCTATTCTCATGGGCGGTGGGCCATCTGTTGTCTACGGTGTTGAGGCTATGCAAGCTGTGCAACAGTATAAGGAATCTGGACTCTAGTTGGATTTTTTTGATTTCAGCTTTTGACCCGCTGTGAAAAGCACCCCACGACCAAGAATCTGTGGATATACTATGTCTTGACTTCATTTTTGCGGAGGCCAAATGCTTCTTAAAAAAGTTCTTAAATTTTTCACAAGGTTCAGCTTTTGGCAATTGAAACGGAATTGCAAAAATATCGAAAAAGTTCAAGTCAAGCGCTGGAAAGTGATTCGTAAGAATATTGGAGATTCCCGTCGCCTAGAGGATTGCCCTCTCACCGATTTCGAAGATTATCGTGAACGAATTGCCAAAGGACTTTGGAGTGACACTTGCCCTCTTACAGGACACAAGGTGATCGCTTGGCTTAAAACTTCCGGCACCACAGCCACTCCTAAGGTTTACCCCATGACCAAGGTCTTTCAAAAGGAGTTGCAGCGACTCGGCGGACCCTTTTTATACAGCGTGCTCAGCCAAAGAGAACATTTTTTAGAAAGCAATCTCATGTTTATTTCCTCTCCTCGTGAAAAGGTTCTCGATAACGGTCTTCCCTACTGCCCGATCAGCTATATTAACTACATCACCCGGCCATTTTTTATTCGCTGGCGAAGTGTTGTGAAAGATGAAGACCTTAGGGATGCCAATACGTTTTTTAATGACCTTCCTGTCAGAGCTTTGGCATCCGAGTTAGATACCATCATGGCCATCATGCCCGAGGTTATCGTTCGTTTTTTTACAGATATTAAAACTCAATTTGAAAAATACTTGGCCAGAGTGGATGAGTTTGACGTTTCACCAAAAAGAAAGGTTCACCTCGAAAAATTAAGAGGTAAAGATTTTAATATCTCTGAGCTTTGGCCTGATCTTAAAACCATTTTTTGCTGGAAAACATCGATCTGCCAGCTACAACTCCCGGAGCTGGAAAAGCTTTTAGATCCTAACGTAAAAATCATTGATGCCTTTTACACCACGACGGAAGCAAGCTTTACCACTCCTATTGATGCCAATCGCCTAGGAGGCCCTTTGGATCCCAGTGGCCATGTGGTTGAGTTTTTGCCCACCGATAAAGAACCCACTAAAGAAAACCTTTTAAAACCCTGGCAACTCGAGGTTGGTAAAAACTACGAAGTCGTGGTTACCACCTCTATGGGTTTTGTGCGCTACCGACTTTTTGACATTGTCGAGTGCACAGGCTTTTTTGAAAAAAGCCCTTGGCTGATTTTTAAACAAAAATCCGTTGGACAAATCAGCCTGGGCCACACCCGTTTTAGTGAGGAGCACTTAATGAAGGGGTTAAATCAAGCCCAATACCCTCTGCAGCCTGGTGATTTTTTTGCTCCCAGGGAGGATGGTAAGGGACTGGTTTTCTATTCAGACACCATAAAAAATACACAGATCGATTCACTCAACCAATACATGGGCAAAGTCAGTCCGCAATTCCTAGAAGATATTGAGCACAATTACTTATTTGCAATTTCGAAAGAGAAAGTCCCTTTACACCTAGAAGTCAAAAGGCTTCCCCAACAAAAGCAAAAGCTCCTGCAGCACAGCCCGCCTTTAGGATAACCCGCGTTTATTGGTCTACTGAGTGATCACCATCTTTTCAAACTCTTTGGAAAGACTCTCTAGTGCTGAAGTTTTTGCCTTGGCAATCAACTCTTTGTCCTCGTCTCCAAAGGCCGCAACATAGGTCTGCTCATGGAGACCCTCGGCTTCTGCCGTTGCATAAAGGTACTCATTGCGTACATCCCAAAGTGTTGCGTTCACGATAAAGAGGGAATCCGCTTGAGATCCAGGCATGAAAAGTGTTGGCAGGATGAGAGTATAGGTCCATCCCAAATCATTGATATATCTGTCTACGTCCGCGACACCACCTATCACTAAAACGGCATCGGCACCATGGCGGGCCGCTGCGAGGCGAATCGACTTTAAATCATCTCCTTGCACAACTGAGCTGACAATGGGAATCACTTGCGAAACCACACCCTCACTTTTTAGCTTTTTAGCCACCTTATCAAAGATCTTTTTATCCTGTTCTTGCCAACGCCATCGGGACGCGCGCCAGTGAGTTTGCGTATTTTCCTTGTAGTAAACAGCGAGGCGAAAAGACTTGGGCAAATTTGGTTTTTTACTCAGAGCTTCCGCGATCGCCTCTTCATCGACCACCGGCTCCGCTACACCAATTTGTTTTCGCAAATCTCCACGATCAAAGCCTCGACTCGAACAACCAACGCATAATAAAAAAATACAACTGACCACAAAGTAGGATCTCTTCATAGGTAACCTCCAAAATTTAGATTATTTTTCAAGAATCACTCACCAAGAGCAAACTTCCCTCAGCTGAATGGAAAACCTGAGCCCCTCAATTGGTTTAATCACCCCATGATTGGAGGAGAGTTCTGTTAGGATTTGGTCAAACACCCCTGCCATGGGTCAATGTCTTGCACCCCCTGCGTGGGTAGGATAAGCAAAATATATGATCAATGTTCTCTTTTTATGCACCGGCAACTCCTGCCGCTCCCAAATGGCTGAAGGTTGGGCTCAATACCTCAAGGACGATAATTTTCAGTTTTTTTCGGCAGGCACGCAAAAGCATGGATTAAACCCCCATGCTGTTGAGGTGATGAAAGAAGTTGGCGTGGATATTTCAAAACATCAATCTAAAACAATTGACGAGCTACCCACTCAAAACATGGATTTTGTCATCACAGTTTGCTCTGATGCCCACGAAACCTGTCCCTATTTTCCCGGTACCGGTCGAGTGATTCATCGAGGCTTTGATGACCCTCCACGGTTAACCCAAAAGATGACGAATACCACTGAGGCCCTTAACGTCTATCGACGAGTCCGTGATGAAATTAAAGATTTTATCCTGGATCTGGAAAACCAATTGGAAAATTTATGAAAATCACTCACCCCATTCCACAATACATAGCAGAGTTTATTGGCAGCTTTTTCCTGGTTTTTTTTGGCTGTGGCTCTATCATTTTAGTAGACGTTGGATCCGGAGTCACCCCCTCAGCCATTCCACTTGTGTTTGGTGGCGCGGTATCTATCATGATTTATTCTCTTGGCCACATTTCTGGGGCCCACTTCAATCCAGCAGTGACTCTCGGTTTTTGGTCAATGGGCCGATTCCCCACCCTGCGGATACCAGGTTATTTAGCGGCTCAAATGGGGGGAGCCAGTCTCGCGTCTTTGCTTCATCTTTTTATATGGGGTTACGACCATTCCTTTGGCGCCACCCATCTCTCCGTGAACTTACCTATTGGGGTTTTACTAGAATTCCTCTTAAGCTTTGTTTTGATGTTTGTTATTGCCAGCGTCGCCACCGACTCCAGAGCTGTTGGTGAACTTGCGGGTATTGCCATAGGCTCTACCGTCTCCCTTTGCGCCCTTGTGGGTGGCCCTCTCACCGGGGCTTCTATGAATCCAGCCCGCAGTTTTGGTCCCGCCCTTTTTGCGGGCTTTGATAGCTCAATATGGGTCTATCTTTTAGCACCTATCATCGGTACAATCTTTGGCGCCAAGACCTATGATTGGATTCGTTGTCACCGTGAAGCGAGTGAAAGTCCCCACGGGTGTTGCTAAAGGAGGATTCTATGGATTTTCACGAAGTGATTCGTTTTTGGTTTGAAGAACTGAGCCCTAAAGATTGGTGGAGAAAATCTGAAGAGCTTGACCAGAAAATTTCCGATCGTTTTTTAAATATTCACACTCAAGCCATTAAGGGCGAACTTTACCTTTGGCGAGAGACTCCTGAGGGACGCTTGGCTGAAATTATTGTGCTTGATCAATTTTCTCGCAATATTTATCGAGGGGACCCTCGTTCTTTTTTATACGATCCCATTGCCCTGGTTCTTGCTCAGGAGTGCGTGCAGATGGGATTCGATCTACAAATTGATGAGGACAAACGATCTTTTGTTTATATGCCCTACATGCATTCTGAATCCAAAGTCATCCATGAAGAGGCCCTCAGAATCTTTTCCCTGCCAGGATCTAAAGGAAGCTTAGATTTTGAGATTGCCCACAAAAAAATCATCGATCGATTTGGCAGGTACCCCCATCGTAATGAAATCCTCGGGCGAGCATCGACCCCTGAAGAGATCGAATTTTTACAAGGGCCAAACTCTTCGTTCTAAAGCCCTGCCGATTGGCTATGTTTGTAGCACTTGAGGTTTTCTATGGCCACAGGTCTATCCTCTTCTGATGGAAGAGGTAGAGCTGGTGTCAGTGGCACCTCCCCATTGGGAACAGGAGGGATTGTTAGAATTTCACCAAAATCGGCTAATTCTAGAGCGTGTAGAGTAGCTGTTTGACCATCCGTAGAGAGTTGTAAAATAAAATCACTACCACCACTATTTTCAGATGGAATTAAACTGTCATAGGACTCTAAGCGACCATCTGGAGCAAAAAACTTTTGAACTTCAAGATCCTTAACATGCTTTTCCTTCACTAAAATACCATTTTCATAGATACCATAGCTGATATTGCCATAAAGCTTGCCATTGACTTGCCGGATATAAACATCAGCAGCCTCATAGTGACTATCCATTTCGTCATAACCTTCACCACGACAAAGAATTTCACTGATCCCGTTCACATTTTCTGCTTCAAATAAAGTCTCTGTTTTGAAGGCAAACTCTTTGTTATGTTCTGCTATCTGAACATCAGCTTTCTCTACTTTGTTGGGTTCTACTTTTTTGCAATCTTTCACTGTCTGATAGAACTCACCCTCAATATTTTCAATGCGATTGCGGACACTCACACCAGAGTTGGAACACTGGTGATCAAAATCATAATTTGCGTAACTGGCTTTACCGCCATACCCATCCCCATTGGACTGGGAGGTGAATCGACTCTTTTCGTTAGGACTAGAATCCTCACCAACAATTTGCCCACAGCTTTGAAAGAGCAAAATCAAACCAGCGATTGCTGATAATATGAAAAATGAGATTAATGAACTTTTATTATTTTGAGACATAGCCCCCAACCTTCTTTAATTATAGCATTTTCGTTTTAAATATTATAGCTGATAAGACGACCTACACTTTTATCCTAAACTTTATATAGATAATACCGACTTATAAATTAGGATAGAATTATGGATTATCTCGTTTTGATACAAGATTTAGATAAAATGATTCGTTCGGGACAGGTGAAGCCGGCTCTCGATAAATTAGTTTCCTTAAATTATTCAAAAATCCCTGATCGTCTCCGTTATAGATTTGCCAATTTAGCCTGGAGATCTGGTTCACCGGTGGTTGGGCTTAAAATCCTCACTCCGGTTGTCAACAGTGAAAAGGCGCAACTCCGTGAAGATGTCACTGCGGAAGAGCTCATCGAATACTGTGTTCTTTTGCAAAAAGTGGGGTCCTTTTCCGAAGCCATTGAAAAACTTAGCTTTATCGACGAAAACAAATATCCAAAGTGCCTTTTATATAAAAGTTTTTGTTATTTTTCACAATGGCGTTACCACGAAGCGGCCCCTCTGCTGGAAAAATACATAGAATCCCCCTTAATCTCGCAATATGATCGACTCGTGGGCAGCATTAATTTTTTGGCTGCACTGGTTTCTATTGGAGATCTCGACCGAGCTGAAAAAGTGAAAACAAAGCTGATCAATGTCACTCAAGCCGATGAGTATAATAAACTCAGAGGAAATCTTTATGAGCTGGACACTCAAATTCAGGTTCGACGAGGAGACTTAGAAGCCGCTAAAACCAGTATTTTGCGCTCTCGAGAGATCTTATCAAAGGACAGTAGTTCGGATGCGATTTATGTAATGAAATGGCTAGCTATTATCGAGTCTTTACAAAAAAACTCTCAAGATCCACTCATTCAATTTCGGGCAAGAGCTCTCTCAGCTAAAAGTTGGGAAAGTCTTCGAGAAATTGACCTGTACCGATTACAAATCCATTGGGAACAAGGTCGATTCCAGAGATTAATTTATGGCACACCTTTTAAAGAGTATCAAAATCGAGCCCTGAAAATTCTTAGTCATTCAGACTCCTTACCGAGTCGAGTTCAGGTGGGTCGTGGACCTACTTTAGACCTCTATTACGGTGAGCTGGATGGTAAAAGTATTATTAACCAAGGAAAGAAAATTCATCAATTGGTCTATTTTCTAGCGAGTGATCTTTATCGCCCTCAATCTATTGGGGCCATATTCTCCTCTCTTTTTTCAGAGGAAAACTTTGATATTTACTCTTCTCCAAATAAGATTCATCAGTTAGTCGATCGCACAAGAAAGTGGATCCAAAAGGCTGATATACCTATGGATATTGAAGAGAGCCTTGGATTCTACAAACTAAATATTTCTCGCCAATTTTCGCTTACTTTAGATCTAGAAAAATCCCTCCCAAGCAAGGAAGCCATATTATGGAAGCAGCTTTCACAAAAGGTCCATCAAGATATAGTCAGTCGCCAAGACATTATGGATGCACTCTCTTTATCGTTGACCCCCTGTCAGCGTTTTCTTCAGTACTGTTTAACCCAAGGTCTTCTTACTCGAATGGGCTCCGGAAAGAATACGCAATACCAAATAAAAAAGTCATATATTTCAAAAGCTTCCTGAAATATTCATTCTATTCAATTTTATAAGGCACTCTTCTATTCATTTTACTTATCCTAAAATCAGATAGGCAAAACGCCTACGGGAGGTAAACATGAATACACTTATAAAACTTTTAATCGGTGGATGGATTGCTTTGTCCGTCAATACTGCACAGGCTGGGAGTGCCTGCCAAATCGTACTCAATACAACAAGGCCCTGCCTGCGATCTATGATTCTGCCAAATACTCTATTTAATGATGGGGATCCACTAGCTAATGTCAGCCCAAATCGCTGCCGACAGAGAGCCTACGACTATCACGTTTGGTGTGGTTTCACGACTTCGGACGCTGTGACCAGCTATTTTTTTAATGGAACGGACTATTCAGGAGCCACTTCAAATGCTGGTGACCCTAATGCAAGTTCAATTTTTCAACTGAATGCCAATCGTCACTGGGAATACGTTGGTGTACAAGTCGGCCGATAAAGGAGGAATCTATGAAAAATTTATTGATTTTTTTAACTCTCATTATTGCTACTGCCTGTGGAAATCAATTTCAAACAACAAAGGGTCTCAATGGTGAAACCTACGATTTGAGTGAAACTCTTGGCGAGGGTGTCTATTCAGCAAAAGTTGGTGATCTTGTATCAATTAAAGATCCATCTGAAATGACGGATGAGGAGATTATCGCCAACCACATTGAGATCATGGAACAGATGATTAGTGAGCTCAAGTCTAACAGCCCATCGAATATGAGTAACGAGGAGAAGGCTATGAAAGAAGAATTAATTAAAGATCTTGAAGATCGTGTCAAAGCACTTAAAGAAGATGAGGATTTACGAGCCAAATTTGTCGCTGAGATTCGAAAAATGCATAAAGAGATTAAAGACCATGATCCATTGAATGGCCCCGTTCAATCCATCAATGTGGAAGGTTGCAATATGCTCAAAGAGCTTCTCGAGCAAGGCTCCGTGCCAGCCGAGATTAAGGATCAAGAGCAACAGCGTTTTGAAAAGTATTGCCAGTAATAGCGGTAGAACTGGCGGTGTACGTCATACTCAGGGGCCCCACATCGGGGCCCTTATTTCTTTTTATCCATAAGCAAAAGGATGGCCGGCAATAGTAAAAGATCTGCGACAAGGGCTACCATCAAGATAAAAGCCACAAATATTCCAAATTTTTGATTCGGCACAAAAGAAGCAAAGACAAAGCAACCAAAGGCTGCAACAAGGACCACTGTGGTCGTAATCAAGGCTGGAACTGTATTGGTAAATACCTTTGCAATCGAAATTCTTGGATCATCCCCACTATCACGAAATTTTTGATAATTGGCTAAGAAGTGAATAGTGTCATCCACCGCAATCCCTAGGCAAACCGAACCGACAACGGCTGAACCGATATCAAGTGTGGCGCCATAAAGATACACAAACCCAGACCCAATAACCAAGGGGGCCGCGTTGGGTATAATCGACAATAACCCAATTTTAACTGAACCAAGCCCAATCAACATAAGGATACCCACTAAAAAAATGGCTAAGCAAACGGAAACTAGAAAGGATTTTACCACTAGCTCATTGTTACTTTGATAAAGACGTCCCTTGCCGGTGACCCAAAGATTAAGTCCCATCTCTTTTCCTTTTTTTTCCATTTCATCAATGAAGCCTAGAAACCTTTCTGAATCATGTTCAAAACTCATCGAGGTCAGGCGAATCGCATCGTTTTCGATAGTGACCCGATTATTGATGTCCATACCCTGTGGAAGATTCATAGTGTATAAAAACAACTGCTGAGAGATCAGGTCTTGGCTTTCAGCCAATTTATATTGATTCGGATCGCCGCCGTTAAGGGTTTGATTCATTTCGCGTAGAATATCAATAATCGAAACCGTTTTTGTAATAACTTTTTGGCCTTCTAACCAATTTTGGTATTGTAAAGCTCTATTCAAAAATTCTGGATCCTTAATACCCTCTTTTTTGCCAGATTCAATCACCGTCTCAATAGCTACCGTACCGCCAACATGTTTCTCTACAAAATCATTTGCCAGGCTAAGGGGATACGTTTTGTCAAAATATTTATAGGGGTCTGAAGAAACACGTGTTTTCATGGCAAAATAAATTGAGGTCAAAGCCAAACTAACAAAGACTAAAATAATAAAATATTTGGCTTTTATGATTGTATCTGTGATCTGAAACGAAATTGGCGAAGGCTGCAAAATGTCCGATAGGGTCAAATTTTTATTTTCGCTTCTTTTTTGTGGCACAAATTTTAATATAGGCAAAGCTACAAGATAACTAAAAATCCAGGCAAATAGCGTCCCAACACCTGCCAAAATTCCCATTTCTGCAAGAGGCATGAGGCTCGAAGTCGAAAAGCTAAGGAAGCCAATTGCCGTCGAAATGCTAGTCAATAAAGTGGGTGCTAGGTTTTTTTCAACGGAAAGCGCAATGGCTTCATCCCTAGAGAGTCCTTTTCGATAAAATGAAAAATAAGAAGCCAAAATATGCACAATGACGGCCATAGAAAGTGCAATAAGAAACTGGGGAACGATCGAGGTCATGACATTGATTTCAATACCCACCCATCCAGAAAAACCCATGGTCGCAACAATGCTAGGGAAAATAACAAGCAATGGTAAAAGGGTCCCCAACAGGCTTTTGAAAAATAAGGTTAGAAAAACAAGAGTGATCAAGAAGACCAAGGGGATTAAGTTTTTCATGTCCTCTTGAGAACTCTCTTGAAAAGCAAACGTCAGCGCTGGCGCACCCGTCACGTAGATTTCATGGCTAGAATACTCTGGAGAATTTTTATATTTGGCCACCAGAGCACGAAGCTCATGATTGACAGCTTCATAGTCGAGTTTGCTATCCAAAGAGGGTTTGAGGTTTAGATAAATCAAGCTGGTTTTCAGATCGTCACTGATAAGATAGCCCTTGATATTTTTATGGCGGATTGCCACCTCTCGGCGTTGGGCTAAAAAGCTTTCATTTAAATTGTCACTACTCCCAATAAAGGGCTCCACTAAGATATCATCACCTTCCCCATGCACCCAATTGAAATTAGATAAAGAGTCCACACGAATGACTTCCGTGATCTGCCAAAGATCATTCGTCAACTCGACGAGCATTTTTGCTGAATTTTCATCAAGAATACCATCATCTGAATAAATCCCCATAACCACTACATCATCACTACCAAACTTGCGCTCAAAAGCATCAAAGGCTTGTAAATGAGGGTTGTCTTCCGGAAACCAAACTCGATAACTAAAATCTTGGGTCAATCGACCTAAGCCAACACCCAAACTCACAAGCATCAATAGACCTATGCCAAGAGCCATCCACGGTTTATTGACAATCCATTGACCAAACTTTTGACTCCGATTTAGTTTATTTGCCAAGCTCCCCTCCTCAAAAGAATCGGCTTACATGAATTTCAAATTGATGGTCGTTGTTGAGTGGGCGCATTCCTGATAGATCAAGAGGTCCTGTGGGTTGAGCATCAATATAACGACCACTTAATTTAACTTTCCAGACATCACTGAGACGTTGTGAATAATTGGACGTAAGCAAAATTTCGCGGCTTCGCTCTAGATCACCAATAATACCAATAAAAAATTCTTTACCTTTTATGTCGTTGTAAGCATGTCGAAGGCCTAGCAAGAGATCTCTCTGAAATGGATTGATCGTGTAGCGCACAGAATCGTCGACTCCATAAACTTCCTGAAACTCCATCACTACCGTACTTTCAGATCCACTTCTATGGCCAATCAAATACTCTAAGGCCAAAGAACTCATAAAATAATCATCGCGGCGAATACTATTAGCAAAATCCGCAATGGTAATTTGCTCATTAAAGTCTCGAAACACATTTTCAGACTTTAGGATCAAAGAACCAACAACATATTGAAAAGCAAATGCATAATGATCAACTGGGTTAAGAACAGGAACAAAAAGGCCTCGGTTGAAATCAAACACTCCACGAAAATCGGTCCGATCAAAGTGATGAACCCAATAAAAGTTAAATTCCCAATCACCAAGAACCGCTTGCACACGCGTCGCCCATTGCTGAACAAGGTCACCGGATTTTAAAACTTCGCCATCATTTCCTACAAAGGTGGGAGCGCCAACGGCAAAGCCTTGGGGACTAAAGCTAAGTCTATTATTGCTGGTCGGCAACTGGGGCTTTTGCAACAAGGGCATGTAAAAGGCTGTGAAATTGAGGCTGTTCGACACATATTGAAACCCGGCCATCAACTCCCCTACTTTTTCAGCATTTTCAAAAGGACCATCAAAATTGCGACTATTGATAACGTCCGTCGGATGAAAGGCTTCTGCCGTGCTCCAGTTGATGGTTTTAAAGCCAGCAAAAAGGGAAAGGTTCCCATGGTTCCACTGGCCATAAAGTTCCTCAATATTTAAGCGCTGGCGATGAGGATCTTCTTTGTCGACCCTTGCAAAAACTTGCATACGACTTTGCATATCATCTAGAGAATCGTCCAACTCTAAGCGACCAGCCAAACCGTAACCAAAGTCCTGAGTTTGATCGTTATGGTCATCCGCAAACACCCTCGATTCCATGCGTAGCTCTCCCCGGCTTTGCAGGTTCGATTTCGCAAAAATGAAGGGCGAAAACCCAAAAATAAAAAACCCGAGTAGGCAACGACGCAAAGAGGACAATCCCATTTTATAAACTACATCTTTAAACGGTTTTGATTAAAATCCGCATCGGAAAATTTTTGATTCAGTTTTCGATTTTTCCATTCAAGGATGGATTTCTTTTTGGTCTGAACATTCTTCATTTCAATTTTAGAGGCCCGCCAATATTTTCCATATTTTTTGTAATTGGAGAATTCCGCCACTTTAAGCAGCTCCATTTTTCTATCAAAGTATCCAATCTGCAGAGGGTTCTGGTATTCCTTGTCCAGGTGAACCACCTGCTTTCCATAACCAGAGTTTTTATCCGTAGACTTTCTTTCAATGACCCAAGCCTTCCGGCCCTTGATGTCCTTTTCACCCTTGAAAGTATATGTATACTTCTCAACCTCTTGACTTCCCAAATCCTCATAGGAGAACTCACTGCCCATAAAAGAGCCTGTCTTGTTAGTAGAGGTGATCCTTTTGACCCGCTTGAGGGCGGGAAGGTAGAGCCATTGATCGTCATTTTCGGTCTTGTGGGACCAGGTGAGCATTTTTGTTCCCTTAACATCAGCCGGCCATAAGAAAGTGATGATCGATTTATCACCATCATCGGAAACCTCTTGAACTTTGGAATTCATTTTTCGCTCCACCTTATCACCATGGGCGTTAACGAGAACCATTTCCATAGTTGAAGACTCACCAACAAAGCCATTGTTAAACTCTTCAGCTTTTTTCATTATTTCAAGGCCGCGATCAGCATGGGCTTGACTACTGACTAAGAACAAAAGGATTACTAGAAAATTCATCTGCTGTCTCCTGGGAACATGAAAAGACTAGCCCCAGTCGAAGCAAAACTCAAGAAGGATAACAAATTAAGAGTCCAGGGCCGGACGGCCCTGGACAGTGGTCAACAATTCCTTCACAGGAAGGTATTATAGTTTCTCAATAACAACTTTGGCGCCGATCCCACCGAAGGCATCGCGAAGGGGCTCAAGATCACCAATATTCTGGATTCCTGGGTGAGCAGTTACAAAACCCTCATTATCCTGGGTGTTAGCGTTATGACTGTTGCATGGTGGCGCAGGGATGTGGGCACAAGACTCTGTATTGGCCTCGGCACCAGCGTCATAAACTCTTAACAACATGCTTAGCTTCTGACCCTTTTGTTGAGGCAACATGACATTTTTAATACCAACAAAGGCATCATTGGTACGAGCCAGCATACTGCTGATAGAAATCAAACGACGGCTTTGCGAGCTGAAAGTCAATTCGTCACTTTGGCCAGGCATAATGACCCCAGAACCGACGGTTGTGACTTTCACCGCAGGATTCATCGATGCCTCTTCCTTTAATACACTCACGTCCCCATCTTTAGCTTGAAGCTGCAATCCGGCTGAGGCCTCTGTGCCCAGCTCATAGAGGCTATAGCCAGGAGCATGGACGGCCACAAAAGCTGGTGTCAGTGGCTGACCTTTTGTCAAATTCACCACCGTGACTTTATAGGTTGATAGATTGGTAGCATGACTCACGCTAGCCGCTAATAAAACACTGAGAGTTGCAAACAAGATTTTCATTATATCCTCCTCTTTGTTAATGAGCTCATTCAGTCATTCGAGGAGGATCTCAATTTGTGACAATTATTTTTCTTTTTTCATTTTTTCTGGGGCAGAGTGCTCAGCAAATAGTTTGGAATATTCGCTATAGCCTTCGCTGGCTAATTTTTCCACGGGGATAAATTTTAACGAAGCAGAGTTAATACAATAGCGCAGCCCCGTGGGCTTCGGGCCATCATCAAAAACATGGCCTAAATGAGAATCTCCATACTTTGAACGGACTTCCGTCCTTGAAAAAAACAAACTTTTGTCGTCTTTTTCAACAATATGATCTTTAACCAATGGCTTAGTAAAGGAAGGCCATCCTGTGCCAGAGTCAAATTTGTCCAGAGAACTAAAGAGGGGCTCACCAGAAACAATATCCACATAAATACCCGCTTTTTTGTTATCCCAATATTCGTTTTTAAAGGGACTTTCCGTTCCATTTTTTTGAGTGACTTTAAACTGCAAGGGATTGAGCTTCTTTTTAATTTCCTCTGAGCTAGGCTTTTTATATTTTATTTCCTCTTGATCACCAGCCATCTTTCTGTGTTGAGGCTTATAGTCTCGCTCCTTTCCCCAAATTTTATCGATGTACTGATCACGGCCTGAGCGGTAACGATAATACTTGTAGCGAATAGGATTCTTTTTATAATAGTCCTGGTGATAATCTTCCGCGGCGTAGAACTCTTTCGCTTCAATCACCGGAGTGTATATAGGCTTCTTAAACCTCTTGCTTTGATCCATTTTCTGTTTTGATGCCTCTGCCACTCTTTTTTGCTCAGGATTGTGATAAAAAATCGCCGTTGTGTATTGAAATCCACGGTCAACAAATTGGCCTTCCGAGTCAGTAGGATCCACTTGCCGCCAAAAAACTTGCAAGAGATCTTCGTAGCTAATCACTTGCGGGTCGAAGGTAATCTGAACGACTTCTCTGTGTCCTGTAGTACCGCTAGAAACCTGATGATATTTTGGACGGGCGACGTGTCCACCCATATAGCCAGATATCACTGACTCGACTCCCGCTAATTTTTCAAAGGGAGGCTCCATACACCAAAAGCAACCACCAGCAAAGGTGGCCTTTTCTTTAGCAAAAGTGGAACCTGACCAAAACATTCCGAAAATTAGAACTAAAATTATTTTTCTCATTTTACTCTCCTATAAATATCCACCAACAGCTTGGATTGGCTTTAAACTGTTCTGAGGAGTGACCCAAAAAACCAGGGCTTGCCGAGGTGATTTATTTTTATCAAAATTAATTTTTACTTTTCCTGAATACGCGGTTCCTTTGCGAACTAGACTTTCTTTGCCCAATTCGAGAGTGAGAAAATCATGATGCAACTGCATGCCACTATTCTCCCCAGCCTTGACGTCAGTCTTGATATCACTGCCAAGCACAGCGTACCGCAGGGTCAGTGATTTTTCGGTTTTCGAATAGGGTGTAAATTGAATTTCATATTGGTCACCCATTGACTTGGCTTGCAGCACACCGACCTTCTCCCCATTCGATTGTAAAGGGCTCTTGGATCGTTGACGAGATTCCTCACCATCTAAAATAAACATGGGTGTATAAGTTTTGGATTGAAGCTCTTTAGCATAGTGTCTTTGTCGATTGGTAAATTGAGGTTTTGAAAAAGGATCCTTCCAGCCCAGGTAATCCCAGTAATCCACATGGAAAACCACAGGAATGAATGTCTTCCACAGATTCTTTTCCTTTTTTAAAGTAGAGACCCAATTTTGAGCTGGAGGGCAACTACTACAACTTTGAGTGGAATAAAGCTCTAACAGATGGACCTTCTCCACTGAACTTTTCCAGGCCGTGTCGGCCAGGGACGGTACCGCGCACAAGATGAGAAAAACTCCTAAGCCAAGATTCCCAAGCCAATTCTTATATGATAATTTTTGCTGCAAGAATCACCTCTTTGTTTGAGTCTACACAGGGGAATTCGTTGTGAATAAGACTTTGTGACAGGATTTTTTTATTAGTATTTTCGATGACTTAGAGGATAAGCTCAAGGATTTGATCGCGAAAGCGCAAGGGGGAGACCAGCAGGCCTATGCTGAGCTGCTTGAGCTCCTCTATCCATATATTCAGTCTGTTGTGCGCTCCAAACTGGGGGGAATGGCGGACAGCGAGGATCTGACCCAAGAGTGCTTGATCGGAATTCATAAAAACCTGTCGACTTTTCAAAAAGATCGGCCGCTTAAACCCTGGATATCAGCCATTATTCGCTATAAAGCTGCCGATTACTTCAGGACCCGCTCCAAAAGAAACGAACAAAGTCTTGATGATCTTGTCACAAATGAGGAGCTTTCCACGAATTCCTCTACGGAGCCCTCCGCTCAGGATGTTAGGACCTTATTACAGGCCCTCCCTGATAAACTGGAGCGAGCCCTAGTGCTGACCCAGCTGGAAGGCCTCAGCTATGAGGAGGCGGCAAAAAAGGAAGGCATTACAGAACCGGCCCTGAGGAAGAGGATATCTAGGGGCTATTTAGAGTTAAGAAAGGTTGTTAAACACCGATTTGATATTGAATGGAAATGATGGATAAAAAAGCTTTTTTAGAAAACCTAGCTAAAGACTTAAAACCCCAGCAACCCTGGCGCCCGGGTCGCGAGACTCTATTATGGGTTCTTCTTGCCATTGTTTTGAATGCAATGGCTATGCTGTACTTTCAAAATTTCCGCCCTCATTTTGCCCATGATCTTATTCAGTACCCTCGCTTCACTCTCGAAATTATTCTTGGGTTTTCATTTTGCGCTTACTCTGCTTATTGGATCTTTCAATTCTTTATTCCTGGTACTCAAATGACCCTGCGGCAAAAGGTAATGGGCTGGCTCTTGGGGGCCGGACTTGCACTTTCTGTTCTTTCTAGTTTTTATTTGGACTCCCCTGACCATGGACGCTTAGGCGCTCGTCCCTACTGCCTAGAAGAGGTCCTACTCTACGGCCTCATAGGCATCCTTAGTTTTCAATTTGTCACTCGTAAAATAGATTTTAATATTTCTGGATGGAAGTATTCAATGATGGGTCTAAGTGCTGGCCTTGTACCCGCTTTACTCATGCATCTATCGTGCATGTATAGCCCCATGCATTCCATAATTGCCCACTATGGACCCTTGCTTTTGTTGGTACCCATAGCCATGGGCACCACATACTTAAGACGATTTTTTGCGCGAAAAAATTAAGTGGCCGGAGCATAGCGCAGAGTTCTGATCTCTGCTTTCAAGCTGCGATTTGTATTTTGGAGCTCACCAATTTTGCGGCGGTGAGAGTCAATACGACTGCGAGTGTAGTTTTGATCTCTCTCTAGATCCTCGATTTTTCTTTTGACGTCATCGGATTCACCACTGGTGGTTTCTTCTACGTAGGTTTTCGTATCAGGATCATAGCGACGAGTTGTTCTCAACTGGCGGTTAGAATGAGAGAGACGAACAATCTCATGACTTTTCTGGCGCATGTCGGCCTCCCAGCTGTGAATTTCAGATTGTAAGCGATTGATCTCACTTTCATTACTATCAATTTTACCTTCAAGTAAAACGATACGTCCTTTGCGATATTCTTTTAAGAAGCCCTTTTCTAAATTTTTAGGGCAAATGCTTTCATAGACATATCCCTCTGATCCAGCTTTATACCCATCCTGGCTGCAAAAATCGGTTAAACCTTTTTGGTAACGGGCCTTCAAGGTTTTTAGTTTTTCCCCACAAAAATCGGCTGTAAATCTCTGACCTTTGCGGCCAGTTTGGTAAGCCCCCTCTTCGGAGCAGTACTGAGTCAATCCCGCTTTAAATCCCAAGTCGACCTGACCGTGATCAACGGGAACCTCTTCTTTTTCACAGGAGGGAATAAAATTATCACTGTTCAATCGCTTTCCCTTAAGGGCTACACCCTTACCGTACTCAAACCAGTTGGTTTTTTCACATTGCTTTTTGAGGGCAGAGGCGCAAGAGGTCATCAAAAAGGCGAGAACTAAGGGAAATAGAATAGCCTTGGCTTTCATAGAAGGGCTCCTTGTACGTTTTATTTCTGTTTTTTAAACCTTATAACGGAACCATCTAAAAGTAACAGTGAAATGGCCTGTCCGACTGCAGCGGGGAGTCAAATTTGGACCAGTCAGCGTTGACTCTTAAGGCCTTCCTTGGGACTTTTGCCACAATGACAACACCCGCAAATAACACTCACAGCGTTGCTATCGGATACATTCTTTGGATTTTTGGTTTTATGGGATGCCACCGATTTTATTACGGTAAAAAAATCTCAGGAACTATTTATTTCTTCACACTTGGGCTCTTGTTTGTTGGTTGGTTTGTCGACTTATTTTTAATTCCCGGAATGGATCGCCAAGCTGATGCTCGTTACAAAGAAGGCCCATATGATTACACGGTCACCTGGGCACTCCTTGTCTTTTTAGGAGTCTTTGGGGTTCATCGCATATATATGGGCAAAATATTGACCGGCATACTGTATTTATTGACCGCCGGACTCTTTGGCATTGGTTGGCTCTATGATCTCTGGACATTAAATGAACAAGTGGACGAGCTCAACCGAGCCCGTCCTTAATATTTTTTACTCAGCGACGCAAAATAACTTAGCCCCTGTCTGAGAATGGATAATAGACAGTCTTTTACGATTGTCATGATTCACTCTAAGGCGCAAGGGTATGGCCCCGCTCTGTGGTGACTTTACTCGATCGTAGCGGTAGAGCTCTGTGGACAATAAATTTTTCCCGCTCTCGTCAACAACAACAGTAAAAATGAGTGTTCCATCAAGAGCTTCCATAATATTTTTAATTCCCTCTTCGGAGTAGTCATAGACTTTACCAGGTTTCCGATGAGCATTCACATAATTGGTCACAGCACCTTCATCAGCCGATGCTTTTCCGTCAGGAAAGGCATAAATATCCACAGCCTCTGTAACTCGAATTCTACGAACTTTTGTTTTTCCCGAAGCCATGGGCCACTTCAATTCGCAAAATGCGACGGCGTGAGCTTGCAAGGAAATCATTAAAAAACAAAGAGAAACCATGGCTCTTATCATCGGCAAAACCTCCAACAGGGTTGAAAGCATGATATATAGCATGGCGCGTTAAATAGCAAATTTTATTAGAACTTTTTGGAGCTCTCCCGAGAGCCCCCTTCGATTTTGAGAAGACCTGTAGAGTTTACTGACTACAAATTAGCCAACAGGGTTTGGGCTTATTCTTCGCCTTCCCACCAGGCTTCCACAGTGCCATCACATTTCACTTCGTATTTTCCCCAGCATTCGGCGGCTGAGGCACATTCCTGAGTGAACACCACCCCTGTCATATAACTCTCTGTTGTCGAGTTGTACTGAAGGCTGTAGGCGGCCTCGACAATTTTACTAAGAGAAAGGATTGATGATTCATCATCTTCATCAAGCCAAGGAAAATCGTCCACAGGAACTTGTCCTGTTAGTGGTGCTAAATAATCTTTAAGGTTCTTTTCTGCCACATGGCGATTCACACAAGTGACTGCGTCAGTCGCTCCATTAAATTCATAGGAGAGAATACGGCAGCTATTGTTCTCGGAGGTCACATGATATTTGTGGGCCCAGGCTTGATTTTTAATGCTTTGATGAGGAATTTCAAAAGTAAAAGTCATGGCGTCGCCATCAAATTTTATCCATTCACTCTTCAAAAAGGCCGGCGTTACCAAATCCCCTACGATGGGAGGGTCTTGAGCCTTGGCCAAAGCTTCTTCCAACTCAGTGACAAAGTTATAGGCCTTCTCTTCACACTTTTGCACACTGTAGGCAGCAAAGGCGTTGTGGCCAACGAAAATAAAACTAAAAATAAGACTCAAAAATTTCATAATCCCCTCTCCTTTTGGTGCTCACTTTTTAGGCGAGGCAAACCATGGGGTCAAATAAGGATTTGGTCAAGCGGGAGTTATGAAAAACTTATACTATAATCAATACTTTAGATTAAATTAAGGGGCGCTGCCGTCGGTGAAATCGGGCAAAAGCGACCCGCAGGGCTGCCCATCCGAGAGCAAAGGAAACTAAGCCCCCCAAAAAGAGCTCTCCCATATCGGCTAGGAGGTTTTGCTCACCAGGGTTCAAAAATGCCTTACGAACACTATTGAGAAGTAAATTAAAGGGAGAAACGATATTTAAGATCCGTTCCAGCTGAGAAGGGAAGACTTGGGTTGGAAAATATACGCCTGCCAACACGTAGGAGGCATTGGAAACCATAACGACAAGCCTTTCCCCACGGCCGCTCACTAAGATTAGGCTGATGGCCATCAAACCAAGTCCAAAAAAAGAAGGAAGACTAGAAAGAACAAGCAGGATCATTTTGGTGAGTGCCAAGGGAGGTAGAGCCGTTGAAAAGAAAATAATGAGCAAAAGAAGGGTGAATGCCATGTTCACAAGGCGCATAAGCGCCATGGCGATGCCCATTTCAACAAGAAACCGAACTTTTGAGAAGGGCTGAACTGCTAAATAGTCGATACCTCTTGTTGCTATCAGCTCTCGTGCTATTTTTGAGTAACCATATAAAAATGCGGCAGGAATCAAAAGAGTCAGCTCCCCGACAACAATGTACTGAAAATAGTCAGAGCCAATGGCATGCTGAAACTCAAGTTTTGGAGACAGCGCCTTGGCAGTAAACCAATAGATAGTTAGGGTAAATAGCTCTGCAAAGGGCAGACTAACAAGGGCCCAGGAGCTTGGATAGAGAGTTCGCCACTCTCTTTTTAAAAAAATAAATAGGACACTAAAAAAATTTGGTATCGGCAATCCTATATTCCCTAGTAACAATATTTTTTGCAAAATCTTTTGAATGGCTAACAATCAAAAGCCCTCGACTTGGCAAAGCTTTGTGCAGCCTCTCTTCAACAAAGGCAACAGCTTCGGCATCAAGGGAGCGACAAGGTTCGTCCAATAAAATCCAATCCGAAGGGGTCTCTAAACTTCGGAATAATGATAAAATTTGTTTCATACCCGATGAACACAAATACAATTGAGTCTTTAAAGTTTTTTTAAAGACGGGAAGAAGTTCCCATTGACGGATGAGCTCTTTTAAATCCATCTGTGGCGATCGGTAATGAAAAAAAAGACGAAGGTTTTCCTCGCCAGTGAGTCTAGGAAAAAAACCATCTCCACCCGAATGCAGCCAGCTAATCTTGTCCCTATAGAGGTCTGGAGATTTTTGAAAGCTCAATCCATCGATATTTACTAAACCCTGTCGCGGTTGCAAATGGGAGGAGGCTATGCGCAGAAAAGTTGTTTTACCAGCACCATTGCTGCCGCCAATTTTGACGAGGTCACCTCTTTCCATTTTGAAGTTTACGTCTTGTAAAATCATTTGTCCCGATTCAAAAAAATGGCTAACCGCTAAAAACTCCAGAGACATTGGACTCCTATCCCTTGCCGAGAATGACTTTTCACCTTGTCATTGAATTTTCCATTGCTATTATATTGACAGGAATGTGGCAAAACAAGGCGTGACTACGGCTAGCCCTTAGCCTAGATCCACATCTAGCTTTTAATGAGGAACGATGGAAAGACAAGCCCATAACCCAATGAAAGTCATTTGCGTACAAAGCGAGTCTATGGCGCCCTACTTGCGCAGCAATGACGTACTTGTTTGGGAATCCTGCGAAAAGTTTACCCCTGGCGACCTTGTTGTTTTAAAGAATGACGGCAATGAGTCAGAACTCTTGGTCCACCGTTATATTGGTGAAGGCCTAACAAAAGGCGACTGCGAAAAGTGGGATGATAAAAAACTAGGACGCAACCTGCAGCCCCTTGGCCGAGTCGTTTCTCGCTTGAGTCTGCAGGGAGACTCTCGCAAAGCTATTGTCCTAAACCCTTCGTATTCATCGAAAATGAGACGCTTGATCGTCTTTTTAAGTCGAGCCAATAACTCTGATTCACCGTGGATACAAAAGATGAGCGGGCTCCTGCTTGGGTTTATCAATCTTTTCATTCGATATTTAGAAGACAAAGGCCATGTCGATCGACAAAAAACTT
Organism: Bdellovibrionales bacterium; assembly: GCA_020435205.1. Classification (GTDB taxonomy): domain Bacteria; phylum Bdellovibrionota; class Bdellovibrionia; order Bdellovibrionales; family JAGQZY01; genus JAGQZY01. The sequence continues at coordinate 934 of JAGQZY010000020.1, read as the reverse complement.
AGGTGAACCAAGATCTAAAGGGTTTGACCAACGCATCCTTAAGATTGGCATGCTCCTCCCCGCGCACTCCAAAACTAATAAATTCTTTTTTCTTTGGATGATAAAACGTGCCAAATATCTGATCCCAAACAGAAAACACGATACCCAAATTAGTATCGTAGTATTTTTGATCTCGACTATGGTGAATTTGATGTTGAGCAGGACTTATAAATAAATAATTAAACGGACCAAAAGAAAGCCAAATGTGTGAGTGGCGCAAATTTGAGCCTGCTAAATTAAATAAAAAATCAAAGGCATTGACGCCTAATATGGCGTAGACCCCTATCATTGACCGAGTTAGGAATGTAAAAAGACCTGCAAGAAAACCTAAAACTAAAATTCGACGAAAAGATGCAACCAAGCTTTCCAGCGGATGGGTGCGAAAGAGGGTCAAGGGGCTAAGAACACGAGCAGTATGATGCACTTTATGAAACTCCCAAAGAAAGGGAACTTTATGAAAAATATAGTGCTGAAAAAATCTTGAGAAGTCGAGGATGATAAAACTAGTAAGGGTGTAGGCAAATAACACCTGTTGATAACCCATAGCTAGAGGCTGATAGCTGGGAAAGAAGTCATTAAGCCACTGGTTTATTTTTAAGGAGACACTGGCAGCAGTGAATGTGACCAAAGCGAAAACTCCCATTTTTAAGAAAATATTAAAAATAAAAAGACTCAAATCAAGTCGATGGGATGAATGAAACAAAAACTTTTTATTAAAGAACTTTTGAAAGCTTTTTTTCCAACTTTTTTCCCTAAGGTAGAGTGCAACCAGACCAATAACCAAGGACGAAAGTAGATAGAGCCAAAACAATCTTTTATCGGACTCGAAAAAAATAAAAAAGGGAGCATATAGTTTTTCAAAAAAAGTCATTGCGAATACCAATGACAAAGGTTT
>JAGQZY010000001.1:52864-151968 GCA_020435205.1 Bdellovibrionales bacterium | reverse complement strand
CAAAGGTTTGTGGCTTACCAGGACGCAAACCCGTTGGCCTCAAGGAAACTATATACTTTTCATCAGTCAGATTATCGGCACGAAAGAATAGTTCAAAGTTTGCTTTCCATTGATAATGGAGTGAAAAATCGATGATCGAACGCGAGGGAATGATTTTTCTCCCTGCTGACACCGCTTGATCGGACATTTTACCCAAATAGTTGTAGGTGATGAAGCTTTTCCACTTCTTCCTTGTTACACCCAAGGTGAGATTCGACTGCAAATCTGGAATATAAGGGACTGGATCTCCTGCCTGCACTATTTTGTCGGCAGAGTTTATAGCCCCACCCACCCATTCACTAAGAGTGGTAGCAAATTGGCTTTGAAAATGAGCCTGAGTGTAGGTCGCATTAAAACGAAGCGGAAAATGAAATTGGTTCCATACCAAATCTTTGGAAAAGAGGAGTTCTGCACCTAAAATTTCCGCCTGCCCACCATTGACTCGCTGATCAAGGGTGGCAATGGGACAACCTGAGGACTGGGTGCATGTCCCCAAAATATTTTTGTAGTCACTATAAAAGCCAATAAGCTCAAAACCAAAACTCCCTGTATGCCGAAAGCCAAACTCATAGTTGATAGCCTCTTCGGGTTGCACATCAGAATTTTGCCCAGGCCCCACTGGTGTGAATCCCTTATGAGCTCCGAGCAGAAGGCCTCCATTTTGGAAGGCTTGATAGAAAAACCCAAGTCCCGGAGCAAAAATTGAGTCACTCCCTTTTGTTGTTATTGATGTGAGCTTATCCTTTTCACGGTAACGAATCTCTTCCATTCGCAATGCGGACTGAATGAATAAGTCATTCCAGGTGGCCTCGTACCCAAGGGTCGCAGTATGAGCTTCTGCATCACTGGTGTTCTCCTTCTCCACCTTATAGGGAAGACTCGTCGCGACCAACTCTTCAGACTGCATGGCAAAAAACTGGGAGACATGGTTGCGATCAATTTGATCCCGATGAAATCGGTAGGTCAGGCTGAACAAGTGCTGCCAAGTGGCGCGATTCAACTCATAATCCAACTTTAATTGCGCCCCCTGAGAAAAGAAGCTGCGCCCATTATCAGTTATACGAAGCTTATCTCGGTCGGCGGGATCAATGGAATCAGATTGGCCATTCATCACTCGATAAAATTGGTTGAAAGATGCTGCATTTGGATTTCGCAAAACCAAAGCTGGATCGACAGTGTCGTCATAAAACCCATTAAATTTGTTCCAACTTCTATCAAAATCTTGGTGATAAATCGTCGTGCGAATTCTTAGATCATCCACCGGAGTCATGGCATGGCTGATCATATACTGACGCTGTTGCCATTTCATCAAATCTTGCTGACTCGAAGAATATCGCTTATAGGGATTTTTTTGAAAATCGGATTCACTGAGACCCAGATAGGTTTCATGGGACTTTTCATCGGCCCAGCCAAATTTTAAGGTTAAATTTTGATTTAAATACCCAAAATACTTATCCCACCGTATATGGGCAAAGTCCCTCTCAAAGCCGGTGGGCTTATTGTTGGGAAGGGTTTTAAATCCATCATGGGTGGTGCGGCCAAACAATAGAGTCAGATCTCCATATTTATGAATTCCCAATCCTAAATTATACTTATTATAGCCAAAGGATCCCGCGGCCAACTCTGTGTGCAGGCCCGGATCAGACACCTTAGAAAGCATATTCAGGGCGCCGCCAATCGAATTAGGACCAAAGCGAGTGGAAGGCACACCTTTAAAAACCTCTATGGAAGATATTTTATCCATGGGAGGAAAGTAATAGGCTGCCGGTGCCGCATAGGGTGCCGGTGCAACCAAAACTCCATCTTCCATCAAAGTGATTTTTTTGCTGCGATGAGGATGAACACCACGAAAACCAATATTGGGCCTTAACCCAAAACCATCCTCTTCTTGGATGTTGACTCCGGGCACCCCACGCAAAATGCGAGTGATGTCGTCATAGTCAAAATTTTTTAATTCTTCTTCTGATAGGATATGAGCAGAACCTGGCTTTGTGGGTAAACTTTCCTTTTGACCAATCACAGAAAAGCTTTCTATGACTGAGCTGTCATCGGCCGTGGCTACCCTCCCCATTGAAAAAGCCAGTATCAATAAAAATATACTGGCTCTCCATCTTTTTATTAAAAAGAACTTAGTCATTATCGCCCTGAACATTCCCCGGCAGATCTCGATTCAGTGCATTTAGAAAATCATTTTTCAACCATTCATCCACTTTAAAAACCGCCCGGTGAACTCGGCAGAGCTGATCCCCGTCACTGCATTGGTCGACTCGAAACTCACTGACTTTTTGCACAAAGCCTTCCCCTCGCGGGAGAGTTTCTAAATCAGAGAGCATAGAACCTAGCTGCGCACTCTGGCTATACACTGATTTTTCAATATTAATTCCTTTAAAAAAGTCACTATAACCAAAAGCCAAAGGATCCCCAGCCTTGCCATTGATAACATCAGAAAGAGCTTGTATGTTCTGCCTTAGAGCCTGTTCAGCCGTTAAAGAATAGGGATGCTCTAAATACAATTGGCAATTAACACCCACCTCACAGATGAGGCCCGTTGAATTTGATATACCAAAAGGTGCTGCCAGTTTTCGATCTTTTAAAACTTTATCAAAAAAGAATAGGGACTGAGTGATTTCTGCCAAGTAGGGTCTGAGGTTAGCCTTGCCCACCGGACTTTGCACATAGTTTAGATCTTTATTCCACTGCTCGATGAAATCAGAAACTCTAAACAACAGGTCATCAACAACGAGCACACTGTAACCACAGAGGGTATGGTCAGGTGATAACACATCTTCGGGGGTAAGCATTTTGAACAGAATATATTCAAGAGCATCTAAACCCTTGCCGGCCATGCGATTTTCATCCAGCTTATACGTGTCAGGCTTTTTATTAAATTTACGAATTTGGCTCTCAACCACAGCCCCACTGCTCTTATCAGGCCAAGAATAAATGTGGGTAGCGAGCTCACCGCCATTATCCGAAAGCGGACCAAAGGCAATCGCCTCTAGGTAATGATAAGTGTTCATAGCCCGCAACCACAATTGTTGTAGATCTTGGCTCGATCGATCTTTAGCCTCGCAAGCCTGATGAATAGCTTTGTGCAAGTCCTTAGTTTGCGCAGACAAATCTTGAACTTTCGGCGCTACCACTTGTTCGGTAACCGACTGCACAAGATTGGCCTGTAACTCGGCGGCATCAGCGGCAGCGAGATTTTGGTCGTCACCACTGAGCTGAGTTGAATTGCTGCAAGCCATGAGGCTCGCAAGAATAAGGGTTGCCCAAAACTGATTCATTACCACCCCTTTACAGTTACATCTGAAAAACCAAAACGATCTTGAAGAATCTTACGGGCCTCTTTGAGACCACTGATATAGGCTTGCACACCAGTCTCCGTTGGTAGAACAGGATGATCACCCAACTTGTTGTGAATCTGCTCAAAATCAGACAGAGAGATCGCACTGCTTGGATTAAATTGGAAGGCAAGTGCAAAGCCTTTCATCTCTGCAAAGTGCTTAGCGACTCGTTCAAAGTGATACTCTTGGGTGCCATAGCTTTCAAGGTCCGCAATTAAGTCGTTGATATAGTGAATAGCTGTTGCTGCCATGGCTTTTTCCCACTCATTCAGCGCAATCACTGAAAAAGCTTGGGCATAGGTCAAATAGTCCTGGGGCTGGGTTTGTAAAAGGTGACGCCCCTTTAAAAAAGCATCCATTAAACTCACTGACATTGCCGTGTCCTGCCCAGCGGCACCCGCATCTCTTTGGGCAGCATAGACAGCGACGGAAAAGTTTTTCTCTGATTGCAGAGAAATTTCGCCATCACCTTGATCCATACCAATATACTCGCCTTCATCAAAGGAATCCACAGCGATACCTTTGCTGACTTGCTGGACATCCAGTTGTAGATAATTTCTGGCTGCGCCAAAGTAGCCAAAGGCCTCATCCCAATGATGCTGAAGGTTGGTATAGGCTTGACCAGCTTGTGCCGTATTATCGGCCAATAAACCCTTACCTGGTCCCAAATCTACACTCAGATAATCTCTCGCCGCCTGGGAGAAACTCACCGCACCGTTGAGGAACTTTTGACTCAACTCTGCAAGATCGACACCTTCTTCAGTCATACTTGCTGCAAGGATCTCTTCAACGCCACCCAAACCGTTGTCTACGGTAAAACTTTTGCCCGCAGCATTTTTAGCGACAACCTTCATCATACCGACCATGAACTCATCTGGAGTCAGCGCACCGTCGCCGTCTTGATCCAAGTTAATTCCTGCCAAGGAGAGGCTTTCCCACCCCAAAAGCTTGCCTTGCTGCAAAGGATTATCGACCCCAGCGATTTTGCTTTTTAGGTTTTTAGAACCCTCAAGAATATCCAAGTAGTAATACTCATAAACAGGAATGCTTTGCCCGCTTTTACCCTTTGCTTTGATGAGATGAGGAGTCGCTCCATTGGCTGACTTTGGACTCACCTTCAGAGCATCCGATTTGTAATCGTAAAAGGAATTGAGGGTTTGAAAGGCCTGATCTTCCTGACCGGCGAACTCACCTCGTCGAATCGATGCCGCGACCACTTTGAAATCACTGATCAGGGTTTGGCGCAGGACCTGGCCAGAATAATCAACTGACTCGATCCCACTATTATTTTTGAAAGTGTACACTTCAGGCGCTACCTCGAGATGACTTTGCACCTCTGCCGAAGGGTGGCTTAGGATGCTTTGTGCCTCCTGCAAACTCATGGGCTGAAGCTGGGCTTGGGCTGAAAAAGTAAAAAGTAATGAAATCAAAAATGACATAATTGTCCTCTCCTCGCTCAATTAAGAATGCTTTGGAAATAGAGCTCTCTTAGCAAAAGGTCAAAAAAATCCAGCTTTTAATCGCCTTTGGGTTCATCTCTCTTTCATTTGCCTTATCAACACATTTTCAAAATCAATTGCCTTTCAATATGAGGTTCCCCTCTCAAATGGCCCCTTGATTTGGCGGCTCTCAGACTTTGCTGCTAAGCCTAAAAGATGTATATTGTTAAGTGTTTAGGCTGTGGCCGTGGAGGTTGTATGAAAAGGGCATTAGTGGGGGCATCGCTTTTGATTCAAATTTTGCAGGCCGGATGCTCTCTATTTGGAATTCGCAGCGAAGAAATTCCAAAGTATCAGGTCGTTCTCAAGGATGATAATAAAGAGATTCGCCTTTACTCCCCCTACATTGTAGCCCGCACCACGGTGGACGGAAATTTTGATGAAGCCCAAAGCAAAGGTTTTCGCATTCTTGCCGATTACATTTTTGGGAACAACAAAAGCAAGGAAACGATACCTATGACTGCGCCGGTAGTCCAAAAACAAAAGGGGGAAAGTATCGCTATGACAGCCCCCGTAGTTATGAATCCTAGCCAGAATCGGCAGCAATGGACCATGGCTTTTAGTATGCCCTCTCGCTACAATTTACAAAGCTTGCCGATTCCCAATGATAAACGCATTGAATTGGTCGAGCGAGGGTCCCACTATACGGCCGCCATCATCTACTCGGGTCGGTGGAGCGAGGAAAAGAATAGAAAAATGGGGCAAGAGCTAGAAGAGTGGCTGGTGGGTAAAAACGACTATGATATTCTCTCTCAACCCCAGTTTGCGGGCTATAACCCCCCGTGGACCCTCCCCTTTTTTAGACACAACGAAATGCTGATCGACGTCCGCAAGAAGTAGCGCCAACTGCATAAAAAATTCAAGACCTCTAACCAAATGAGTGATTTGTGATAAACCTTTTCCATGAAAACTCATGGCTACCCTTTAGCGTATTTTACCCTCACCCTGTTGCTTTTGTTGATCCATACCAGCCCAGCTAAAGCCAATCCTCTGTGTCGACAAATTTTTAGATCCCACCCCAGCTCTATAGTGGAAAGAATTTTTTCGCCACAAAAAAAACGCCCCCCTCGCTTAAAGGAATTGGAACGTAAATTTGGACACCCTATTTTAAAGCTTGCCGAATCTCATCAATGGGAAAAAGTTGAACAGATGCTATCGCAGGAACATGTAGACATCCCTTTGACGACCAAGCAGTCTCGAAAACTCCCAGATGGAAAGCTGCGTAGCATTCGTCACAACCTTCTCACTTTGATTTTATATGATATTGGTTTTCAGGGATCAGCCACCCTTGTTCAAACCAGAGTGGCGCGCAAACTCATACTGACAGGACAATTTGATCCGAGTTACTCTCCGTTTGTAAAAGGCCCCTATCCTGGACTGACAAGTTTTTATGAGGGGATGACAGTCCTGCAAATGGCAGCTCGCTTTTTGGAATTTAAGGATTTCAAAGCCCTCGCCAATCAGCAACCCGCTCTCATTAAAAGTCGAAGGGCCCGGGATGGCAACCTCCTATTTGATGCCATTCATGGTGATATTAAAACCTTCATTTGGTTAGTGCTTCGCCACAACTTAAGCGCTAAAAATTACAGTCATGGACAAAGTATTTTGCATGTCGCTACTTTGATCGGCGAAATCCGACATATAGGCATCATCCTCAGGAGGGTGGGAGTGGAGTTCCCCAATGCTGAGGGTAAAACGGCTCTAACCATTGCGGCAGAAACCAATCAATACAACAAAGTGACTTATTTGGTTGAAACCCATTTTGCTAATATCAACCATGAGCTTCCCAATGGTTTTCGCATTTTAGACCTCATCGCCAACAATATTATTGCCCGCGGCAAAAAAGAGGATCTAACTTACATAGATCATCTTATTACCGGAGGCGAAATTCCTTGGCCCCAGATCAAAATGACCCCTGCACGACAGTCCATGTTGATTTTTGACTACTTTCTGCATCGAGGAGCCACCGCACAAATTGTGGGACCCGATGGACTGACGCCCATGCAAAGACTGGTACGCTTTGCAAACCAATTAAGAAACGAGTAGGAACGGATCATTGACTCTATGGCCATTCGCTATATAAATAGAGCATGGCCTCATTTGATATAGTTTCAGAAGTCGATATTCAAGAAGTGGACAACGCCGTTAATCAGGCGCGAAAACAGATCCAAACGCGTTACGACTTTAAAGGAAGCAAGAGCGAGATCCAATGGGATAGAAAATCGATCACTATCCTTGCTGATGACGATTATAAGCTCAATGCCATCAAGGATATCCTTCAGGGTAAGGTTCACCATCGCGGCATTGATATTCGCGCCCTAAAATTTGAGGACCCAGTCAAAGCCTCTGGCAACATGTGGCGACAACCCGTTTCCATACTTTCAGGGATCGATAAAGATAACGCCAAAAAGATTGTCAAATTGATCAAAGATTCCAAATTAAAAGTTCAGCCCGCCATTCAGGATGACATTGTCAGAGTCTCGTCAAAAAGTATTGATAGTCTACAAGAGTGCATGGGCATCATTAAAAAGGCCTCATTAGAAGTTCCCGTACAATTTATTAATATGCGTTCTTGATATTTTTATTGAGTGCGGAGATGATCCTATCAATGGGGGATCCATGAGCCTTTCTAAAGATCTAGTCTTTCTTGATTGCGAACGTAAAATGCCTTTAATGAAGCTGCCTATTCGCAGTGTTTGTGTCCAGTTGGAGGGTGCAAAGATCTTTTTTTCGCCTGGCTCGACTCTTAAAAAAAAGACTCTGCAAAACTTAAGCGCGGTTTCAGATATCGTCGCCAGTAATTTATTTCATTGCGCTGGGATTGAACAGACTCACAACCTGTTTCCTGAAGCAAAAATTTGGGGCCCGCAAGGGGTCAACAAAACCTATCCTGAAATTCCGTGGAAAGGCTTTTTTACCCAAACTCCTTGGCCCTATGAAGAGGACCTTACTCACATCCCCGTTCTTGGTATGCCCATGGTGCGCGAATCTGTTTTCTGCCACAAAAAGTCTCGGACTCTATTGGTGACTGACCTTTGTTTTAATATGCAGGAGTCAAAAGGAGTGGGCACCTGGATCATTCTCAACCTTTTTGGAACCTATCGCCGCTTCGCCATTAGCAAACTTTTTGCTGGAGCGATCAAAGACAAAGAGGCTTTTAAAAAGTCCATGGACCTTATTTTACAACTGGATTTTGACAACTTGGTCATGAGTCATGGCCTTTCTATTGAAGGCCGCGCCAAAGACCGTTTAGTCGAAGCCCTCAAAGAAAGAGGGCTCAACCCCGATTGATTACCACTCGATGGGTTTGCCATCACGAAAAAAGCCAGCACTTGGCCCACTCTTCTCCGTGCTAACGGCCCATACAATTCCTGCAATCCCCTCTTCTAAAGAGCGATCGGCACCGGCTCCACCCATGTCGGTACGAACCCAACCAGGACAAACCGCTAAAGAACGAATACCATAAGTGGGATTGAGCTCATTGTGAGTCAGGATGGTAATGACATTGAGTAATGTTTTTGACATGCGATAAGCGGGATAACCCGAGCCCATTTCGTGAATAGCCCCCATTCCAGAACTCACATTCACAACTCGTGGATTTTCACTATTCTTCAATAGGCCCGCCATTTGTTGGATCATTTGCAAAGGGGCAAAAGCATTGGTTTGTAATGTCTCTAGCAAAACGGATTGAGGAAGACTGAGAAAATCATAGTCGGATTCAATAATAATCCCAGCATTGTTAACCAGAGCATCCAGCCGACCATATTTTTCTTTCACTGAGTTTTGAACCATTTCAATTTGTTTAGGATCGGTAATATTTAAAGGGTAGCTATCCATCTCAAGCCCCTCTTGCTGCCCTTCTCTGGTCAGCTCTGCCAAATCATCGCTATTGCGACCCGTGGCGATCACTTGATAACCCTGTCTTGCTAATTCTATAGCCGTGGCACGCCCGAGGCCCCGGGTAGCACCTGTAACCAAAACAATGTCCTTGCTCATAAGCCTCCCTTAAAAAGAATGAAAAACCTAGCATGGGGTTTAGGCCGCGGTCATTGACTCCCATCGCAACGAAATGCAGCATTTTATACTATAAAACCGCTGTTTCTGCGGTTTAGGCCACTGATATTGAGCTTCTGGCTTGAGTTTTGCCCCCACTTTAATAATATTTAAAAAAGAGGGGGGACTGTGAAATATTTTATTTTAATTTTCACATTTGGTTTATTCATTTCCTGCTCCTCTTCAGACTCCAACCATCCCCCCACGGCACCTGACGATAAAACCGGAGGCGAGGTGGTGGACCCAGCGGAACCCACTAAGGATTTACAAGGCCTTGAGACTGGTGAGCTTATTGCCACTAAGTATGATCTCTTACAACTTGAGTGTTCTTTGTGGACCCAGGAAGGAGAGATCTTTGTCGAGGGCGAAAATCCAGACGACACTCTGGTTTGGGATTTTTTGCAAAACCTGGATGACAAGGGTGAGTTTGAGCTTATTGCTAAAAAACCTCGCCACTATTTTAAAATGCTTCTTCAATTTTCACCCCTAGAGATTGTTAACCACTTGAACCTGCAAGAGCAAGACGGTCGGATTTACAAATTACAGTTCACTCCCGTCACTGATTTACAATACTATTATGAGTCTCAAATTACCTTTTCTGAATTTCCAGCCCCCGTTGATCGCGGGGACGGTTTGCAAAATTTTAATGAGAAGCTCGCCGAAAAGGTCGTCAACTTTAACAAGTTTAGCAGCGTTGACCCCAACCACCGGTTTTTTGAAAGGGTCACCTGCTTACTGCATTCAGAGATCAAGGCTCAATACCAAGATCAGTTTCGCATCGAAGTTCCTAATTAAAGAGTTTTCAAAGCCTTTATAAATTGGCTCCAAGAATCAGCGTCGGCCTTTTGATTATAAGCTAATGGAATTTTAAATTTTTTCCCATATTCATCGGCGCCTTTGTTTGTAAAAGCGTGCTTAGCACCCTCGTAGTTGAAGAATTCAAAATTGACATGAGCCACCTTCATCTCTTTCTTAAATGCAGCAATGTCTTCTTTCTTTACAAAAGGGTCAGCCTTTCCATTAAAAACAAGAACCTTTCCTTTGATCACTCCAGGTTTTGCCTTCATTGGACTTGCCAAGGAACCATGAAAGGACGCAATCAAATCTAGATCCACTCCCGCTCTGGCCATGTTTAAAACGACAGCGCCACCAAAACAATAGCCGATGGCAACGATCTTATCAGGATCCACATCGGGTCGAGCCTTTAATATAGTCATAGCTTCTTCGAAACGTTTTTTAGCAAGCGGAAAATCACTCATGGCTTTTTTAGAAAAAGCTCCGGCGTCACCCGGGTGAGTTGCTATCTTACCACCCCCATACATATCCACCGCCATGGCCACATAACCAAGGTCTGCAAGTTGCTTGGCTCGGGACCTGGCGTAGTCATTCAAACCCCACCATTCATGGACAATAATCACTCCAGGTTTTTTTTCTCCAGGCTTAGCCCCGCTGGCAATAAAACCAATATGCTCAGTTCCAGCCACCTTATAGCGAATGGTTTCACCATCAGAGGCTACGCCCCTAGGGTCATGGGTTTGGCAAGCCGCTAAAAAAAATAATAAGACTGGTAAGATCAAACCGAAGCGCATCACTTTCTCCCGCAGGTATTCCAACCAAAAACCTTATATAAGGGGCAAAACCCTACAATCCCTGTCGCGAGGGGAATAATCCCAATATATCCAACTGGGGTTTGCGGTCCAACAAAGGCTAGTGACAACACTCCCAAACCAACAACCACGCGCACCACTCGATCAATAGTTCCTTCATTTGCTTTCATACTTCCTCCTTGTGAGTCATCAGGCTTCCATGGTAGTCAACCCAGCAGAGACTAAGCAAAGACTTTCTTTCTCTGCAATGATTTGCTTATTTTCCATGCACTTTTGCGAGGTGGCTCATGATCACTCTGTTATACGCCGGCATTCTTGGCCTTTTCTATTTCAAAATTTCTATGGATACGATCAAGGCTCGGAAAAAACACCAGATTTCCATGGGCTATGGTAAAGACAACGAAATCATACAGTATGTCAGTGCCCACAATAACTTTGCATCCTATGTCATTTTTCTCTTACTGCTTCTTTACTTAGTTGAGTCCAGTCAAATGTATTCACCCTATCTATTGCACGGCTTAGGCACCACTTTCACTTTAGGACGATTCTTTCATTATTTTGCTTTTGTTGCTGGCAAGATGAATTTCAAAAGGCGGGTCCTAGGAATGCAAATGACGCTCATCCCACTTTTGATCCTTTCTCTTCTTTGTATTTTTGCCAGTTTAAAAAGCTGGATTTAAAAAAGTGTTCTGCCTAACGACCCCGCCATTGCACTGAATACAGATCATGGCGGCGATCTTTAAGGTTGCGAACGGCCCCATTGGCTCTGGCTTCCAATAAAATATCCGTGCGTAAGTCTGCAATAGTGACCATCTCCACATTTGGTGTTGTTTCGGCCGCAATGCCGTCCTTAGCAAAAGGAAAATCACAAGGGGTTAAAATAGCACTCTGTGCGTATTGAATATCCATATTGACGACCCGTGGAAGATTTCCCACATTGCCAGCCATAGCAACATAAATTTGGTTTTCTACCGCGCGTGCTTGGCAGCAATAGCGAACTCGGCAATACCCCTGGCGATTATCCGTTAAAAAAGGAACAAATAAAAAGCGAATTCCTTGATTGACTAAATGGCGAGTGAGCTCTGGAAACTCACTGTCATAACAAATGAGCACACCAATAGGACCACAGTCTGTTTCGATAGCATTGGCCTGGTTTCCACCTTCGATATTCCACCAATATTTTTCATCGGGCGTAGGGTGAATTTTTTCTTGCTCATGTAGAGAACCGTCTCGTAAAGCAATAAAGGAGACATTCCTTAAGCTTTTTCCAACTAGGGTGGGATGGGATCCGCCAATAATGTTCACATTATATTTTAGGGCCAATCGACGCCACATTTCTCGTAATCGATCGGCATACTTAGTCATAGTTTGAATAGCCACTTCCGGTGGAACCTGTTCATTTTTAATAGATAGTAATTGCATAGTAAAGAGTTCTGGAAATACTACAAAGTCTGCACGATAGTCGGCAGTCACATCCACATAATACTCGACCATGGTTTCCAGCTCTTTAAAGGAGTTGATTCTCCTTTGCTTGTATTGCACGCACACCACTCGCACCGAGTCTGGTCTGAGAACTTCCTTTTTTTGCTTGTTGAGCATGGCCTGGTATTGAGGGTTTCTCCAGCGCAAATGAACAGCATAGCCAAGACACTCTTTATCAGTCGGTATATAGTCCTCAAGGACTCCAATAGGTTCAAATCCCATGCGCAGATGGAAGCCTAAAACTGGGTCTTTGATCTCTTTGTTCTGCACTTTTTTAATGTAATTTTTAACCGACTTTACCTTATCAATATGTTCGTGCAAAAGTGGTATTCGGCCACCAAATACAATGCCCTTTAGGCGCCAGTATTGAACCAGCTTTTTGCGTTCAGAATAAAATCTTTGCCCAATGCGATTCCCGCGAATGTCAGGGTCCACGCAAGTTTCGTACCCATAGAGGTAGTCACCATTCGGGTCATGGGTGGATCCGTAGGCATCACCGGTGATCTGTTTCCAGGTGTGAGCCCTTAACACCTCTTTTTCTGGGAGAACAATACTTGCTGAATAGCCAACAATTTTTTTATTGTGGATGGCTACAAAATGACCCTCAGGGAAATTGGAGATTTGACCCAACAGTTTGGGAATGGGGTAGGCATCCATGGTTTTATAAACTTTTGATACCAATTGATGAATATCTTGGACGTCGGATTTTTTTGCCTGTCGAATGATGAGTTTAGGATTGTTTGTCGCTGTCACAGATGCCTCCCCACAATTGAAGATGATATCATGGTCGCGGAGGACGAAAAGGGACGCCGTTTCTTTTTAAAATATATCAGGAAACCTTTTTGGCAGGAGACTCTAATTGGATTTGGTCTTTTAACTGCTTTGCAGCCATGGCATAACCGCCATCACCACCATCAATAAAATGAATATGTCCGCCATCACCCGTGTGGGAAACATAGCAGGTCATCAAAGCTTCATCGGACTCGTGGAGACCGAATCGAACAAGGTCAGTTTTGTAAAGATCCTCAAGAAACTGGGATATAGCGGCCTGTTGCTCTAAGGAACAGTCGACAACCAACCTTAGGCAATCATCAAACTTGCAATAGTCGCTATGTGTTTTTAAACTTTTCACGTAATGAATCCGATTCAATTCCCCATAGGTAGGACTTCTAAACTTAAATATAGCTACCGACATCAGAACCTCCACGACCCGTGAAATTAAATTCCAACCCCAGTGGGGGGTAAAGTATCGCCACTCATCTCTTAGGCAACTCCAAAAAGTTTTGTAAGCCATGGTGTGCCCATCTACCGGATTTCCGTTAGAAATGTTTCCACCCAGTATGATACTCAGCCGGTCTATGACCTTTTGGTAAACCCAGTCGCTTTGCGCGTCCTTTGCCTGCACAATGATTGTTAATATTTTTCCTTTGTGGTTTTGTATCGGTTGCCAACGACAGGACAGGCCAGTCAATTCTACTTTACCATCCTTGGCAACCACTTGATAGGTTTTAGGGGCTGCCTTGATCCATTGATCAGCGGCAGCCAACCCTCCCCCTTTAAATAAGGCCACAGTCTTTTTTTCGTTGAGGCTCAGTTTGGCGACCTCAACAGAATAGCCTCGCTCTTCAATTTGCGCCATGGAAACTTTGCCCACCCTAAGTTGCAACGCAAATTGAGTCTGCGCTAAATTTTGCAATAAAGCTAAAGCACTTGCAGCCGTGGCTTCAAACTCTTGAGGCACCACTAAAGAGGCCCCATCGCCTCCAAAAACAAATGGAAACTCTATTCCTTTGAGGGCTTCTTGAACACAAGAGACACAGGCAGCTCCCAGGGTATTAACATCTTTATACCTTCCCTTTTCGATGGCCACCGTCGATCCGACAATGTCGGCGATAAAAACCACCCAGTTATCTGGAATTTTTTGGTAGACCTCAGGGTTAGTCAAATCCCGGTAGTTACGAATAGGTTTAAGATCATTATAAAAATTGCGCTGCATAGAACTTATTATCGACAGCTTTCTCGATATTTTGAAGACCTGAGATCGAGGGCCCTTCCTATATCCGGTGTCATGAGAAAAGCTCGTCCTTTCTTGTCTTTTGCGAGGTCCAGGGTTACAACGAAAGGCTAGCCTTAAGGGGGGCTTTTGTTGATACGAGGTATGATTCTTTTCTGGTTGGTTCTCATGGCCTGGTCAGCGCAGGCGGCAACCCTCGTTGATCTTTTTGAATTGGCTAAAAAAAACACAGCCCGTATTGTCGATAAAAAGTTTGCCGAAGAGATCGCCTACCAAGAAAAGCGCAAAGCCTACTCCCAAGTACTACCCTCACTATCTGCTTCATCATCAAATGTTTGGAGAGACCAAGCTCCAGTTGGGGCCTTTGGTGAAGGTTACCAACATACGGCGGCCCTTACCCTCAATCAGGCTTTATTTAAAGGGGGAGCCGAATACTACGCAATCTCTATTGCCAAAAAGCTGCCTGAAATTGCAAAGCTACAACGAGTTCAAGAAGAGCTGGTTCTTTATGAGCAATTGGCCCAACTGTTTTTCCAAACCTTACGTTTACAAAATGGAAAAAACCTATACCTTGAACAAGAGAAAACATTAGAGGATCGGTTGAAAACCCTCAGACAGCGAGCGCAAATCGGCCGCAGCCGCACAACCGATGTTTTAGCAGCGGAATCTCAGTTAGCCCGCATCCGAGCCGAGAGGGCGGGCATTGAAAGTCAACTGATCGAGTCTGAACAAAATTTAAAAAACCTGAGTGGCCTAGAAACCCTTGGCCCACTCAAAGATTCCTTTGTTATTGACGATCTTCACCCGCCTGTTCGCTGGGAAAAGGATTTGATGAGCACGCCTCAAATAAAGGCCAATGAGCTTCTCGTCGACAATGCAAAAAAGGAAATCAGTGCCGCTCGCGGCTCTTACCTTCCGACTCTAGATGCCAATGCTAACTTTTATTTGGATCGCGCTGGGATTTTGCGAGAATCCAAATGGGATATTACCCTCAATGCAAAATGGAATTTATTTAATGGTGGCAATGATGTTGCAGAAAAACGGATCCAAGCCCTGGAAGCCGCCCGCCTTGAAGCTCAACTCAGAGACCTCAAACGAAATCTACGCAACGACTTTCAGGCGCGCAAGCTTGAATACCTCAAACAGCGCGAAGTGGTGAAAAAAATGGAAGCGGCTGTTAAACTGGCCCGACGAAACTATCAACAGCATTTAAATGAAATGAACCGCGGCTTAGTCAGCACTCTTGACGTATTAAGAATCCTTGAGGATTTTCTGCTCGTCCAGCGCTCCTATGACCAACAGCTTTATCAAACAAAATATGCTTGGATTCGCTTGCAAGCCTTAGCGGGGGTTCACCCATGAGCCTGAGCCGCTTTTCCATTCAAAGACCTGTTTTTGCGTGGACCCTCATGTTTGGTCTGATTTTCTTTGGAGTTCTTTCTTTTCGTAATATGGGAATCAATGATAACCCCGATATCGACTTTCCAGTGATCTCAATAAATTATGGCTACGAAGGGGCCACGCCCGCCGTCATTGAAAAAGATGTGGTTGAACCAGTGGAAAATGTTTTGGTTTCCATGCAAGGGATTCGCAGCATGACTTCGACCTCGCAAAGGGGCTCAGGGCAAATTTCTTTAGAGTTTGAAATCGATAAAGATATCGATTTTGCCTTACAAGAAGTGCAAACTTTATTAGGCCGAGCCCAGCGGCAGCTTCCCGACAGCGTAGAGCCACCGGTGGTGACTAAATCTAATGCGGCTGATGAACCCATTATGTACATTAATATTCGTACCGACACGCTCAAGCCGCGAGAGCTCATGGTCCTTTACCGCGACCAAATTCGCGATCGCATCTCTACTGTTGAAGGTGTCGCTGAAACACGAGCTTTTGGATATCATGAACCCTACCTACGGGTGGATCTTGATGCCGACAAGCTGGAACAATATCAACTCACTGCCACAGACATCATTAGTAGTATCAGTCGCGAGCACAAGGAGCTACCGGCTGGTCGCTTCGAATTTGAAGACAATGAAAAAACCATTCGCATCATGGGTGAAGCCACACAACTCAATGAGTTTAAAAATATGGTTATTAGTCGACGCGGAGGCACCCCCAACTACGTGCCCATTCGCCTCAAAGATGTGGCCAATATCTATGAAGGAATTGAAAACCTGCGCCGGATTTCTCGTTTCAATGGCAAGCGGGCTATGGGGATTGCGGTACAAAAACAACGGGGTGTTAATGCTGTAGCCACAGCAGATCGAGTCAAAGAGCGTATCGAAGAAATTAACAAAGAACTGCCCGAAGGGACGGTGATGGGTGTGAATTTTGATCGCACCCAATTTATCCGCGAGTCCGTAGACGAACTTATTTTTACCCTGCTCTTGTCAGCTTTACTCACCTCCCTAGTGTGCTGGCTATTCCTCGGCTCCTTATCGGCCACATGGAATGTGCTCCTCGCCATACCAACAGCCATTGTTGGTACTTTTATTTTTATCAATTGGCTTGGCTTCACCCTGAACAACTTCTCTTTGCTTGGCTTAGCACTTGCTATCGGCGTGGTCGTTGATGACGCCATTATCATGCTGGAAAATATCGTTCGCTATGGACAAATGGGCTGGGACAAAGTGAATGCTGCCTTCAAAGGGTCACGTGAAATCACCTTTGCCGTTATTGCAACCACAGCTGCGCTGGTAGCAATTTTTATTCCGATCACCTTTCTCGATGGTATGGAAGGCAAATTCTTTTTTGAGTTTGCAGTCACCATTGCTATTGCGGTGATGCTCAGTTCTGTCGAGGCCCTGACCCTCGCACCTATGCGCTGTTCTCAATTTCTAAATATTGAAAAACGGAAAACAGCTTTTGGTAGGGGCTTTGAAAGCCTTATGGACCGATTGCGCAACTTCTATAAGGTCACTTTATCCTGGTGTCTGCACCGCCGAATTCTTGTGGTGTCTACTTCTATTTTATTTTTTGCAGGCTCTTTATCTATTATTCGTTGGATGCCAACTGAGTTTGCTCCCAGCCAGGACCGCGGCGTTTTATTCATAATATTCCTTGGGCCGGATGGAACTTCGCTGCAATACACAAATAAAAAGGTCATTGAATTTGAAGAGAAAGCCAGACAACACCCTGCTGTGGATAGAACTTTCCTCGCCGTCGGCGGCTTTGGACAAGGGGGGCGAAGTAACCGCGGCAATGGAGTCGTTATTTTAAAAGAACGGGATAAACGCCAACAAAGCCAATTTGAAGTGGCCGATGATCTGCGTAAAGTCGCCCAATCCATTGAGGGGATGAAGATTTTTATTCGCGACCGCTTTGGGGGGCCTTTTGGCGGCCGTCGCGGCAGTCCACTCGAATTCACAATCAATGGCCCCAATCCTGAAAAGGCCAAAGAGCTTTTCTTTACCATGCAAAAGAAAATGGAAGAAAGTGGGTTGATGGTGGGTGTGCGTTCAGATGATGTGCTCACTTTGCCCGAAGTTCATATTACTCCCAACCGCGATCGCGCCATTGCTTCGGGCGTGGAAGTCGGAGAGATCGCTGACGTGGTCAACGCGACTTTTGGTGGCGTGGTCGCCGGCCAATACACAGATTTCTCCAGACGATTTGACATTTGGGTGCAGCTTGAAGAGCAAGATCGTCAACGAACAGAGGACATCAACAAAATATATGTTCGCAACAATCGTGGCGAACTCATCCCCATGAAAAATGTTGTTGATGTTGTCAACATTGAGGGCCCACAGGAGATTTATCGGGAAAACCGCATGCGAGGCCTGCGAGTCGATAGTAACCTGAATAAGGGGATCGCTTTAGGGGCTGCTATCGATGAAGTGAATAAAATTGCCAAAGTTGTTTTACCTGAAAAATATTTTCTACGCTTTGAGGAAACCCCTAAAGAGCGCCTCTTTGACATTTTGCTAATCATGGGACTGGGTTTGGTTATTGCCTACATGGTTCTTGCCGTACAATTCAATTCTTTTATCGACCCCTGGATTGTATTTGTGGCCGTGCCCTTTGGTCTGACGGGTTCTTTCCTAGCACTCATGTTGAGTGGCCAGAGTCTCAATGTTTATAGCTTTATTGGCCTTTTGCTCACCATGGGGATTGTCAAAAAGAACTCGATTCTTTTAGTGGAGTTTACCAACCAACTAAGGACGCAAGGGATGGACCTTAAGGAAGCTTTGCTTGAAGCCTGCCCCATTCGTCTACGCCCAATATTAATGACCTCACTAGCCACCATTGCCGCTGCCATTCCTCCAGCCTTGGCTTTAGGGCCGGGCAGTGAAACTCGGGTTCCTATGGCGATTACCGTGATTGGCGGAGTGTCCTTAAGTATGCTGTTTACTCTTTTTGTTGTGCCCTGCGTGTACAGCCTCATCAACCCAAGGATGTTGGTCATTCCTGACGAGGATGACCATATGCCCGAATACGGCCAATAGTCCCCATAAAATGTATAATGATTGCAGGCATTTACTGGCTAATCCCTAAATTTGTTTAAGTTGTCTTGAACAATTTTCGAGAGCTTGTTAATCTGCTCAAGGGATCAGTGGAGGTATGATATGAAGTGGTTGTTAACCTTTTTTGTGAGCTTGAGTCTTGGAGGCACAGTGCTGGCAACAGATTTATTTAAAAATGAAATTAAAGATATTGGCAACAAAACTATCGACTGGAAAAGTTATCAAGGAAAACCTCTCCTGCTTGTCAACATCGCCACCCGCTGTGGTTATACCCCACAACTTAAAGGCCTCGAGCAAGTTTACCAAAAATATCAAAAACAGGGACTGATGGTTCTTGGCATCCCCAGTAATGATTTTGGTGAGCAGACTCCCGAAGAAAACAAAGATGTGAAAAAGTTTTGTTTACTAAATTATGGCGTAAGCTTTCCCCTTACAGAAAAAATAGTAGTCAAAGGTGCAAAAAAACACCCCTTCGTTGCCGACCTTTTACAAGCAAGTTCCGACCATGGGGAAATCGCTTGGAATTTTGAGAAGTTTTTAATTAGCAAAGATCGAAAGTCCATTGAGAGATTCAAGTCTAAAGTGAAGCCTGAGGACCCTCAGTTTTTGAAGGCTATTGAAGCCGCCCTCTAAGACGGAATCTCCGTTGCGATTCCAATGAGAATCAGGCAAGCTCAAGGTACAGATCCAATTTGGGAGGCTCAGCATGGATAATTTAAAAACTGAAATCAAAAGGATCAATGGATACCTCAAAGAAGTGGTCACTTTTTTTGATGAATCAGGAAAGCCCATATCCCAGCTGATGAACCCCATTATGGTGGAGCTTGCCCCTAGGGACGTTCTACAAATTTTCGTTGGAGCCTTTTTAATCGCTTCACCGCTATGCTTTACTGAAGAGGTCTGGAATCTCAGCGAAAGCTTAAGGGCAAAAAATGTATATGCTCTTGGGTTGATTTCAATTATTACAGTCACCATGTTTATTTATTTTAACTTTTACCGATATCGAATTGCTGGCAACGTTGTTGCTTTTTTCAAAAGAGTGGTGGCTACCTACCTAATCTCTGTGAGTAGCATCATGCTACTGTTAACTCTTATTGATAAATTCCCCATCCTGCACGACCCCGAACTCGCTGTTAAGCGTGTCATCATTATTGGCTTCCCGACTGTATTTGGCGCTGTGATCAGTGATTACATAAAATAGGGAGTGCCATTGGGGAATAATGACGGCCACATTCCAAAAAATCGCAAAACTTCTCTCTTTTCTATGGCGGCCAAGTTAGTTCTTAAAGAGGGGCAATCTTTGTTACATCGGCAGGCCGAAACCCGTTTAAAGAGCATGGTGGAGCAAGCAGACATTGTTGTCAGTCACGTAGGCAAGCTCAAAGGTGCGGCTATGAAGGCCGTGCAGATGCTTACGATCGAAGCCCAGGATCTCTTACCTCCAGAGGTATTACAAGTCTTAGAAAAACTGCAGTCTCAGTCACCTCCTATGTCAGGAGAAATCATGATGGCCCAGCTGAAGCAAGAGCTGGGTGAAGAGAAGTTTTCTCGATTAAAAGATATATCTATAGAGCCGATAGCCGCTGCAAGCATTGGTCAGGTTTACAGTGCGTCCCTTGATGGACAAGAAGTGGTCATTAAAATTCAATACCCTGAAATTGCCGAAAGTATTGAATCTGACCTAAGCACTCTAAAAAAACTGATGGGGAGTCTTCTTTTTTTATTTGGTAAATCTATCGATCTTGATGATTTGTTTTCGGAGGTTGAGCGTGTCCTTAAATTAGAGGCTGATTACCTGCAGGAAGCTGAAAATTTAAAAAAATATCATCAAAATTTTATGCACTCTAGTGAGTACCTTGTTCCTCAAGTTTTTACAGAGTTTAGCACAAGTAAAATTCTTGTCTTGAGTCGCATGGAAGGACTAGAGTTTACGGATTGGATAAGGCAAAATCCCCCACAAAGCGAACGGCAAATTGTTGGCGGCCATCTGCTCAACCTCTATATGAAAGAGCTGTTTCAACATCAATTCGTACAGACCGATCCCAACCCAGCAAATTTTTTAATCAACTCTAAACAGCAATTGGTCTTGCTCGATTTTGGCGCCACGCTTTTTTACTCTAATGAGTTTGTGAGCAAATATAAAAACCTCATTCAAACTGTATTCAGAGGCGAAGATGAAGAAATTCGATACCAAGTCCTGGCCATGGAATTCATCTCTCCTAAAGAAACTCTGGAAACTCAGCAAAAATTTGTGGAATTTCTTAAATTTTCCCTTGTTCCTTTTGCCGATCAAGGACAGCCCTTTGACTTTTCTCAAAGTGATTACTCCGATCAAGTGAGAAAAAAAGCTCTTGAATTCAGCAAAATGATTCGCTACTCGGCCCCACCAAAACAACTCATTTTTTTGCATAGAAAATTAGGTGGAATTTTTCAATTGTTGAAAAGGATGGGGATAACTGCTGATCTGCGCTCCTATAAGCAGGAAATTCTCCAATCCACATCTGTGGAATCCCCTAGCGCTCAGCGATAAGTCCAAATGGCCTCTTTATTTTTTAAATAGTCTTTACTAGCATCAGTGGCTCGCACTGGAGAAGACATGAAGTCCTTGGTTTTATTTTTATTGCTTGTTCTTTTTGCAATCCCCAGTCAAGCCCGTCCCCGTCGCATTGGCTTAGGGGTCATTCTCAGAGAGCCAAATGGGATTTCTGCGAATGACTGCCTAAGCCAAAATCGCAGTCTTGGTAGAATAGGACTCCCTCTTATTTTAAGGTGATTTATGGAACATCCTTTAAACAGCATCCGACATGGATATTTAGAAGTTATTTGTGGCTGCATGTACAGTGGCAAAACCGAAGAGCTCATCCGGCAATTGCGTCGCTGTGAGTATGCCCGGCAAAACTACCAAGTCTTTAAACCCGTAGTCGATGACAGATACTCTGAGGATGAAGTCTGCTCCCACAATCAAGACTCCATTTCAGCCCAGGTGATTGAAGATATTTATGATCTTTACCGCCATCTTCGTCACGATACTCAGGTTGTTGGCATCGATGAAGCTCAATTTTTTTCGGACGATATCCTGGAAGTCGTCAATAAGCTGGTTAAAAATGGCCGCCGGGTGATCATTGCCGGCCTGGATACCGACTGGAAGGGACGCCCTTTTGGACCTATGCCAAACCTCCTCGCCTGCGCCGACCTGATCCACAAACAGTATGCTATCTGCATGGTCTGCGGCGAAGCTGCCACGCGAACCCAACGACTGGTCAATGAAGACAAGGATATCTTAGTGGGTTCTTTTCGGGTTTATGAAGCCCGATGTCGTCGACATTTTGACCCCGATCTTAGCTTTTTACAAAAACCGCCAAAAAACCCGCCCCCTCTGCGCCCCGTTTAAACTTGAAGTCTTCATTTGCCCCTTAACATGAGGGGGGAGTTGAGATAGGATTGCCGCGGTTACCTATACATTGGACACAAGGCCCCATAAGCGAGGACGGTATGGCAAAGAGCATAATTTATTACACCAAGACAGATGAAGCCCCAGCATTAGCAACCCAGTCTTTTTTACCCATAGTCAAAACATTCACCTCACAAGCTGGCATCCAGATCGAACTGAAAGATATCTCCCTAGCCGGTCGCCTCCTTGCCCAGTTTCCTGAAAATTTAAAGGCTGAGCAAAAGATTGGGGATGCACTTACGGAATTGGGTCAGATCGCTCAAACTCCTGACGCCAATATCATCAAACTCCCTAACATTAGCGCTTCTATTCCCCAGTTGAAATCGGCCATTGCAGAACTCCAAGCTCAGGGTTTTGCCATTCCCAATTTTCCAGAAGAGCCTAAAAACGATGAGGAAAAGGAAATTCGTCAACGCTACTCTAAGGTTTTAGGAAGTGCGGTCAACCCGGTACTACGCGAAGGAAACTCTGATCGTCGTGTCGCAAAGGCGGTAAAAGAATATGCTAAAGCCCATCCCCACAAAATGGGAGCCTGGAGCAAAGACTCAGCCTCCCATGTCGCCCATATGCAAGATGGCGACTTTTACGGCAGCGAGCAGTCGGTCATCATGCCAAGCCAAGATACCGTCACCATCGAATGGAGCGACCCTCGAGGAAATAAAGAAATTTTAAAGAAAGATTTAAAACTCTTAGAAGGGGAAGTCATTGATGCCTCCCGCATGAGCTGTCAGGCTCTGAGAGATTTTTATGACAAAGAGATCAAGGATGCCAAAGAAAAGGGGACCCTTCTCTCTTTGCACCTTAAAGCCACTATGATGAAAGTTTCTGATCCCATCATGTTTGGACATGCAATCGAAATATTTTTTGCTCCCGTCTTTGCAAAGCATGGAGAGACTTTGAAAACGATTGGTGTCGAAGCCAACAATGGCCTTGGAGACCTGATGGCTAAAATCGCAAAACTCCCTGCGGATCAAGCCAATGAAATAAAAAAGGATTTGGATAGCTGTTTTGCAAGTGGCCCCGCCGTGGCCATGGTGGATTCCGATAAAGGCATTACTAATTTTCATGTTCCCAGCGATGTGATCATCGACGCCTCCATGCCAGCAATGATTCGAAACTCTGGTCAGATGTGGAATGCCGAAGGCAAAAGTCAAGACACCAAAGCAATGATCCCCGACCGTAGTTATGCAGGCATCTATCAAGCCACCATTGATTTCTGTCGAGACAATGGGGCTTTTCAAGTTTCTACCATGGGTAGTGTCGCTAACGTTGGATTGATGGCAAAAAAAGCGGAGGAGTACGGCTCCCACGATAAGACTTTTGAAATTCAGCAACCCGGTACTGTTAAAGTCATTGATTCTAAAGGTAACACCTTGATGAGCCACGAGGTGGAAGCCGGTGATATTTGGCGTATGTGCCAAACCAAAGACGTCGCTATTCGCGATTGGGTCAAACTGGCCGTTAGCAGAGCTCGCCTATCTCACACTCCCGCTATTTTTTGGTTGGATCCTCAGCGAGGACATGATGCCAACCTTATTAAAAAAGTTGAGCAATATCTAAAAGATCATGACACCAGCGGAATAGAAATTAAAATCCTCTCTCCGGTAGAGGCAACCCATCAAACCCTACAAAGAGTGAAAGAGGGTCAGGATACGATTTCGGTTACGGGCAATGTCCTTCGCGACTACTTGACGGACCTCTTTCCAATTTTAGAACTTGGAACCAGTGCAAAAATGCTTTCTATTGTCCCCCTCCTAGCTGGCGGTGGACTTTTCGAGACCGGCGCTGGTGGATCGGCTCCTAAGCATGTGCAACAGTTTATGGAAGAGGGTCATTTGCGCTGGGATTCCCTGGGGGAGTTCTTGGCTCTGGCCGAATCCATTGAAGATTTAGCCATTAAAACTCAAAATCCCAAAGCAAAGGTGCTTGCGCAAGCCCTCCATGAAGCCAATGGGAAATTTTTAGTAGAAAACAAGTCACCCTCCCGCAAAGCGGGCGAACTGGACAGCCGAGGGAGCCATTTTTACTTAAGCCTATATTGGGCCCAAGCCCTTGCTAAACAGGATGAGGACGGTGAGTTAAAAGCTAACTTTTCAAAGGTGGCTGAACAGCTAACGAGCCGTGAAGTTGAAATTGTTGTTGAGCTCAATGGCGCTCAAGGTCGCCCTGTGGATATGGGAGGATACTACCATCCCAACGACGAGATTCTACAAAAAGAGATGAGACCAAGCCTAATATTCAATAAGATATTAGGTGAACTCAATTAAACACGAGAGGGTCTTCTATGAAATCGGAATATTCAGAGTTTCGCTGCAGTAATCCTGAATGTTCTAATTGGGCCCCTCAAGATGTGATCATTGCCCGTGATCAAGCTGAGTACGACCAAGCCTTGAAAATTTTGGTGCCACCTGCTGTTGTTGCTAATGACGGCACAGTCATCAAGTCTTTTGCCTGCCAAAACATGATCAAAGGCGAACCCTGTCCAGGAAAAATTGTCATTATTTGTTTGAAAAAAAATTTTTGAACAAAAAAAAGCCTTCATTAAAAGAAGACTTTTTAAAAAATAGGATTTTGACAAAATCTATCCAAAGCAAATCTTGCTAGCAAAGGCTTTCTCACCACCATAAATCACTGAATACCACTGGTTATCATGATAGCGAATATCAAGTTTCTTTCCTTTACTGTAAGAGCCAAGCACTGAAGATTTTTTTGATGGAAACTCGCGCAATCGACAGCGACTAACAGCAATGACGCCTTCACGCTTTTGGTTCAAACCAGAAAGGGTTCTGCCTTTATGTTTGCCTTTGGATTTCTCGGTCAGTTTTTTATCGTACTCTTGATCAGCTTCAATCAATAATTTTAATTCTTCTAGCTCTTTTAAAGATTTTTCTAAAGACCGTTGATAGACTTGGATCAGCTTTTCGTGAGAAACTTTACTGCGTTTTCCTTGTTTATAGGCATTGCGAATTTTTAAGCGCATCCCAGCGACAAGTTTTTTAGTGTCTTTGACTTCTTTTTTAGTGTGATTGGCTTGCTGATTGATCTTTTTATGCTTTTCTTGGATAGCTTCAAGATCTCGCTTCTCTTTACTTAACTCATCTTTAGTTTTTTTAAGAGCTTCTTCGCTTTTTTCTAATCGAGCTTGAGTCTCTTTTACTTTTCTCTCCATGGCTTCTTGTTTCTTGATGAGATTGTTAAGCTCTTTGACTGACTTATCCATTTCATTAGTGGTTTTGGTGATTTGCTTTTCATTGGCTGCAATTTCCGTTTCCGCTTTTGCTTTCGCCTTTTGAGCTTCTTTACGTTTTTGGCGAACAAGAGCTTTTTGCTCATTCAACTTCTTCTTTTCTTCTGCTAACACCTTCTTGAGCTCGGCAGCCTCTTCAATGGCGGCTTCCGAATCCGAAGTGATTAAATCGGTTTGTACCAACTCCTCTTCAAGGAGATCAGCGCCTGCCCAAGGACTGGCAGCAAGCAACATGGCACACAGTACGAGTGGTTTAATGGAAACATTCTTCATAATACCCTCCAAAGCGCCTCACTAAAGAGCAATGCCTGTGCCAAACTCAGATCAAAAATAGAAGGAATATACATTCAATTTCAGCCCATTTTTGTCACTTGCGTGCTGAACATGGGCTCTAGGAGAAGGTTTGTTCGAGGCGCTTTTGTTGTTCAGGAGTGGAAACAAAGACCAAGACTCCCCCCTCTTGCATCTGAGTTGTGGGCGCTGGATTATAGGTAAACTCCTCAGAATTCGAACGTGGGCTGTAGGCCACCAAGTTGATCCCGGTTTTCCCGTAGATATCGGCGCCAGCAATGGTTTGATTCGCCAGTTTTGAGCCTTTGGGAATGACGAACTCGCCCACACGGACAGCATCTTTTCCTCGTAGCATGCGATCTAAAAAAGACACCACATTGGGGCGCAAAGCGACCGAAGCGATGCGCATTCCACCAATAAAATAGGGGCTCACTACATAATCAGCTCCCGCATTTTTTAATTTTTGGCTCATATGCACATCGACCACTTTTGCCACGACTTTAAGGTTAGGGTTCATCATTTTAGCCGTGAAGGTAAGAAACAGATTTTCTTTGTCGTTACCTAAAGAGGCAATCACACAGGCTGCCTTTTTTATATTGGCCTCTTCAAGAAGCTCCTCGTTGGTAGCGTCCCCAATGATGACATTCAGTTTAGGAAACTCCTTGCGCAAATCATGAAAACGTTCTTCTGAATTTTCAATAACCACTAAATCGGCGCCCGACTCTCGAATCTCTTGAATAACATGATAGCCAGTTCCCCCACCTCCACAAATAATGTAGTGATCTTGCATTTTTCCTACCTTTGATAAAATGGATTGCTTAATAAAAATCTCACCGAGCTGGCCTTCAATGATGAAGGCCGTGATCAGGGAAGCCGAATAAAGCACCAAGCCCATGCCCAAAAAAATCAACAAAATGGTGTAGCCAACGGCCATGGGGTCGTTCTCTACCCCAAGGACATCACCATAGCCTACCGTGGAAAGCGTGATCGCTGTCGCGTAAATAATCTTTAACCAACTGGCCTCTGGAAAGAGCAGATGATAGCCAAAGGCGCCACCCACCAGGGTGAAAACCAATAAGGAAATGGGGGTTTTAACCTCATTCCAAATATAGAGCCATCTGAGCATGGTTTCCCCCGTTGAAAACCCATTTATTATTTCCCCTTGGATAGCATGGGTCAACGGGAACCCGGGACTTCCTCGCAAAAGTCCTCAATTATCTTAGAAATTTCAGCTCTTTGTGCACTGGCCCCCGCTCTTGTAATTTGTCGTAAGAATCCATTGGGACTTGTGGTTTGGCCAAAAAGCCATTAAAAGGATGGCTTTCAAGATCATATCGTCAAAAGGGCGCAATAAAGGAAGGGAAGATTATGACCAGACTGTCGCTTATTGAAGAATCCATTCGAAATGGTGTCGCAAAACTCAGCCAAGCCGGAGCCTTAATCGTTGAAACCGGGCGCTTTACCGGCCGCGCCGCCGACCGTCGCTACATCGCTGACCGACCTGAGATCGCCAGCACGGTGAACTGGGGGGCTGGTAATAAGAAAATCGATTTGGACTTCAAAACCCAACTTCTTAATGGCGTTCAAGCCAAACTTGAAAATGGGACTAGCTACCAATACAAAGGATGGGTTGGCGGATTTGCTGTTGAAGTGAACTCTACTTCTCCTTGGCACACTTTGTTTGCAACCAATATGTTTCGTGAGCAACCCATCGACTCATTGAAAGAGTTATGTGCAAAGTATGGTTCCATCCGCATTTTCCATGACCCCTATGGCACTGTTGCAGATCACGGTTTAAAATTTGACTCTGATACAGTGATCATCCTCGATCCCGTTGAGCTAACTGTCGTGATCGTTGGCACTGCCTACGCCGGTGAGATCAAAAAATCGGCGTTCAGCCTTTGTAACTATTTATTTCCGGAGATGGGTATTTTCCCAATGCATGCCTCCGCAAACTGCACAACCGGTGGACAAAACTCGAGTGTGCTTTTTGGACTCTCCGGGACTGGCAAAACCACTCTATCTGCGAGCAACGACCGCTTGCTCATTGGTGATGATGAAATCATCTGGTCCAAAACAGGACTTTCCAACCTTGAAGGAGGCTGTTACGCCAAATTGATTAACCTTTCTGAAAAGGCGGAGCCTGAAATTTTTAATGCGGCTAACTCTTTTGGTACTATTCTTGAAAATGTGGTTGTTGATGAAAAGTCTCGGCAAGTGGATTTTACTAAAGACGACAAAACGGAAAACACCCGTGGATCTTATGACATCACTATTCTTGAAAACTGTTACAACCAAAATATTGAAGCGGCAAAACCTAACACAGTGGTTTTCTTAACTGCCGATGCCTTTGGCGCCCTACCAGCGGTTGCCAAACTAGATTCTTGGCAAGCTCAGTACCATTTTATCTCTGGCTACACCGCCAAAGTTGCTGGCACCGAGCTTGGAGTGACGGAACCCGAAGCCACTTTTAGCTCCTGTTTTGGCGCTCCCTTCATGCCGCGGCATCCTTCTGAATATGCGAAGCTTCTTGCGGATTGCATTGCAGAAAACAATTCCTCAGTTTGGTTATTAAATACCGGTTGGACTAATGGTGGTTATGGTAAAGGGCCACGTTTCCCTATTCGCATAAGCCGCGAGTTACTGAAAGCCATTCAGGATGGAACTCTTGATAAACAAGAGATGATTAAGCACCCCGTTTTTGGATTTATGGTGCCAACGACCTGCCCTGGCATTGATGAGAGCTACCTCAAAATTCCCACCGGACCCGCCGTCACAGCTTTGGCCACTAAGTTTATTGAAAACATGGCTAGAGTGGGACAAGGCTCTGTCAGTAATGAGGTTATCCTTAAGGGTGGCCCCGCCATTTCTGACAGTGAAAACTCCACTTCAGCAACTCTGTAAATTCCATTTTTGTTGATGAGAAAGGCCTTTGTTGAAATACAAAGGCTTTTTTATTTTTTGTTCATGTATGAAAGGCTTTGCTTAAAAATTTCTTCAAAGCAGGTTTGCAAGGCTTTCCGTAAATTGGACTCCTCGATATCTTGCAATAACTGATCAAGCATCTCTTTTTCGCGAAGAGGATCATACAGCTCCTGGCCCTGACTCTTTTTTAAAAGGGCCACTTCCGAAGCCTTTTGAAATCGCTGTTGCAAGAGTTGAGAAATTCTTTGATTAAGCTCATCGAGCTCAGAACGAAGGGAATCCAAATCTGAAATCATTTAAATGCCAACTTCCTGGCTGTTCATTTTAAGGCTCATTATCCCATAATTGGCTTTAGGGAGCCCTGGCGCTTTAAAAAAATAAGTGCCTGCACCCCCATGGGCGGAGTCTGTTGGGTTATGATTTTTATCTAAAATTTCCCCGACCTTAAAATTAAAGATCTTCTCTCCGGGGTAGATCAGTTCACAATCCTGACCTGGGACAATTTTGTTTCTGACTTCAACGGCAAGAAAATCTTGCGGTGCCTCGTCATTGGCATGAACAAGGCCTGCAAATCTTTGCGAAAAGTTTCGCGAAATGCTGGTGTCATAATTCTGCGACTCAGCCCCAGGGGTTTGCTGGATCATAAAGCCAGTATGATAACCGCGATTGGCCACCTTATCGAGATCCCTACGAAGCTTTGGATCAAACTCCTGACCCGCTACCATGTCGTCGATCGCTTTGCGATAGGCTTGAGACACAAGCGCCACATAATTAAGGGATTTGGTTCGCCCTTCGACTTTAAAAGAACAGACTCCAGCGTCCCAAATCTCGCGCAAATGTTCAATTAAACACAGATCTTTGGCATTCATTAGGTAAGTGCCATGCTCGTCTTCACTCAGTTGATAAAGGGTGCCTTGGGCGCGCATATCTTCCAAATAAAAGTCGCTCTTTTCAACAGGTTCGTCCGCAGAATAAATTTTATATTTCTCTCTGCAAGAGTTATCGCAGACCCCTTGATTGGCATCGCGATGGCTCATGTAAGAAGACATCAAGCAACGGCCCGAGTAGGCTATACAAATGGAGCCATGAACAAAGGCCTCCAATTCAATTTCAGGGACCCGTTGCTTAATTTCCTTGATCTCATTGATATGAAGCTCTCGGCTTAAAATGATTCGAGAAACACCAAGGGATTCCTTCCAAAATTTTACTGTTTGCCAATTCATGCAGTTGGCCTGCACGGATAAATGAATATTAAGATCCGGATACTTTTCCCGGGCCATCATCATGAGACCTGGGTCACTCATGATAAAAGCATCGGGCTTTGCTTCCACCCAGTGGGCCAATTGACTTTCAAAGGGTTTGATTTTGCGGTTTTTACTGAAAATATTAGCCGTGAGATAAATTTTCTTTCCCTGCTCATCGGCCATCTTGCGAGCCTCATGCAAGGCTTCCAAATTGAACTCGTTCTCGCGAGCCCGCAAACTAAAATAAGGAACACCTAAATAAACGGCGTCAGCACCATAGGCAAAGGCGTACTCCATCTTTTGAGGAGACCCGGCGGGCATTAAGAGTTCAGGAGATATTGGATTCGTCACGCCGCGCACTATAGCAAAAGTAGACGGAGCTTCAAACTCGTTTTTTTCTGCGGATTTATAGTCTTTGCCGGCTTAAAAGGCCTTTAAGGTCCTCATCTTGGCTTTTTTTGCTACGCACTGGCCAGATTGGCAAAAAACCTCGGGAACCGGAGCCATAGCGCAAATCCCAACCATTCCAGAATTTTGAGTTTTATTAAACTCTTGCGCTGCTTTTCGATGTTGTTCCGCTAGCTTTTGCATGGTTGCAGTATTCGTATGAAGCTTAGAAAAGACTTCAAAGTAAGCCGGGCCTCCACATAGGCGATTCCCCATACCCACCTTGTCGCAGTCCTCATTCTGATTACAGGATTTGTCGGCACTCAGAGTTTTGATCTCAGCCTCAAGGCGAGCCATCTCGGCGCCAGGTTCTTTTTTGTCTTCTTTGGCACCCGCCCAAGACATGGAACTCACTAAGATCATTGTGCCCAACAATAGTTTCATAAATCCCCCTAGAAGCCAAAGATTACAACTTAGAGAGGGGGTGGTAAAGGCCTTATATTTTTTACAAGGCCCGCCCATCCATTCGGTCTTGGACCTTGTGCATTAGAGTCCAAAAGGATACAAGATTCCCCATGGAAATCTTCAAAATCTTTAATATTGAGGCGGCCCATCGGCTTCCCAATTTGCCGGCTGACCACAAATGTTCTCGCATTCACGGCCACTCCTTTTTTGTGGAGATCCACTGCCGAGGAGATCTGCAACAGCCCCAGGGGTGGGTCTTGGATTTTGCTGATATTAAAAAAACTTTTGCCCCCATCTATGAGCAGCTGGATCACAACTATCTTAATGAGATTTCGGGTCTAGAAAACCCGACTAGTGAAAATTTAGCGAGATGGATTTGGCAAAAGCTTAAACCCAATTTACCATCTTTGTCGAAAGTTGTGATTCGAGAAACCTGCACCTCGGGTTGCATTTACCAAGGGGATTGATCCCCCTAACAGAGAGGAGAGTTCATGTTCGATATCCCCTATCATCCTATGGTTGTACACCTCCCTATTGCCCTCGCCATAATTATTCCCATTCTTTCCTTGTTTCTATGGGGAGCTATAAAGTGCAAAAAAGCCAGTGCTAAATCTTGGGGAATTTTAGTGGTATTAACCGCTCTTTACTTGGTTTCTTCATTGGCTGCAGTCAAATCTGGAGAGTTCGATGAGGATCTCGTTGAAGATAAGATTGGTAAAAAACTCGTTCACGAACACGAAGAACGTGGTGAAAAAATCCCATGGGTGGCTGGAGTTTTGCTCATCGCCTACACGGTCACGTATGTAACGGGTCGATCCAAACTGTCATGGACCCATAAACTATGCACAGTTTTATCCATTGCTGCTGTTTATCCTATCATCCTTGCGGGCCATAGTGGCGGGCAATTGGTTTACAAACATGGAGCCGCTAGTGCTCACACCAAAGACAATGGAGCTATCAATCAGAACTTGGATGAGGGACATGAAAACTAGTTGGCAATCCGTCATTGTTTTCACTTTGTTGGCTAGCCTGGTTTTCTCTGGTTGCACTCGTGCTCACGAGCCCACCGATGACCCTATTACTGGTGCGGAATCACAAATTCCCCTTAAGCCAGAAGAAATGAAAATCCCCTACAACAAAGAATCAGGAGCCATTTCTTCTATTCTCAATGTTGTGAGAGAAGAGTACGAAATCAAAAAGAACTCAACATCATTTGAGAGCTTGCGGGAGGCGGGCTTCTCTCCACAAGAAATTAATGAAATCGTCAAAGCTGCTAAACCAGAATATAATTTGAGCCAAGTGACACCTGGCACCCGCTTTACCGTTGAAAAAACCACCACCGAAGAAATCCACCGTGTCGTTTTTAATATTTCAAACATTCAACGATTAGAACTTTACCCCAAAGAAGACAATTGGGTTGCCGAGCTAAAGAAATTGACAACGAAAACTCGTATCCTTTCCTACGAAGGAGAAGTGCAGGATAGCCTGTGGACCTCGGGCATGAAGGCCGAAGTTCCTCCCTATTTAATCACAGAACTTGCTGAGGTCTTTTCCTGGGAGGTGGACTTTTACCGAGAGATTCGCCCGGGTGACCGTTGGAAATTCAGTGCTGAGGAAATACTAGCTGAAGGTAAACATGTCGGCTGGGGGAATATCCTCCATGCTGAATACATTAACCAAGATAATTCCCACAAAGCTTATTATTTTGAAGATAAAGCCAAAGGGGTCCGTGGTCACTTTGATGAATTAGGACGGTCCTTGCGGAAAATGTTTCTGAAGAGTCCGCTGAAGTTTGGTCGGATCACTTCCCGCTTTTCTCGTCGACGATTTCACCCCATCAAGAAAATCTACAGACCCCATTACGGGGTGGATTATGGAGCTCCTCGGGGAACCCCCGTACGTTCCATTGGTGGTGGCCGCGTTACTAAAATTGGAAGGTTTGGAAGTGCAGGAAAAATGATTGTGGTTCGTCATCCAGGAAATTTTAAATCTCGCTACCTCCACCTCAGTCGCTTTAAGCCCGGTTTAAGAGTGGGTTCGCGTATTGAACAAGGACAAGTCATTGGCTATGTTGGT
This sequence comes from Bdellovibrionales bacterium, assembly GCA_020435205.1. GTDB lineage: Bacteria > Bdellovibrionota > Bdellovibrionia > Bdellovibrionales > JAGQZY01 > JAGQZY01. The sequence continues at coordinate 119,381 of JAGQZY010000001.1, read as the reverse complement.
GCCACTGGGGCTGCGACGGGCCCTCATCTTCATTTTGAACTTTTTAAAAATGACAGCTACCAAGATCCGCTCAATGTAAAACTCCCCCCCTCTCAGTCCGTTCCTAAAGAGTTGCTGCCTAATTATTTAGAACACGTACAGTACATTGAGCGAAATTACGTTCAGCAAGAAGAGGGACGGCAGGTTTCCGCAGAAAAGCCAGAATTGCACAAAGACACTCAATAGGTTTTTAGAGGCCCATAACGCATACAAGCGCGACAAAATGTCACCTCAATATTGAACAGAATGTCGCAAGTTCCAATCCATCTCACCTTATTTTTTATCTTATGTGGCAAGACATTTGCTTAAGTGAATAGATGGATGGTCCCCCATGATAATGGCCTGACAGAAGGTGGAAGCCCGCTTGGATAAGGGGGTGTTGACCGTTCACCTTAAAGGCTAAGGACGTTATTCAAAAGACTCGTGGGAATAGCGTTCCATCCTCTTCGAGCCAGAGGGGCATTTGCCCCTCTTTTTTTAACACCCCTTGCCTTCTGTATGCTTTCATTGTTTCTTATGGCTATGAACGAAACAGTCTATGCTTCTGGTCAGATCTATTTTGACGATTTGTTCAAAGAGGTCGACCAGGCCCAAAAAAGCATTGAAGTAGAAACTTATATTCTTGCTGATGATGAGTTAGGAAAACTTTTAATAGAAAAGCTTAAATTGGCCAGCCGTCGGGGTGTTCAGGTTCGCCTTATTGTGGATGGGTTTGGATCTCATCCTTGGATTCAAAAATATGGACTATGTGGTCAGCTTGACCATTTTGAATGGCGAAGCTTTCACCCCCTGCCCTGGCCGTTTTCTCGCTTCACCTACAGTGATCTGTGGAATGTCCAAAGAATGGTGACTTTTTGGCTAAAAGCCAACCGACGCACCCACAAAAAAGTAGCCATCATCGATAACAAGATTTGCTTTCTTGGCAGTATGAATTTTTGGCAGGAATCGCTGTCATGGCGAGAAACCGGACTGAGCCTCTCGCCCTGCCCACAAGAAGTAAAGGCCTCTTTTGAGTTTTCCTGGGCGCGCTCTTTTTTTAAACAGGCTTCTAAAATCAAAATTCTTAAACCCAGCTGGAAAAAACACTATAGACAAAGTTCAACGATATTCACCAATTTTAACATTCTCGCTCGACAAAGGAAGAATAACGAAATCTTGCGCAGAATTCGAGAAGCTCAGTCTTTTATTGGTCTTTCGACTCCTTATTTTGTGCCGACAAGCTTCCTCCTTAAAGAACTTTGTCAGGCCGCTAAAAGAGGCGTGACTGTAAAAATGATTGTCACAGAAAAGTCTGATGTGCCGATTGTTCAAAGGGTAATGCCCTATTTTTTCCGAAGTTTGTTGAAGGCCGGGGCTAAGATTTATGCCTACCAGCCTCAAATTTTTCATGCAAAGGTTCTTATATTTGATCAAGACTGCATTGTTGGGTCGACGAACCTCAACCATCGTAGCCTTTTGCACGACCTAGAAATCGATGTTGCCCTTACTCAGAAAAGAGCAAGAAAGCAGGTTCTGCAACAATTTGAGGAAGACCTTCTATCTTCCACTCCTGTGAAAAAGGAAGACCTTGATAAGGTGGGTTGGTTGAACATTCTGATGATTCGACTTATCCTATTTTTTAAAAACTGGATGTAGGATGACGTTTAGGGCTGTAACTTACAATATGCATAAAGGGCGAAGCTTTTGGCTTAGATCCTATAAATTGGATGGCATCAAAAACCTTCTTGCCTCACTCGGAGTGGATATTATTTTTTTGCAAGAAATCCATGGCAAACATCCAAAAAATTATTCTGCCAGTAATCATCCTCTAGAGCATATTGCTGATCATATTTGGCCCTTTCATCAGTATGGCAAAAACTCTGAGTATCAAAGAGGTCATCATGGCAATGGCATTCTTAGTAAATACCCGATTACCTTCTCTGAAAATATAGATATCTCTGAATCGCGATTTGCAAAGCGTGGTCTTTTGCACGTAAAATTAGATATCCCTTCTTTGCGAGCCCCCCTACATCTTTTGTGTGTGCATTTAGATTTATTTGAAGTGAGTCGGCAAAGGCAGGCCTCACACATTGTCCAGCGGATTGAAGAAGCCATCCCCAGCGATGAACCTCTTTTATTGGCAGGGGATTTTAACGACTGGCGGCATGCACTGGCTGACCCCTTAAAGGAGGCCAATATTGTCGAACTCAATAATTGCCAAAGTTTAAAAACGTTTCCAAGTCTTGTACCCACTGTCAACTTAGACCGATTCTACTATCGTGGTCTTCTTTTAAAAGAAGCCACCGTCATTAAAGGAAAAGAGTGGAAATGGCTTTCTGACCACCTGCCCTTACAAGCCACTTTTGAATATCAACCATAAAAATTGATAAACCAGGCTAGTAAAACCACTTGCGGAATGGTGAGGAGGGGAAGAGCAAGAGTCAGCTTCCAGCTTTCCGTGGCTGAGCGCAGGGACATAATTTCGGTGTAGTCGGTAGATACGCCTGTCATTAAAAAGGCAAAGGCATTTCCTGGAGCGTGGGCTCTGGTTACCAAATCGGCTGCCAAAGGGGTCGACCCTTCCGAACATACCTCAAGGAGGGTAGCAACAAATAGGGTGATTCCCAAGCCCGAGAGTGACGGACCAAGATACTCAGAATACATTTCTGGAGTGAGAATAAGACGCACCGATGCCGTCAACACCACTCCAAAAAACAACCACCGCAAAACCATACGGCTGTCATTCAGGCTGCTCAGAAGAAACTTTTTAAAAAAACCTGGCTGGCTCCAGGCCTCAACAAAACTTTTTTTAAGGTCTGGCAAAAGCTGGTAGTTGTCTGGTAGGGCCACCTCATGAGGATTGGCCGGCAGGTGGCCCGCTAAAACTAAGCTTCTAATAATAAGACCGGTTACGATGGCAATAACCGCAGAAAAAATAATAAAGGCTGTCGTTAAAGGTAAGCCCACCAATGCCACCAGAATAAGCGTCAATGAAAGTGAGTTCCATGGACTGGCAATTAAGAAAGCCAAGACCTGGGCATAAGAAGCCCCTCTCTCGTAGAGTTTAATAGCCACCATAAGAATTCCATGGCTACACAAATCTAAAAGAAGGCCGGCAACAGCGGCTCGCAAAATGCCTCGTTTACTTCTTGGTGAGCCAATCACCGAGATCACTGCTTCACGAGGTACAAAACTTAAAACCCCGACAAAAAAGATCCCAAGAACAATCCCCCACATCATAGTGTTCATTAATTCCACATTGGAATGAACAAAGTGCTGCAAAAAATAAGGCAACGGAACACTGAGATAAAACAAAAGGTAGCTCGGGAGAATGATGGCAAGAGAGCCCCATAGGAGCCAATCCAAGCTTTTTTGAGGGGCGCAGTGACTGGGGCCACTGGAATCTGAATGGCAATGATGACCATTGGACATAGACATATAAAAGCACGGCTAATGCCGATAATCAATAGTTCCCATCATATAAGGCTTAGTAAAAAAAGAACCCCGGCCTGGCGCCGGGGAGAGAGAGCAAAACCACTGGAAGATCCGCCCACTCTTTTAAAATAATTAAAAAAAGAAGAATAACCCCACCCGAAAATAGGTTATCCACAAGCACAGAGACCGAGTTCACAATTCACGTTCAACCATCTTCACCAAGAACCAAGGGTGCAGTAACTTTAAAAATAATCATTCCAACCAACATAGCGCCCACAAATTGAAAGCTTGCTGATTGGCCCGAAAACAAACTTGTAATTCCAGGGCCTGGGCAAAAACCCGCCATACCCCAACCCACTCCAAAAATGGCTGACCCAATCACCAAACGAGGAGTCACATTTTTGAGAGTCGGCATCCGAAAATCGCCACCCAACAATGGTGATGTGCGATGCTTGAAAAAATAATACATTAAACTGTGAAAGCTAATGGCCCCAAGCATGACAAAAATCAAAGCGGGTTGCCAGTCCCCAAAAAGGTCGAGAAAGCCCACGATTTTTTGTGGCTGAGTCATCCCTGAAACTCCAAGCCCGAGGGCAAAGACCAAACCTGAAATAAGGGCTGTTAAATTCTGAGCCATAATGAACCCTCCTAAGAAACCACGTGTTGGATAATATAAACTGTCAGTATCCCAAAAAGCATAAACGTTGCAGTGGCCACAATTGAGCGCAAAGATAGGCGCGATATTCCACAAACTCCATGGCCACTCGTGCAACCATTTCCAAGTAAAGTGCCATAGCCCACAAGAAATCCACCCACCAAGGTATAGACCATCGGGTTATCAAAATTATTTTCTAGAGCTTGGGGGTAAAAAAGTCTAAGGACAAGCCCTCCTCCTAATAATCCGAGAGCGAAAAACACTCGCCACATCCACTCATTTGCTTGTGGAAATAAAATTCCAGAAACAATTCCACTGATTCCTGCCACCCGGCCTTTAAGAATAAACATTTTTGTCGCCGAAAAACCAATCAGCACACCACCTATCATTGCTAATAAAAATTCCGTATTCATGACCCCATCCTCTCACCTTCTAAACTCTGCACAGGGTATCCAGAGCTGAGCCAGGACTCTAAACCGTCCCCTAAAAAAATAACATTGTCATAACTAAGAAAATGGTCCACTAAATTTTTTAACTGGGATTCTTCGCCCACCACAACAATCAGAATGTCTTGGTTAAATTCTTCCACTAGAGGAAGCAATTGTTGCCCCTCGATCTTTTTTGCACCGGGAATATGGAGACGTCGAAAATCCTCCGACGCTCTCAAATCCCAAACTTGGACACACTCAGGTTCTGAGGTGAGTAAATCGTATAAGTACTTGGCCGTAATCCAATGGCTAAACATACTTACAAGGTATCAGAATGTTAGAATTTTTATTTATAACCTGGCTTACAATGTGGAGGCGATTTCTGATTCGTCAGTGAGGCTACACAAGCCTTCTTGGCTCAATATATTGATTTCGCGACCCTTTTGTTCAATTAGGCCTCGCTTTTCTAGCTCACCAAGGGCCTTAATGACTGTGGGTGTTCGGCTGGCACAGTAGTTTGCAATCTCAGTTCTTGTCCAATGATGTTCAGGATTAAGGCCTTTGAAATAGAGGAGTGTCGCTGCTACCCGAGCCAAGACTTCACTATCGGTAACAACAATGCTACGCACTTCGGCTCGACGCAAATCCCTAGCTAAGGACCTCATCATAAATTGAGAAGCCTCTGGATGTTGGCCAATACAACCCTCGAATCGTTGCCGAGGAATCACCCTCAGCTTACAGGGTTCTATGCAGCGAGCAGTGGCATGGTATTCCTCATCGGCAATAATGGAACGATGTCCTAATACCTGGCCGGCCTGAAAAAGACGCAAAAGGTGCTCTTGCCCTTTGACTGAATATCTTAGTAGTCCAACCAAACCTTCCTCTAATAGAAAAAGACTATGGGGATGCTCACCCTGCCGGTAAATCAAATCGCCGCGCTGGAACTCTTTGAGCTCACTTTCCGCAAAACATTGATCAAGCAAACCTTTTATGGGCATGGGGGCGTATCCTTTTTAAGCTCAGGCCTAGGGATCCCAAGGGATATCACGCCCGTCAGGAAAAATCCAGCGCGGCTAGGAGATTTCCTTTTTCACGGTGCTGGCTTTTGAACTTTCCTTGTTGGCTCTGGCTTCCTCTTCCGCGTCCATTTCTGCCACTGTGAAATATACCGCCTTATCCACATTGAGGGCTGAGCGGATTTCCATAACCACTCTTTCCATATGACGGCGGTGGGCCAGCATATAAAGGTTAAGGATTCGACGCCCCTTTTTTCCATTGAATTGTTCCTCGAACATCTCATCGATATCCAAGTTAAAATTGTTGATGATTCCACGGATGGTCCTCTTCACTGAACCCCGGGAGAGAACCTGCAATTGATAGTATTCATATTCACTATGTTGCTCGAGATAGCGATAAACAGGGCTGATTAATTTCATGACCACAAGAACCGTTAAGGTGAATAAAGCCGCAGTGAATGGGTAACCAGCCCCCACAGCAAAGCCAACGGCTGCCACCACCCAGATCATGGCGGCTGTGGTCATCCCCATCACATTGCCGCGTCCTTGAATAATGGCACCGGCTCCAAGAAAACCAATCCCACTCACTATTTGTGCTGCCATTCGATTCGGATCGGCAACGCCACTGGTCCCCGCGGAAACCATCATACCAATCGTGGTATATAGAGTCGCGCCAATACAAATGAGAATATTTGTTTTGATACCTGCCGATTTAAATTTTTTCTCGCGATCGTAGCCAATCAGCCCACCCAATAGGAGTGCCATGACCACTTCAACCCCGACCCCAAAATAAATAGAGACCTCTCCAAAAAACTCTAAGGGCATAGTATCAACAATTTTCATGCTTCCCTCCCAACTGACTATGATAGGGAGTCTTTAGACTAAAAGACAGCCTTCCTCGACCTTGGTCCTAGGGGAAGCGCCGTGCAGATATCCACTCGGGAATAGGATGGCCAAATATTAAATCTGATAAACACTTCCCAGAATGAAAAGCTAAACCGATTCCATGACCCGTAAAACCACCACAGAAAAACACCTGATTGTCTTCAGGCAAAGCACCAATCATAGGCTCTCCATCTTGAGAAAATCCCATAATTCCAGCCCAACGATGGGTGATTTTTTTGTCTTTGAAACGAGGCAGGTGCTTTTGAACAAAATCATGAAGGGCCGATTGAATCACATCAGTAATGTGATCCGAGTATCCCACTTCCGTTTCCTTTTCAAGCTGGCGAAAACCACCGATTAATAACGAGCCATCTGCCAATTGCCTGAAATAATCTAAATAGAAATTGGCGTAACAGGGTCCGTCCATAAAAGGTTCTACCGGCTCTACCATCATGATTTGCCCACGAGTTGGATAAATTTTGTCCTTAAAGTAAGAACTCAAGTTGCCACTATATCCGTTCGTACAAAGAACAACAATTGATGCATGGAAAACACCATTGTCAGTCTTCACAATACGATCACCCGCGGTTGAGCTTTCAATAGCGAACACTTCGGTTTGATCAAAGAACTCACAACCGGATTTATCAAAAATTTTTTTCACCAGTTTATAGGGATTAATGGCTCCATCTTTAAGGTAACGAATGCCTCCCTCAAAACCAAAAGCACCCAATCTTTTTTCAACCTGGTCACTTCCAAGAACTTCATTCCCAATATTCAACCGGTTCATGAGTTGAGCGACCGATTTTAACTCATTAAACTCTGCCGACTCCGCGGCTAAAGAGTAAGCTCCTCGCTGTTCAAACTCTAAGGATTTTTCATTTTCAATAATATGCTCTTTCAATAGAGACATATTGGTCTCGGCAAACTTCCAAATTTCTAAAGCTTGAGCTTCACCATGTTTGGAAACCATTCGATTAAAGTGTTCCACTGATCCACAAGTGATAAACCCTGCGTTGCGCCCGCTAGCGCCAAAAGCGAGTCGGCTTTTTTCAAGGATAGCAATTTTTAAATTTGGATCTTCTTTCTTTAACCAAAAGGCTGTGGATGCTCCAGTGATTCCACCACCAACAATGAGAATATCAAAAGTTTTTGCTTTGTGATCACTACTACGATCTAACCAATAGGATGTCGCCATGTTAAAAAGTATTCCTCTAAAGTGAGGAAATGTCGAGGTACATTTCTTGGGCTGTGCATACACAAGGTTGACCACAGCGAGTGCATTGATAATTCACCTCATGCCAGTACATGGGGTGGTCTGCGATCCAACGAAACCCAATAGATTCTAAATAGCGACGGGATGAATTATGGGGGGACTCTTTCCAAGAATGACAAAGGACCCCAAGAGCTCCAAGCTCTTTTAATCGATCGATCGATCGCAATGAAAGTTTTTTTCCCCATCCTTGACCTGTATGCTGCAGATCAATAAAGAGGGATTGAAAATAAGCCGTATCTTTTTTGGGATGAGCCCACTTGGCCTCGTTGAGGCCCTGGCCTTTTCCAGACTGCCAATGACCGGGCGGCAAAGTGATCCTCACCCCTAAGATTTTTCCATCTTCGATCAGCACCTGGGAACACATGATTCCATCCTTCATTGAACGCTGGTAGAGATCTTGAACTTCATCCAAAGTAAAGTAACCCTTTCCAATACTATGATCAGTGAAGTCCTTCACTGCAGGGATATCCCCCTTTTTCAAATCACGGATGATCGCCGCCATTAAAGCACCTGCGTGATCAAAAAGTATTTTCCATTAACTTCGATCTCATCGTCGACAAAAGAGTTCACTAAAGCCTCTCCAATGGGTGACTCCTGCGTCATGGATTGTACACTGACTCCATTCATTTCGACGGTTAGTCCACCGATAGGAAGGAGAAAAAACCATTTTTTTAAACCTTGATCCATTTCCAATTCAACCAGGGCAGAAATAGTAACAGGGTCTTTGGGGCCAAATGTTTTTAGTTGCACTTGCTCCATATAAAAAATTTTCTCTTTTAGCTGTTGAGCTCTTTGTGCTTGCCCAGAGGCCAAGTAGGAAGCCTCAAGGCCACGGGTATCGTATTTGTTTTCAGGTTTGGATTCCTCGTTGGTCGAGGCCTCCTTGGCCTCTAAGGCAGAATCGACAAGAACCTGTAAGTTTCTCTTCATTTCTTCCATGATCATTTTAAAAATGAGGTTTTTGTCCATGATCTAGAGCATAACACAAGCTTTGCATTGGCAGGAGCGGAAAATATGCTACAACCAGAGCATGAAAAACCTCTCTTCTGACCATGCTGAATTTGTTGTTGTGCCTACAAACCAGTTGTCTGAGCCCGCTTTGGAAGGTCTCATCGAAGAGTTCATTCTTCGCGAAGGAACCGACTACGGAATTCGAGAGTTCAGCCTCGAGGAAAAAAAGCAGCACATTCGAAAGCAGCTACACTCTGGATGGGTACAAGTTGTCTATGATTTAAAAAGTGAAACGGCTTCCCTAATCAAAAAAGAAGATCTCAGTAAAGAGACTCATTTGTAAAATCAGCCTAATATATCTGGATAATTTAAACTTATTGATAGCTGTTCTAAGGTTTTTGAACTATCTATTTTTTTAGACACTCGGCGCGAAGGGGGGCCTCCAACCCTATTGGGCAACAAGCCTTTTGACTGCCAATGGGTAATTAATTTCTTCCAAGAGTGCGGATGACCATCAGAGGCCAAATACGTTGTGCCCGGCTGACCCATTTTTAATGCAGCCCACAGGATTCTCGCTAGGTCTTCACCATGAATGAGATTTAAATATTTTTCGCTAGGACCAACCCAACCCTTCTTGACCCAATCGATCGGATTCCTGCCCGGTCCATAAATGCCGGAGGCCAAGACGAGCATAGCTCCTTGGCTTTTAAAATAAAGTTCAGCCTCCACTCGATCGAGAGATGGCGTAATTGGACAGTCCTCATTGACCCTTTGCCCCTCCTCATCTATCTGCAAACAGGAGGTGCTACCCATGATGACGATTCGACCCAAGTCATTTTTCTTTTTATCAAAAAAGGACTTGGCCTTAGCAAAAGGCTCTAGGGGAAAAGTAATGATTGTCCCTGCCACCGGAGGAAGATGGTCCCAAGTGCTCTCATCTAAAAGATCAAAGACAAAGTTTTGTCCTTGGGAACGGGACGTTGTCAGTACCTGAGTGCTTAACCATTCTTGAGGTCGGGTCTGCAAAAGAAATCGTCCTGTGTAGCCCAGACCAAGAATTAAAATATTTTTTGGCACTTGAAGAGTCATAGAGCCCAACATAAAAGATTGTTTTTCATTTTGAATTCCTTATTAAAAACCATTGTCTAATTATGCTGGTCTTTAATAAAAAGGAGAAGTAAACTTTTACCCCATGGACCCATTAAGCCAAGGCGTGGTTGGTGCCACCCTCCCCCAAGGTATTTTGAGAAATAATCCCTACTTGAGAATAGGCTTTATTGTCTCTTTTTTGGCCGGCATGGCTCCTGACCTTGATGTCCTTATTCGCTCTTCTCAAGACCCTCTTTTGTTTTTAGAATTTCATCGCCAGTTCACCCATTCCTTATTTTTTATCCCCTTTGGAGCGTTCATTTGCGCTTTGTTTTTTCACCTCTTATGGCGAAAGCAAATCCCCTTTGCTTGGAACTATCTTTACTGTTTCTTGGGTTATGGCACCCATGGGCTACTTGATGGTTGCACTACCTATGGCACGCAACTGCTGTGGCCTTTTTCAAATGCCCGTATCGCATGGAATAACATCTCCATAGTTGATCCTTTCTTCACCCTTCCCCTTTTGGGGTTGATTTTTTTAACCTACAAAAAGAAGAATCCAAAGTTTGGACGAGTCGCCCTTGTTTATGGTCTATGCTATTTAGCTCTTGGCGTTCTACAAAGAGAACGGGCAGAAGCCGTGGCTTGGCAAAAAGTTAAAGAGAGGGGTCATAAAGCCATACGACTTGAAGCCAAGCCTTCCTTTGCCAATCTCTTATTGTGGCGAGTCGTCTATGAAACTGAAGACTCTTTTTACGTAGATGCTGTGCATGTATTGGCGAGACCCTACTTTTTTCCTGGCGCCTCAGTACTCAAATTAAATGTCAAAAGGGATTTTTCAAATCTTGCCCAAGGACAACTTACTCAGGATATCGAAAGATTTCGCTGGTTCTCCAATGACTATTTGGCAAAATCTCCCACCCAAGAAAACTATATTATTGATATTCGCTATGCCATTGTCCCCAATGAAATCGGCGGGATGTTTGGGATTGAAATCAGCCCAAATCACCCCGATCAACATGTGAAGTTTCAGCCAAAAAGAGAACTGAATAGTGGCACCCGGCAAAAATTTTTTAAAATGCTTTTTTCTCCGGATGCCTACCTAAAAAAATATAAGGTTAACGAACAGCCTTAACGATATATTGATGGGGAAGCTCTGTTTTCAAGAGCTGAGTTTTAAAACCCGCGGTTTTTAGCTCAGCCATGACCTGCTCTGGGCTCAAGCGATGGGAAGCTTTCGGCCCAGGCCCACCACCTTCAGGATCAAAATCAACCACGTAAATGGCCCCCTTTCCTTTTAAGGTCTGCATTAATTTTTTTGAATAGTTTTCCCGATCACCAATATGATGCCAAGTGTTCACAATGATAATTCGATCTAAAGATTTTTCTTTTACTCCCGGTGAGTCATAGGGAATCTGTTGAACCTTTACATTAGAAAGCTTTTCTTCTTGCAAACGGTTTTCCATAAAACTCACAAGATTGCTTTCTACATCCAGGGCAAAAACAGTTCCTTTTTTACCAACAGCTTCACTCAGATGAGGCAAAAAATAACCCGTGCCCGCGCCAATATCGGCCACAACCATACCTGGATGGATATCCATAACGGAAATCACTTCTTGAGGATGTTGCCAAAGATCGCGATCGGGGTCATCGAAAGCTTTATGCCACCTTTCCGCATCACTAAAGTCATGGTGAATGCCGCCATCTTTGTGAATGTAGGGAGCATGGGGCCCCGGATGCATCAAAGATTGGGTAACCATTTTTGATTTATGACCTTGGGAATGGGCACATCCCACCAATAAAAGAATCCATAAATATTTTTTCATGGGCCCTCCTTTTAAAGGGCTATCATCGTAGACATAATATTGACTTGGCAATGAAAAAGGCCTCGACCTTGCCTAAGATCTTAAAATAAGGGGACCTCTATCAACAAAACTTCGGTCTCTGACTGAACCGCGGCTTGAAAACTCTTTGCGTCAGCGATTTCGATGGCATCTCGGCGATGGAGTGTTTGTCCGTTCATCTCCAATTGACCATCAATCACAAAAAGATAAACACCCTGCTGATCTCCACCCTTGAGATCATAACTTAATGACTGGCCCGAATGAAATAAACCGATATTAATGTAGGAGTTTTGATGGATTTTTAATCCAGGCTCATCTGAGCCCATAGGCGAAATGACTTGGTGCCATTGATTGGCTCGGCTGCGGTAATCAAACCGAGCTTGTTCGTATCGAGGCTCCACCTCTGCCCTGCCTGGTTCCACCCAAATTTGCAATAGATTCAAACTCTCGGAATCTGAGCCATTATATTCAGAATGTCGAATCCCTGTACCAGCAGACATGACTTGAATTTCGCCATTGCGAATGAGTCCTTCATTACCACCACTATCCCTGTGGCGTAGACACCCCTGCAAAGGAATTGTGATGATCTCCATATTGCGGTGGGGGTGGGTACCAAACCCCGCCCCCGCCTCGATGGTGTCATCATTTAAAACTCGCAAGCGACCAAAACCCATCTTGCTTGGATCAAAATAACTGCCAAAGCTAAATGAATGTCGAGCATGGAGCCATCCATGGTTGGCGTGGCCCCGTTGTTCGTTGCGAATTAAATTCGATTTCATCAATTATTCTCCGCAAGTTTTTTAGATTTTTCTTTTTTAACAACGACATTAAAGTCCAAACTCACTTCATTATGGATCATTTTATCACCTAGGTTTTTAAAAAAATCGCCTGAACCATAGATCATTCCAAACTTAGTGCGATCAAATTTAAAAGTTCCTGTATAGGCATTGCCCTTTTTTGTGTAAGGGATTGTGACCTTTTCTGACTTGTCGCGAATGTTCAAAGTTCCATAGGCTTTTTTTCCATCCATCTTATCAATGGTTAGCTTGGCTGTAGGCCATTTTGCCACATGAAAAAAATCTTCACTTTTCATATGCTTCAAAAACTTTTCTTTCCACTCACCGGTCAAATCTTCTGTGGTCATCTTGGTAATGTCCAAGACAAACTCACCGCCAGTGATGTTTCCTTTTTTATCGGTTTTCACACTCGCTGACTTCACAGGTAGGGTTCCAAAATGTTTGCCGGTCACTTTCGTCCCTGTCCACTTAAAGGTACTTGCATTGGTATCAATTTCGGCGGCCATCACCGAAACACTCATAAGAATGGCACTGAGGCTCATTAAAAATTTCATGTTGATCTCCTTTTAGAATCCGTTGAAATTCGACCTCAGGTTAGCAAAACTTGACATAAATAAAAGAACAAATTATCCTACATCTTGTACTAAAAATAGAACATTTATGGATATTAGTTTAGAGCAAATTCAGTGTTTACAGGCAGTTAGTAACTCCGGCAGTTTGAGCGGGGCTTCAGAAAAACTAAACAAAGCCAAGTCCGCTGTTTCCTATTCTATCGATAAACTCGAGGAGCAATTGGGTTTTCCAGTTTTGGATCGTTCGGGGTACCGCACTCGCCTGACCGAGCAAGGTCAAGCCTTCCTCACCAAAGCCTACCCAATTTACCTCGCCAGTGAGCACCTCAAAGAAGACGTCAAAAGAATTGCCTCGGGCGTGGAAACCCGCATGGCCATCAGTGCGTCAGCCGTTTATCCCAGCCGACGGATCTACGCGGTCCTAAAAAAGCTTTTTGACGAATTTCCGGCCACCGAAATCATTTTTCATCGAGAGATCATGAGTGGTGAAAAAATGCTCAACCAAGATATGGTGGATGTTGCCATTTTTGAAAACCTACACAACACCCTGGACTTCGATGCAAAAAAAATTGGAAGTGTCTGCTTAAAACTCGTGGTGGGCTGGGATCATCCATTTTTACATTCCACGCGCGAAGAGCAAACTCTGGAAAATTTGACTCGCTACCCTCAGATCATTCAACGCAGCACTTTGCCCGATGACTCCAGTGTGGGTATTCCAAAAAAAGCAAAGCGATGGACGGTGAGCGATATTGATTCAAAAAAAGAGCTTATCCTTGGAGGCTTAGGATGGGGGCGGCTTCCCGACCACTACGTCAATGAAGACATTCAAAGTGGGCGGCTGATTCACCTTGATCACCTCAACTATGATCATAGCCTTGACATGTTCATATGTAAAAAAAAGGACAAGGCTATTGGCCCTGTCCTTGATTACATTTGGAATCATTTTTAAAAACTACTTACAGTCTTTACATTTCCCTTTTTTCATTTTTTTATGGAATTCTTTTTTTTCATCCATGGTTACGAAACCATCTTTGTTTGTATCCATATCCGTAAACTTGGCCACTTTAAAATCCGTAAATTCTTTTTTAGAAAGCTTACCATCATTGTTGGTGTCCATATCTTTCCAAGCCTTTTCCCACATATCTTTTTTCATGTGATGTCCAGCCTTGGCCTTGTCTCCACAGCTTTTATGGTGAGCGCAAGCCCCTAAAGTCACAAGTGCAATCATCGCTAGTAAAATTCTCATTTTGATACCTCCGTTGATAAAAATCTATTCTAGAGCGAAAGCCCCCCTTTGTCACTGGCCATGGACTTTTAAATTGAAGGATGTCTCATCTTGAGCACCTGCCCTTTAGTTGTAGGACCAATCTTCCGATAGGACTGAGTGGTTTTTTACCAATGGGAATGCTGTGCGTAGGTTAAGTGATAACTGTTTTTTTAAGATTTTTTTAAACCCTCAATCCTTTTTGAGTCGCTTTCTATTCGCTTTTTCCATCGCCACAATCACCAGCCCATCCCTAGTTCTGGCCTGTACCGCTGGCGAGCTATCCTGGGATGGAACCGATCTCAAGTATTGCAAAAATGATAACACCACTTGGGTCAAAGTGGAGGGAACCTCACTGGGGGGAACCTGCACTAATGGCACGATTAGCTATAATGGCTCTAACGCTTTAAGAATGTGTAAAGGCGGGGCTTGGTATGACGTCAGCACAGAAACAGCCAATGGCACTTGCTCGGGCAATGCCGCAACGGCTGGACAATTTTACTATGATAGCACCCTGCAGAACTACGTTTACTGTGCGGGCGCCGGAGGATTGAAACAATTTTCTGAAAAGGCGACCTGCGGAGGGATTTTAGTTGGTGGTTACTGTTGGTACTATGGCTCAAACAATCAATCCTGTACCACGGTCTGCTCAACACACGGAGGTTATAACTCGGGCACACTGAGTTACGCTGGTTCTGATGGTCTCCTTGCAAATTGCCAAAATGTCCTGAATGCTTTGGGGGCTGGTACAGGCAGTACCACTGGTTTAAATTGGGGGATGAATTTGGGTTGTTTCGTTATCCCTGATACTAACGCCCGATACCGGGACACCAGCGCAACAACCGCCGGAGGAGCCTATTCTATTGGGAACCGCGCCTGCGCCTGTAACAACTAATGAAGTTTTGCCAGGGATCCCTTGTCTTAATTTGAGAACCTTTTCAAGGTCTCAAGCCCACTACCGATAAGTCCTAGGGCAATGCCACAATTTTCCTTAAAGCCAAAAGGCTCTCAATTCTACTCTGTTATTAAGGCTTTCTTTTTAAAAGCCACCGGCTTCCTTTTGCCTATAACTTTTTTGTTCTTTCTACCTAACAACGCCATGGCTTGCACTGCTGGCGAGCTATCCTGGGATGGCACCGATCTCAAATATTGCAAAAATGATAACACCACTTGGGTCAAAGTGGAGGGAACCTCACTGGGGGGAACCTGCACTAATGGCACGATGAGCTACAATGGCTCTAACGCTTTAAGAATGTGTAAAGGTGGAGCCTGGTATGATGTCAGTACTGAAACGGCTAATGGCACTTGCTCGGGTAGTGCCGCCACCGCTGGCCAGTTTTACTACGACAGCACCTTGCAAAATTACGTGTATTGCGCAGGCGCTGGCGGATTGAAGCAATTTTCTGAAAAAGTGACCTGCGCAGGAACTTTATACGGTGGTTACTGCTGGTACCATGGAAGTTCAAATCAATCTTGTACTACTGTTTGTTCAACTCATGGTGGCTATAACTCGGCGACTTTAACCTATGCTGGCTCCAGTGGGTCCAATACAAACTGTCAAAATGTCATGAATGCCATGGGGGCTGACGGAAGTACTGTTTTTTCTTCAAACTGGGGCCTGGGACTAGGCTGCTTCAACTCCACAGATGCTAGTGGCACACGATACAGAGATTCTGCTGCAACCACAGCAGCAGGACAAAGTGCGGCAGCATTAAGGGCCTGTGCTTGCAATAACTAATAGCGACTATCGTAATCAAATATGCGCGCAAAACTTTTGTCGCCAGGTAAGCGAATCGGAGGCAAAGGTGCAATGAGCATAAGAGGCTTCGGCTGAAAAGCCTCCCCTGGTGGTATCCATTTTAAATCCATAAAATCACTGCCTGCATAGAGGCTATAACCCTGGCGTTGCTCGGGACTCAGCTCGCTCATGTAACGACCTTTCATATAGATGCCGTTGCCAATAGGAATGTAAAAATTCTCATTGAGATAATCCATGACCAGCCGAAAATGAATAAACATTCGGTTAGAAAAAAAGACAATTTCTGGTCGTTTGGATTCTAAAAATTTTAACAAATCTAATTCCGACTGCTGACCATCGCGGGTGATATAATAGGGTATAAGCTTCGGATAACGGGGAAGGAACCCCAAGCCATCATAAATGGTGGGCTCGCGGATCATGCTTTTTAAGCTTCCCTCAATTTGCTGAATGGCTTGCACTTGATCGGTGTTGTAATTTCTTAAAAAAGTATACACGGCATAACCACTGGCTTTTGCCAGTAAAACCATGATCAGCATCGACACCACTCTCTTGGAAAGTTGCCATTCTTTAAGCAAATCCACAATAGCTCCTCCCGCCAAGATCACGGGCAAGGGAAGGAGTGCCAATATAAAAAAGGGCAAACGATCACTGTGTATAAAGATAAAGATCAAGGACAGCATGGCTGCCCACCTTAATGCTATCAGTTCAGGATTCCTTTTGTGGTTTCGTTTTGAAAGGTAGATCGAAGCTAAAATGAACCCCATAAAAATAGGGTTCTCCTTAAAAAGGCGAAGGACATAGTGCCAGGACTTGATGTTAAAGAATCCCCCCCCATGTCCACTCACTCCATAAGAGGTCACAAAATAAGACCAGGCCGATAAGAACTCTTTAAAGAAGAAGACAAATAAAAGCCCTGTAACAATGGCCGATAGGGAGAGCACCCCAACTATGATCTTGAGCTCTAACTTTTTTTCACCTCGAAGATAAAGGTGGCCACCTATAAACAACAAACTGACCGGGAGGAAGAATATTACTTTTGGAGAGCTAAAGAGCATCAGTGGCAACACCAATAATATAGCCACGATCCAGAGAAGTTTATTAGATTCCCTAAAATTGAAATAAAATAAAATGAGCAAAAGTTGGAATAAACAGAGCAAAAGGTCTGCGCGCACTCGAAAACCACGACTCATAAAAAAAGTACAGGTAACAAACAAAATGACGGTTAAAAAGGCCTTGGAAGGATCTTTATAAATTCTATTCGCTAACTGATAGAGCAAGTAGACAATATAAATTCCTATTGTGGCGTAGATCAGACGAGCCCCCATAAAGGTTTCAATATTACTAAGGGGAAGGCTATAGAGTGGTTTGAGGCTTAGGTAAAAAGTAAATTTGTAAATGAGAGAGTCATCAATAAGGTTAGAGAACAAGTGCTGACTTAAGTATATAGGCCATATCTCGGAATCGGACCAATGGATCCAATGAGACAAAAAATACATGAGCGCCATAAAGAGCAGAAATAAAAATTTTCGACTCCTTAACCAACTATCAAACAATGGAGGGCTCCTGCTATTCTATCGGGCATACCTTGGCGCCTCGTTGAGCTCCAGGCCTCTGAGTACAATTTTCATACCAAGCCTTTACATTTTTAAAATTATCTAATCCTAAAACATCTTTCGCCTGATAGTGCTCCTGCAGACATCCCACCCAGGGAAAAATAGCAATGTCAGCAATACTATACTGATCACCCACCAAAAAACTTCGCTCCGACAAGCGCTCATCAAGCACACTCAAAAGTCTTTGGGTTTCTTTTTTATAGCGATCCAAAGGATAAGGATGGTCGCATTTTTCTTTAGCGTATTTATAAAAGTGACCAAACTGACCAAACATGGGGCCGATTCCGCCAACCTGAAAAAATAGCCACTGTAAAGTTTCTGATTTCAATCTTGGATCCTCGGCAAGAAGTCGCCTACTTTTTTCTGCTAGATAAATCAAGATCGCACCGGACTCCATGATCGCTAAAGGTTTCCCATCGGGCCCTTGTGGGTCCACAATAGCCGGAATTTTGCTATTGGGATTGATAGCTTTAAACTCTTCACTGAACTGATCTCCACCAAGAATATTGATCCGATGGGCATCGTAGGGGATCTCCATCTCCTCAAGAGCAATGGAAACCTTTTGCCCATTGGGCGTTGCCAGAGAATAAAGTTGAATCTTTTCAGCCATTTGAGCCCCCATTTTTTGACTTAGCCATTATCCCCCTAGGGCTTGATTCAAGTCAAATATATGACTAAATTCTGACCTTTCCTAAGTTAAACCCAAATGAGGAGGCCCCATGGCCATTAAGCAACTCACCGATGAACAAATCCGCGAATGGACCCTGGAGCAAAAAGACCGTTGGTGGTTAGAAAATGTTTATCGTGGTGATATGCGCCAATTAACCATACGCTCGGCAATCACCGGTGCCTTACTTGGCTCCGTCCTCAGTTTAACCAACCTTTACATCGGCATTCAAACCGGATGGACCCTTGGGGTGGGAATCACTTCAGTAATTTTGTCTTTTGCCACCTTCAAAGTTTTATCAAGTCTTAAAGTTGGTGACGAAATGACAGTGCTTGAAAACAATGCCATGCAATCCATCGCCACCAGCGCTGGCTATATGACCTCGCCTCTGATGGCCTCCTTGCCAGCCTATATGATGGTCACTGGAAAAGTGATCCCCATGTGGCATGCCTATTGGTGGATGGTTGTGCTGGGTTTGTTGGGTGCGCTTTTTGCCTTTCCGCTGAAAAAAAGATACATCAATGACGAGCAACTCCCCTTCCCTGAGGGTTACGCCGCCGGCGTGGTTCTGGATAATCTGCACGAGTCGGGCGGTGCTGAAGGGGTGTTAAAAGCTAAGCTTCTTGGTGTGGGTGCCCTTGCTGCCGCTTTCATCGAGTTTTTACGTACAGAAACCATTCTTGCCAAAATGGGAATAAAGTTTTTAGCTCTTCCCGCCCACTGGGATGACATAATTTATAAATTCGCTACCCCCCAAATTGCCGGCATTCCCATGAAGGATCTAACCATTCAAATGGATTCATCCATTGTCATGATGGGTACGGGTATGCTGATGTCCATTCGCAGCACCTTATCTATGCTTTTGGGAGGCATCGTTTGCTACTTCATTTTAGCACCCATGATGATCAATCAGGGCGTCAT
Source organism: Bdellovibrionales bacterium (assembly GCA_020435205.1). Taxonomy (GTDB): domain Bacteria; phylum Bdellovibrionota; class Bdellovibrionia; order Bdellovibrionales; family JAGQZY01; genus JAGQZY01. The sequence goes on along the minus strand of JAGQZY010000001.1, from coordinate 100,194 downwards.
TGTTGGTACTGGTTTTAAAAATATCACCATGTGGGCCTTGTGGGGTGGTGCCGCAATGATGACGACAGCATCTCTGTTTTCCTTTTTGATGTCTGGCAACACCATTTCTAGTATTTTGGAACTTTTTAAAACTAAGAAAAACAAGAAAGCGAAACAAAAAGATGTGCTTGAGCATATCGAACTTCCAAAGATGGTCTCTTATATAGGAGTGCCCCTCCTATCAGTGGTGATTGTGCTTATGGGCCATGCTTGGTTTGATATTGATTATTGGCTGGCGGCCTTTGCTGTGCCCTTTGTTTTTGTCTTGAGTATTATGGCCGTAAAGTCCACAGGCTTGACCGCTATTACTCCTGGCGGTGCTCTTGGAAAAATCACTCAGGTGACTTATAGTGTCCTCGCTCCCGGTAACATGGGCACTAACCTTATTAGCGCAGGAATCACCTCTGAGGTGAGCCTCAGCGCGAGTAACCTGCTCATGGATATTAAGCCGGCTTATATGCTAGGTGGAAAACCACGCCACCAAGCCATAGGCCACGCTATTGGAATTTTTTGTGGTGGATTAGTGGCTGTGCCTGTTTTCTACACCATGTTTGGTGGAGATATTTCTGTTTTTTCTACAGATAAGTTTCCAATGCCTGGGGCTACTGTATGGAAGGCTGTTGCCGATGTTTTAGCTAACGGCTTAGGCTCCCTGCATCCCACTTCACAAATGGCTGTGGCCGTGGGTGGCCTTTTGGGAATTGTCTTTGAATATGCCGGCATGAAAACCAAAGGCCGCTTTCCAATCAGTCCGGTAGCCTTTGGGATTGCCTTTGTCCTCCCCTTTCACACCAGTCTAGAGTTTTTTGTTGGCTCCCTAATTTTTTGGCTCTTGGCAAAAAAACACGAGGACAAGAGATCTTGGCTTTATCAAAAAATCACAGAAAATAAAGAAACCATTGGGGCCGGCATTATTGCCGGAGGCTCATTGGTTGGAATTGCCTTGCTCATAGCAGAAACCTCTATGTAAAGGATAAAAAAAAGAGGAGCCTTTAACAGGGTCCTCTTTTTATACAGTCAGTGATTCAATGGACTATTTTGTATTCGCTGCGGTTTCTACTGGTTTCTTCTCTTCTTTCTTCAAAGAATTGAGTCCATCTTCGCATTTAAAACCACGACCTTCAATATTGGTGCGAATACTTTGAAAAGCCTCCTGACAAATATTCGGCGTGCTTTCCGCCCATGCCACTTGCTCGCTCTCACCATTTTTTAAATAGTGAACTTCGCAACGCTTTTCTTTTTTATCAATGGTAACTGTGCGCGTGTCACCAGCGACAAGACAAGTGTAGGCATCGGCAGTTTTATCTTGGGCTTCCTTTTTTGCCTCCTGCTTTTTACCTTCCACTTTTGCAACTTGAGTCTTTTGTTTATCATGTGAAGCCATCTTTTCTTTGTGGGCACAAGAAACAGTTAAACCTAAAGCACCAACTAAAAAAATAAACTGAGCCAATTTCATTACACTTTCCTCCTAAGCTTGAATTGATTTGAATAATGACGACAAAGGAACACACCCTTGTTGCCCTACTGGATTAGCAGGATTCATGCCATGGGAGATCTACGCTATTGTCGTTGAGTAACAATTTATCGGCATTAGACAACGGTCGTAAAAAAAATTGACGTTTCAGCTTGAAACTTCATCGACATTTTTTGAAGACCAACAGACGATTATTGGCGGGCATCTCGTGATCCCGAATCAAATCAAAGCCAACTTTAAAAAGTTCAGACGACACACTTTCAAAATCACGAATTCCACTTTTAGGATCGCGATTCTTTAACCACTGCTCAAACCTTTGGTTGGATTCGCTGGTAAAATTCCCATTATAATTGAAGGCTCCATACACTAGGAAAAGAGACTCATTTGGCAAACTCTCACCCAGCAAAGAATAGAGCTTTAAATTTTGCTCCCAACTCAAAATATGAAGGGTGTTGGCGGTAAAAACTGTGTCAAAATGGCCCTCGGGAAAAGTATCCCTATCAATATCAAAGGAAAGGGGGCCGCGCAGATTGACTCGAGGAAAATCCTGCAGCCACAACTGAATGCCTTTGTGGTTTTCTTCTCGATCGGAAATCGTCCACACTATATTGGGAAAGTGGGGAGCCATGGCTATGGCATGTTGGCCCGTGCCCGCCCCGAACTCCAGTAAACTTTTTTGCTCTGGCAAATAAAGTTTTAATACCTCTAAAATGGGGTCTGTATTTTTGTCACAAGAGGGCGCATAGGGCTTCTGCTCAAACATAAACTATTGGCAAGCTTCGCCTGTTTCTTGAATGGTTTTTGCTGAGCCAGACAAAGAGTACTGAACGCTTTTAACAATATCTTGCTGATCTTTAAAACCAATAGTGACCTCATCGTCACGACGTAAACGCCGAGTGAGATCAATACGATCACTGTAGCGAGTTCCCACCACTTTCGCCGGCAAATTGTTATCGGGCTGCAAAAGAGTCAGAGAAATCACTTTGCTGTTGTTGGTTTGCGCCGTTCCCTCGAAGTAGGCCTCACTTAACACATTGTCAGGGAAGGAGACTACGATGGGGTTACTATAACCACCCTGGGGGGATTTCAGTTTGATCACTTGTAAGCGATAAGTATTGGTTAAAACTCCTGAGGGATCTTTTTCTTGGATCGTCGTTTGGGCCACGCAACCTTCCACGCCTAGAATCGTCATAACGTCTCTTTCGCCTATCCAATCCTTATTTTGCGAAACCACTTCCGCCCCAGCAAAACTCACTGTGAATAGCCATGCATTGAAAATTAAGATTCTGACCATATTCCCCCCGGTAGCCATACGGCACCTCTTGGTTGTATCAAAGAATTATGCCTCTGGGAACGATATTGCCTTGGCGCAGGACAATGGCTTTTGACATTAGGAATTCTAAGTCATTTAATGGGTTTAGGGCATTTACCCCCACAAAGACCCAGAGGAGAAACTATGGCAACAATGGAGATCACCAAGGATAACTTCAAGGACACCTACGAAAAGAATGATATTCTTATCATCGATTTTTGGGCCTCTTGGTGCGGACCCTGCCAGAGCTTCGCCCCCATTTACGAAAAAGTTTCCGATAAGTATCCCGATGTGGTTTTTGGGAAAGTTGACACCGAACAGGAGCTTGAGCTTGCCCAACACTTTGCCGTCCGCTCCATACCCACACTCTTGGTCATTCGCGAGGGCTACGAAATTTTTTATCAGCCTGGCGCCCTCCCGGAAGAGCTTTTGGTTGAGCTTGTCGACAAGGTCAAAGCCCTCGATATGGAAGAGGTGAAAAAGCAGCTAGACGCTGAAGACAAAAATAAAGGGAATTAATCTCAATCCAGCACAAGGTGCACAAACTTCAGGTAGCGAAGTTCGTGGCACGCATGGGGAAAGGGGTGATCGGCACCTTGCCCGGAGACCCGCAAGATCTGTCCTTTGCGACGAGCACTCGATAGGCTCTGATCGATAATTTCAAAAAAATCAGAAAAACTAATATGGCTGGAGCAACTGCTAAGAACAAGGCTCCCACCTGGCCCTACTTTGCGAGCCGCTTTTTGGAAAGCATCTACATAGGCATTGACGGCTTTGTCCTTATTTTTTTCAGAGGATCCCATAGAGGGAGGATCAACAATCACCACATCCCATTGGTCTTTGGCCATTTCTAAAAACTCAAAGACATCCATGGCATGCCCTTCGTGCATCTGTGGAGGTAAGCTATTGAGGACCCAGTTGCGCTCACAAAACTCTATCGCTGGCGAAGAAAGATCCACGCTATCCACATGAGTCGCACCACCACTCCCAGCATACATGGAAAACCCACCCGTATAACTAAATAGGTTTAAGACTCTTTTCTTTTTACAAAAGGATTTTAAATAAAGTCTGTTTTCTCTTTGGTCTAAAAAGAATCCCGTCTTTTGTCCCTTTTCCAGATTAACCAAAAACCGCAGGCCATTTTCTAAAATTTCGACCTCGACATGGGTTAGCTCTTCACCATAACTCGCAAAAGCTCGGTCTTCACGAGACTGGCTTTTAATGACAACCGTTTTACAACGGGTATTTTTCAACAACCAGTCCACGATTTGGCCCTGGTCCCAAAACTCAAAAGGTCCCAGGCCATCAAACTGCAATACGGCGACTTGGTGATAAATATCGCAGACCAAGCCGGGCAAAAAGTCTCCCTCCCCATTGAAAAGGCGAAAACTGTTCGTTTGGTCATTAGTGACCGCACTTCGTAAATACAAGGCTGCCAGAAATTTCTGTTCAAAAAACTTGAAGTTTGGGGGCTTCTTTTCTAAGGAAAGAATCCGCAAAGCCAAAGGGCTATGGGGGTCATAAAAGCCCCAAGCTAGAGGCTGGCCTTTTCGATCAAGAACTTGCACTAAAGAGGCTTGCTTGGGGCTAGAAAAACCCTCGATGGACTGACGATAAATCCAAGGATGCCCCCTAAGAATGTCTCTTCGCAAATCCCTTGAGAGTTTAACCTTTAACATGGGGGCAAATTACCCTATATTGAGGACCATGGATACTGAAAAGCCCATAATTTTTTTCGACGGCGTTTGTAACCTTTGTAATGGTTTTGTCGACTATGTGGTTCGCTCAGATCGACAACAAAAACTTTACATTGCTTCTTTACAAGGGGAAAGGGCTGCTCAGCTCCTCTCCCCTAAGGACAGGGACCGCCTGCACTCCGTGGTGCTGTGGACTCCCCACCGCCTCTATTACCGCTCGGCCGCTATTTTTCAGATTGCCAAGATCCTCAAGGGTCCCCTTTTGTTGCTGCTGCCCTTTTCCATCTTTCCCAAATTTATCACCGATTTCTTCTATGATTGGGTGGCGAGAAGCCGCTACACTCTTTTTGGCAAGCGAAATAGCTGCCGCATCCCCAGTGAAGAGGAAAAAAAACACTTTCTTGAATAATTGAATCAAAATCTCACCCTAAAGGTAGACAAAAAGCTCTAAAATCCAGTACCTTAGCTTTTTCCAAACAACCGAGGAATTTATGTCCACACCCATTCGAAATATTGCGATTATTGCTCACGTTGACCACGGCAAAACCACCCTTGTTGATCACCTCTTAAAACAAAGCGGAACCTTTCGGGAGAACTCTGAGGTGGACGAACGGTTCATGGATAGCATGGATCTAGAAAAAGAGCGTGGGATTACTATCGCTGCCAAGAACGCCTCTTTTATTTATAAAGGCATCAAAGTGAATATCGTCGACACCCCCGGGCACAGTGACTTTGGTGGTGAGGTTGAGCGCATTTTAGATATGGTGGATGGCGCCATTCTTCTTGTTGATGCCAGTGAAGGCCCCCTACCGCAAACACGATTTGTTTTACAAAAAGCCCTAGAAAAAAATATAAAGATCATTGTTTGCATCAACAAAATTGACCGCGCAGATGCCCGCATCGATGAGGTTCATAACGAGATATTTGACCTATTCATCGACCTTGATGCCACTGAAGAGCAAGCCGATTTTGACACTATCTACGCCATTGGCCGCGATGGTATGGCGACGACAGATCCTGAGAAACCCACAGAGAGTCTTGAGGTTTTATTTGATTGGATTGTTGACAAGATCCCGCCTCCGCAAGTGGAGGAAGAAGGCCCTCTACAAATGCTCGTAGCCAACATCGACTATGACGATTATGTTGGCAGATTAGCTATTGGCCGTATTCGCTCTGGCAGCATTAAACTGGGCCAAGAAATCCTTGTTTGCTACGAAAATTATCAAAAACGTATTAAAGTCAGCACGCTATTTACCTACCAAGCCAGTGCTAAAGTGAAAGTGGACGAACTCAAAGCTGGCGACATTGCCATTGTTGCTGGTTTTGATGAAATTTTTATTGGTGACACTCTGACCAATGTCGACAATCCCAAGCCTCTCCCTAGAATTAAAGTGGATGAGCCCACCGTGGCTGTCATGGTTTCTGTAAACGACGGTCCTTTTGCCGGGCTTGAGGGAAAACAAGTCACTAGCCGTAAAATCAAGGAGCGCCTAGAACGCGAACTTCTTTACAATGTCGCTATTCGTGTCGAGCCCACCGATACCGCTGAAACTTTTAAAGTCCTTGGCCGAGGAGAGCTGCAACTCTCTGTTCTTTTCGAACAAATGCGCAGAGAGGGCTTTGAACTTTTAGTCAGCAAACCTCAAGTTCTTTTTAAAGAAGAAGATGGAAAAACTTTAGAACCCATGGAAATGGCTGTGATCGATGTCGAACAAGAATACCTAGGAGCCGTCACTCAAAAAATGGGGGAGCGCAAAGGTGTTCTTATTAACATTGATAACAAGGGCTCTGGCCGCACCCGCGCAGAGTTCCGCATACCCGCTCGCGGCCTTATTGGTTATCGATCAGAGTTCCTCACAGACACTCGCGGTACAGGTCTTCTGAACACCTACTTTGGCGGTTATGATGAGTACCGCGGGGAAATTGAAGGACGCCACACTGGAGCTATTATTTCTGATCGCAAAGGTGTTGCCACAGCCTATGCTATTTTTGGCCTTGAAGATCGCGGCCAAATGCACATCGGCCCCGGCACAGAAGTCTACATGGGTATGATTATTGGGGAAGCCAACAAAGCGGTAGATCTCAATGTCAATATTTGCCGAGAGAAGAAGCTAACCAACGTTCGCGCATCGGGATCGGATGAAGGGATTAAGTTGACACCACCGCGGAAGCTCACTTTGGAAGCCGCTCTAGAGTGGATTCGTGATAGTGAACTTATTGAGGTCACCCCAAAAAATATTCGCTTACGCTGTCGGGAACTCGATCCCAACAAACGCAAAGTCAAAAAAGAAAAATAAAAGGACGACGGCTAGGCCGCTCGATTGATATCTGCGGCCGATAGGGATTCGAAAGCCTTTCTTCTTTTGCCTTCGATTTGTTTTTGTAGATCAGCCAGGCGCTTGTTGAGCCACTCCAACTCCCGCTCAAAATCTTTCACCTGAGTTTTTAGATCGCCATCGAGCAATTTGCGAACTGAATTCAGCTCTTGCTCGATGCGTTCCACATCCTCTGAACGGCTTTCAATAAAGTCATTGGAGGAAACTTTTACTTCAGCCTTTGCGTTGTAGTCTTGAGACAAAACTTCAATGCTTTTTTTAAGGCGAAGGTTTTCACGCTCCAGATTCGCTAAGCGGGTCTTGAGAACAGAATTGGTAGCACGGGCACGGTTATAGGACACCGTCTTTAAGTTTAAAAACACCTGTAGCTCTTTGGTGAATTTTGAGTTTTCTTGATAAACTCTAAAGGCCAAGTAGGTTAGAGTCACAATTGCGCCAATAACAAAATGTGCAAAATAAGCGGTTAAAAATCCCAAATGACACCTCTCTTCCAACCCTTTCTTATCGGTTTCGCCCCCCAGCAAATGAAGTCTGATGGGGGCTTTCCCTATGAAAGTCTGGGGCTATTTCCTCTATTTCACTATTAGACATTGGATAAAAAGGAAAATACTCTAAAGGCCACTGCATCAAAATGAAACCGTCAAAAAGTTAGGCTGTTTGGAGATCTTGCTGCGCCTCTACTTCCGTGGCCTATAGGTCCTAAAACTAACGCGTAGCAAGCCACCTTGTATGTCCCTGGGCGCTATTGATAGTTTATTGGGCATCAATTGAAACTTCATTTTCATAGGAGGGGGCCGTGGACTCTATGGTTTATCCAAGTAAAGAATTTTCCGAGAAAGCTTACATTCAGTCCATGGACCAATATCAGGAGATGTACAAAAAATCGGTATCTGATCCCGGTGGTTTTTGGAGTCAAATTGCAAAGGATAACTTTTATTGGGAAAAACCCTTCACTCATGATTTTTCCTACAATTACGATATGACTAAAGGACCCATTGAAATTGAATGGTTTGAAGATGGCGTCACGAATATCACTTATAATTGTTTAGATAGACATTTAGAAAAAAACGGCGATCGCACGGCTCTCATCTTTGAAGGCAATGAGCCTGGCGACAATTCGACTTTAACCTATAAGCAGCTTCATCAGCAGGTTTGTAAATTTGCCAATGTCCTTAAAACTCGTGGGGTCAAGAAGGGCGATCGCGTCGCTCTTTACATGCCCATGACTAACGAGTTAGTGATTGCAACTTTAGCCTGTGCGCGCATTGGTGCCGTTCACTCCGTGGTTTTTGGTGGCTTTTCTGCAGAGTCTTTGGCTAATCGAATCTTAGATTCCAAATGCGAAGTTTTGATCACTGCTGACGGTTGCTTTCGCGGGCAAAAACTTGTCCCTACAAAAAGCATTAGCGATAGCGCCATGGATATTTGTGAAAAAGAGGGCTTTCACGTCAAAACCTGCATCATGTTTGAACGCCTTGGCAACCAATATCCTGAGACACTGACCATGAAACCCAACCGCGATTTGAGCTGGCAAGAAATGATGAATGCCGCTAGTGAAGACTGCCCTCCCACCTGGATGAATTCTGAGGATCCTCTTTTTATTCTTTACACATCGGGTTCCACTGGAAAGCCCAAAGGGGTATTACATACAGTGGGTGGCTACATGGTTTATACAGCGACCACCTTTAAATATATTTTTGATTATCGACCTGAAGATATCTACTGGTGCACAGCCGACGTCGGTTGGATCACAGGCCACTCTTATATTACCTATGGCCCGCTGGCCAATTGCGCCACCCAAGTGATTTTTGAGGGCATTCCTACCTATCCCGATGCCGGTCGTTTTTGGGATGTGGTCGACCGCCATAAAGTTAGCATTTTTTATACAGCTCCGACTGCCATTCGCGCTATTGCTGCCAAAGGTGACGAGTTTGTTAAAAAGCATAAACGCTCAAGCCTCCGCCTTTTGGGTTCTGTCGGTGAGCCTATCAACGCTGAAGCTTGGCGCTGGTATCACGACGTGGTCGGTGAAGGACGCTGCCCCATTGTCGATACGTGGTGGCAAACGGAAACTGGTGGAATTTTACTCACCTCACTACCGGGTGCCACACCGATGAAACCGGGCTCGACAAGCTTTCCCTTTTTCGGAGCCCAACCTGTGGTGCTCGATGCACAATCTGGCAAGGAGTTAGAGGGTGCGACCCAAGGAGTGCTGGCTTTTCAATTTCCATGGCCAGGACAAATGCGCACGGTCTATGGCGATCACCAGCGTTTTGAAAAAACATATTTTGAACAATACAAAGGCTATTATTTTACTGGCGATGGATGTCGACGTGATGAAGATGGGTACATTTGGGTGACGGGCCGGGTGGATGACGTCATGAATGTCTCTGGCCACAGAATTGGCACTGCGGAGGTGGAAAGCGCTCTGGATGGTCATGCTGCTGTGGCTGAAGCCGCCGTTGTTGGCATTCCCCATGAGATTAAAGGCCAAGGCATTTATGCCTATGTCACTCTGAATGCTGGCCACCAGTACACTGACGACTTAAAGACAGAGCTTTCTCAACATGTGCGCAAAGAAATTGGCGCTTTCGCAGCTCCTGAAGTCATTCACTGGGCACCCGAACTACCGAAAACTCGCTCAGGAAAAATAATGCGAAGAATTTTGCGCAAAATTGCAGCCCACGAGGAAGAGCACCTTGGGGACCTCACGACCTTAGCGGACCCTGGAGTTGTGGAGCGCCTACTGGAAAGTCGCCCCTAATCATGGAAAGACTTGTTTCATCCGAGGAGATTGGTTTTTGCCAAAACCTCCTTGGTCATTCCTGGGCTAAAGAGAAACTCAAGCGATTGATCATTGAGTTCATGGCCTGGCGCGGCCCAGGGGGGGCTTCTGATTTAGACGCAAAAAAGAAATTTCTTCAGTGGCGAAGTGAACAACATCCTTTCACTGTCATCAAGGATACACGCAATCATATACGCTTAATAGACGACCATCATGGGTTTTATTCTTTCTATTATTTTGCGGAGGAGAAACCTTTCCTGCTTAAAGTTCAAGTCGCCATCGATTTTTCTAAAGGTGACTGGACAGACAAAAAAATGATGGAATACCTTGCACAGGAGCAAAAGATCTTCATTGAAAACTGCCCCTCACCAAGCCTTGCGGATTTGCAAAGCATTCCAGAAAGAATCAGTGATATTAAAGATGCACCAGAGAGAAGCATAGTCTCTATGTTATTCGAAAGTTTTGACGTCCCTATGAAGGGCTACGATTTTGTTCCTTTTATTCAATTTCTTTTTGCTCAACATTTAAGATCCATAGGCCAGAGTATCCCTCCTCGAGCCCTGACCTCTCCTGCAACACTTGAAAACCTAAAAGAAAGTGTCTTACATTCCGAATCCGCTCTCACCTTCCTGCGAGACCATGTCGGGGACAAAACTTCTGAGATTCGTCAACTTCAGGTACGTACTTTTTTTGCTGCAAGACTGGCCGAACTCAATGAGGGTCGAGAATAGTGCTCACCAGACAGTTTTTCTTGCCCCTTCTCTCTAACCCAATTAATTTATGAGTATGAAAGTTTTGTTCGTTCGATTTAGTGCTACCGGCGATATTGTTTTGTCGACAGGGGTCATCGACTATTTCCATCGCAAATTCCCTGAGGCTGAAATTGACGTACTGACCTCTCCCGGAGGCAAGGCTATTTTTGCAAGCCTTGGATCCATCCACCAAATTTTCACTCTGCCCGCAAAATCGTCAATCATTCAGATGATAAAACTTTATCGAACCATTCCTGATTATGATTATGTATTCGATCTTCAAGGAAACTTGAAGTCCTTCTCTTTAGCAGCTTTTGTCAAAGGAAGGTTTACCCATATCAAAAAGCAATCGCGAGAGCGTCGCGCTTTTGTTAAAAATAGAAAATACAAAAGTGAACTCACCAAGCATGTTGTCGAAAAATATGCTGAAGTCTGTTTATCCCCTTTTAACATTGAAATCCCTGAACTAGAAAAGCTACGTCCACGCTTTCCAGACTTTGAAGGCCTTGATGTGAGCGGACTCAGCTTTCCAAATTTTATAGTCCTTCACCCCTATGCCAGCCAAAAAAATAAAGAGTGGCCAGGTTTTTTTGAATTAGCAAATACACTCATTTTTAATGGGATTAACGTAGTTATTGTTGGTAATGGTGATAAACCCTGGCCAAAGGAAGTTATCAATTTTTCCAATCAAACCAGTCTTGAGGAGTTGATGTCTATTATTAAAAAGGCCACCGCAGTCGTCACCACGGACTCAGGCCCCATGCATATCTCCATTGGCTTCAAAAAACCAACATTGGCTATTTTTGGACCCACTACCAAAGAGTTTGGCTTCTATCCTTCTTTTGAACGTTGCGCGGTTGTCGAGGATGAAGAGCTCGATTGCAGGCCCTGCCATGTGCACGGAGGGAACTCCTGTCCACAAGGGCATTTTCATTGTATGAAGGCGATTACCAGCCAACAGGTTTTTCGTCGCCTTCATGATCTCATTAAAGAAAGTAAAGCGAGAAAGGTAAATCCATGAGTTTGATGTTTATAATGTTTGTGCTCTTGTTGAGCCCTGATGTTTCTGCGCAATCTAAAATATTTTCTATCCGATCTGATAAAAGCATTTTAAGCTTGAAGCCAGTATATTCCCAAAGCCCTTATTTCGAAGAAGGCCAACAAGCCATAACTCTTGACGGGGACCTTACTGAAGTTAAAGACTCAGAAACGATTCAATTTGATCTCGACAAAAACTTCACTTTAACTGCAAGAAAGCAAAAAATTGTTCCCTCTCGCAGTGGGTTTATTTGGTTTGGCAAAGTCGACCACGATCCCAGTAGCTACGTCAGCCTCAATATTAATGCTAAACAAGTTATCGGCGAGATCTTTGCAGGAGGAAAAGTCTATCGAGTGCAAAAAGATCTCAAGAATCAGTTTTATATTAGTTCACTGCAAGCAAGTCATCAAAATCCAATGGAAGACCTAGAGTCTCTCAAGGCTTTCGCACAAAAATCACTTTCGTCTCGAGCGACAGTTACAGAGCCAAGTTCTGATAATTTTATTGATGTTCTCCTAGTTTATTCGACGGATGCCGCGACTAACTCTAATATAGAACCTATGTTAGAAGCGAATATGGTTGTGGTGAATGACACTCTTGAGCAGAGTTGTATCAATTTTCGCTATCGACTTCTTGATGTGCGTGCAACGACTCATACGAGCGCTGGCGATATGTCCAGTGACCTCTCCACTTTGATCACTCTTCCAGATGTCACCTCGGCTCGCGATGCACTAGGTGCCGATTTAGTACAAATGACTATTGATGCGCCGACCACTTATTGTGGCCTTGGTTACACAGCCTCCTATGATGGCTCGCAAAACCGAATTAACTTCAACGAGGCCTATGGCTATAGTGTTTATCTTTATGGCTGCCCCGCATATACCATGTCCCATGAAATGGGACACAACTTGAGCTTGCTGCATGATCGTTACCAACATGGGTTAGATTTTACTGAAGAAGTGAGCCATCCTGAAAAGTATGGATTTGTCGATACCGTCAATCAAATCCGCAGCGTGATGTCCTATTCCGATCATTGTCGAGATAATGGATTTAACTGTACTCGCATTGGCAAATTTTCTAACCCAAATATTATTCATTCTGGAATTCCTTTCGGAAGAGAGGGTTATGCCAACGCCGCTCACGTGCTGAATACCTATTACGGCTACGTGGCCAATTACCGTGAGGCCGTTACTCCCTATGATCCCAATTTCACGCCTTCTTGCGGGGGGGATCAACAAGGTAAAGATCTTCATTGCTTTATTGCGACGGCTGCTTTTGGCTCGTCCCTTCATCCCAAAGTCGAAGCTTTTCGCTCGATCCGCGATCATTTTTTAAAAAAGTTTGCCATGGGTCGCTGGTTTATCAAAAAATACTATCAGTATTCCCCCAGTATGGCTTACTTTATCGAACAGAATCCCTTTTGGAAGTCTTCCACTCGAGTCGTTCTTTCCTCGCTCCTCTTTATCTGGGACAACCCGTGGCCCCTGGTTTTACTCATCCTGCTCGTACTACCAATGGCACGGGGACTGACTGTTTTCATTTTATTTCTTTTTTTGCTTTTCCCTCAATGGGCACAAGCGAATATTGCCATTTCTAATTACTTTGAAGATATTGCGCCTGACAACCCCTCACTTCTTCTCGACTCGCAATCAGGTTTTGTCCTAGCGGCTCAATATGGGCTCAGTCAATTTTCTGGTGAGGGCAATTTAACAAAAGTTGAGGAAAGTTTTTCTTATCCTCAGGCCTACTTTGCCTACACAAGCCCCAGCTTTGCGCTTGGAGTTCGCTATCAGTCCCCTTCTGAGCAAGAAGAGAAACTGACAACACTTCCTTTTAGCGAAGTTGTAACTAAAACTGAAATTGGTGATCTATCGCTACAGTTAGCTTCTAATCTTTTTTTTGGTTTACCTGGTGGCATTGAATTTTCTCAGAAAACCTCTACCAGCAAGGATATTTTAAAAATCAATAAGATGTCCTTAGATATGGGCGGGCAGATTCCTCTAGGAAGCCTGTTTAGCCTTGGCGGGGGTTTGATCTTTAATAAAGAAGTTCACGAAGATCTAGCACTTAACCAAAAGCTACCGGAGGCTCAATATTTGTCCGCATATGCCGGTATAGGCATGAACACCTCCCAAGGGCTGAGCGGCTATGGGACCACAGGGAGTAGTCAAAAAAGTGGCTTGCAAATGGAGCTCAGCTATTTTCGCGACCCCGAAGTGATTGAAACAAGTGGAACCTTGAACCTTGTTCTTCCTGAGACATCAACTATTCGGATCTATGGTCAGTATGCTTTTTCTGGACTTTCTAGCCAACCCTTGCTCATGTCATTTGCCTACCGAACCATCAATCGCAGTTCAGTGGATTTTTATATCTCTGAATCTTACAAATCCAACTGGCTCGATGCTTCTATTGGTCAGGGAATTGGACCCATTTGGCTTTCAGGGCATATCTCTCTACTCACCGAGTCTGGAGGTTATGACCGATCTGGGTCCCAAATCTTGCTCAGTCTCAGTTGGCAAAGCATGGGGATGGCCTCAACTTACTCCTACTAGGGTCTCGCCACGCCTGGGCTTGCCAACTCCCCCCTCCATAGATTGAATAGGGGGGATCGAGGAGGTCCACCATGGGAGCCCACAAGAAATCTGAACGTAGAAAAACTATTGAAAGACGCCGTCGCCGCAGAAAGAAAAGACTGCAACAACGCAGAAAAGAATCCAGACAAAGCCAAAATAAATGATTTTAACTGCAGGCTTTATTTTATTGGCTGGCCTTCCTGAGGCCTCTGCTTCGACGTCCTATATGAATACAAATCCTTCCAGGGTTTTGCTGGCTATTGAAGCCCACTATGGAATTGGGTCTGGAGTGGGCGGCAAAGAGGGAAGTTGCCTTCTTTGTCATACCAGCTCCGCAGGTGGCTCTGCTACCATCAGTGGCAATAATTTTGGTGAGGACTTTCGCAGTGCCGCCAACCGCCTGGGACTCGGCAATGGCTCTTCTCTCCCCGCCACGGGATCTAATAGCTTAGAAACGATTTTCGCAGATTCCCAATTTGGTAACCTGGATTCCGACAATGATGGAACCAGCAACGGCGATGAGTTTCTTAACAACTCTGATCCTGCTTCCGATGGTTCCACCTCAGGCTCTGGGGGCGGAGGGGGTGGCTGCGGCATGATCGCTCCCACCAATAATAAAAAAGGCCCCCAAACGGGTGGCCTCTTGTTAATGCTTCCCTTGTTATTAATCACTTTTTTTCGAAAAGGTGACTTAAAACCAATGGCCTCTCGGTAACAAAGAGTCCCTTATTTTAGTGAGTGGCTCCTAAGCCATCATCGTAAACTTTAGGAGTTCCGCTCATTCCTTTAATAGCACCACGTTCAATGTTGTGTAGATAAAGAATACTATCCATTTCACCTTCAAGGGCTGTTCCCAGACGGTCCCAAGCTCTTTCACTATCTGCTAAATGGCTAGTACCAAAAGAAGTCTCATCGAACCACTGCCAATTAAGGTCAAGAGGTTTACCTGCTAGCAAAGTGTCTGTGTTGTACCACTTATCTTTGTGTACACGAAAAACAAACATCCATTGCTTTTTATTGTCTGCCGGAGCTCTCACCGTCAGACCAGGAGCCGTAAAACCATCAGACTCACTCATTTCATAAGAGCTTGCAACAAAGGGAGAAAAGGCTTGGTCAATCGTGCGCGTGAGTGTGGGCTCAAAGTGAGTATCGTCATAACCTGTTTGGTACCAGTCTGTGTGGCGGTCAACTGCATTACGGATTCTTTCGTAAGCCATAACCAATTGACCTGTTTTGCCATTAGCAATTTCAAAAACATCATTTAAACCGGCATCTGACTGTGTCCAGTAAGTGGACGCATTTTGGACCCACTCAGGAAGGAGATGTGATCCTACCCCCCAGTAGTCTTCGCCACTAGTAGTAAATCCAAAAGGCTCGGTTTCTGGGGTTAAAGTGGGTTTAAAGATAATGCTGTAGGAACCGTGCCCAGCAAAAATGTCATCAAACTGACGGTCGTAGGCTAACCAAGTCACAAGTGCTGAACGAGCTGCATTCCAACGAGAGTAAAAAGGGCTAGTCATATAACCGGAGCAGTTAGCAACATCGAACCATTCGCTATTCACTTTTGGATCAAGACTGACCTTGCCTTTTTCATTGCGCTTACATCGCTGCATAATGGAGTTGGCTTGCCAAATCATTGCATTGGATTCTGGAGAGTTTGGCTTAATATTAGAATCCCCTCGGAAGTCGTAATAATAGTCACGATCTTCCTGAGAACATTTTGCCATTTTATAACTTTTTGAATCCGGCAGCCCAGTTTCAAATTCATCTCCCATAAACCCTTTCATATAGGTCTCATATCCAGGAAACTTTTTATTACCATTAGTTACGTACTCAGTAAAAATATGTTTAGTTTCGCAGATGGTGTAGGCCGGCACCGGTTTGTCCACTTTAAGGTTAGCAAGAGGAACCATCACTCGATTTGCGGCCTCTTTCGCATCGTAAAGGGCGCGAGAAAATTTAATGTAAGGGGCATAGGATTCGGCAGAAATTTTCAGCCAAATATTCTTTAAATTTTTTGATGCATTGATCTTCTCTTGGGCCTTTACAGGAAGTTTGATCATGCGGCTAAACCAAGTGAGTTTTTCTTTAATCAAGGTCGGGCGATCGCGAAACTCACCACAAAGATAAGTCAAAAATGCGTGGGTATTCCCCTTAACCCCTTTAGGCTGGCGATAGGAAGGGTTTTTATGAAAGTACTCATAATCAAATTTTCGTTTAAGGTACTCTACATCAAATTCAGATTCACCAGTATCCCAATCTTTTTTCTCACCATACTGTTGATTATCCCAAATCTCCAAAATGTTTTCATAATCGTCATCAGGATCGGTATTAGCATAAACATCCCATGGAAAATCTTTATCAACACCTTTGGCAAAGCCATAGTTTGAGATGACATGATGATAAAGATAGATACTGACTGGTGCGACAGTGTTTAGCTTTTCTGTAGCAGCCCACACCAAGGGATCATCGTAGTTCACTCTAGGAATTTCAGCTGATTGTGGATCGACACTACTTCCACAATATTGTTGAAATAATGATACCTCGTCGACCCCTTCTGCACTGGGCGAAGGCAGACGATACTCTGGCAAGCTAGCCGCAGCCATCATAAAGAAGAGTGGAATCAGTAAAGCGATACGAAACACAATACCCCCTAGGTATGTACGATAATTAATTTCTCGTCTTTCGATATCACCGGAAAGCCCATAGCGTTAGTTAGGTTCTTGTTTTGAGAAAGAATTACAGGCCCATCCCCCTTGCACCCCCTAAGCTTTTCAAAAAAGGGGGTTTTCTGCCAATGATTTGCCGCCTCATAGGAGTGTCGCTATACCAAATCCGTGAAACATTTGCTTTTCATCTTCATTATATTGAGTTTGGCTTCAGCAGCTCTAGCCCACCGCTCAGAGGACATGAATACCCTCAGCGAGTGCCTGTGGAACAAAGAGTTCATAACTCCAAAGGCTGAATGTAACGACATGTTTCACTACTATCCCCATAAGTCGGGAAGCTATAAACCCAGCACCTCAGTTCGCTTAGGCAGCTTCAATATATTTCGCTTGAGCGAGACAAAATTCAAACGTCTCGATTGGGTCGCTGAACTGATTGACGAGACTTGGGATGTTCTCGCTGTTTCTGAAATTCAACACAACAGAGCTTTGTCTCTTGAGCTGAGTTTGAATGCCGTGCGCGCACTCAAAGAAGAAAAAATTGATTTAAAAACTGCAAAAGAAACTTACGATGCTCCTCGCTATATAGAACTCCTCTTAGAATTACAAAAGCGCGACCCTTCTTGGGGTCTTATTTTGGCTCCATCAGCCCAAGGATCTGACAGCGAATTGTTTGGATATTTTTATCGATATAAAAAAGTGAAGCCTGTGGAATCTGCCTACTGTGCAGAAAACTACGGTAAGTTGAAAGATATTAAACTTCTCAATTGGCTAGACAGCGAAGATGCAGGTGGCTTTAGTCGTCGTGACGAGAAAAATCCTCTGATCCGCCCCTACCAACAGCCTAAAAAAGCCTATGCTTGCCAACTGGCTCTCAAGGGTGTGTGGAGGGATTACTTTAATAAAATCCCATTAACTGCACGCTTTGAAAGCAAGAACTTCAACTTTAACTATATCACTCTCCATTTAAAATTTCGCGCCAATGAAACTTCTCAGGGCAAGTGCAAAACAGAATGTCAAAAAGCGGCTGAAGACATGATGAATGAAATGGGAGCTTCCGAAGAAACCATTCGCGAAGTTTTAGAAGGTGGCATATCTTCTGGCGAAGCTAAGTATTTGGCCCGTTTTTTTGAAGCCACTTCAGCTGTGCGCGCCGCTGCGGATATCGCTCAATGGGAAGAGGATAAAGATGTGATTATCGCCGGCGACTTTAATCTCGACTATGAGGAGGATGGCTATCGCGGTCGCCTATGGAAAAATGTGGTCAGCAATCTGGCAGGCGCCAAAGTCCTTGTTAAGGAAAAGACCAGTCTCAGTAACCGATACGGATATGGCAACAATTACGACCATTTTATTTTATCCACAGATAATGGGGCGAGTGACGAATGTGATCCCACCACGGCGAAGCCCGAAGACTTTATTGCTCCTGATTTTTTTATGGCAGATAAATTTGAGTATTATCTAGATCCAAAAAACTTCGATCAGATTATCGACGATGAATTGACTAAACTAGAAAACGCCAAACGCATAGACTCCGAAGGGCAGCTGACGGATCTTTACAACCCGGCCTATGGTGGCAAATTTAAAGTTTGTACGGAACTCAAAGACAGTGCCAAAATTCCAAGTGTGGGCATGAGTTTTATCGATGGAATCATTAACGACTTAAAATGCCAAATTCTCTATCAAAATGAGGATCTTCCAGATTCTATTCAAAAGACCATTCATCCAAAACTTGCCCAAGAACCCTATAAGCCTTACACCTTTTTAATGAGCGACCATCTACCTATCTCCATGGCTTGTTCGACCACTCAAAGTGGTGGCAAAGAAGCCCGCTCCAACCGACCCGACTGACTCACTGCCCCCTGAAACATTGCTTTCCCAACCTATCAGGTTAGACTTTAGCAAATAGGAGGGATGTTTTGATCAAAAAGCTAGGCGTTCTTATTGGTTTTGTGCTGACCCTAATCTTTGTTGTTCCTCTTTTTTTACCCAGCCAATTTGAAGTAGACAGAGTGATTTTTATTAGCAAGCCTCGCGCCGATGTTTATTCAAAAATCGTTGATCTCGGTGACTGGAATGACTGGAGCCCGTGGTATCAAATGGAGCCCCAGGCTCGATTTGAGTTTCAAGGCACTCCAGGAGTGGTCGGCAGCCAGTCACTATGGAAGGGCGAGCGTATTGGCGAAGGCAGCCAGACGCTGACCAGGGTCGTTGATCGCGAATATATCGAAACAAAACTTGAATTTAAAAAACCAAGCCCCTCCCAAGCTATTGCCTATTTTCGCTTTGTCGAGCAGGACGATGGAACTCTGGTGACTTGGGGCATGAAAGGTGATCTCCCCTATCCCCTCGGCCGTTGGTTAGGTCTGTTTTTTAAGCAGAGGTTAGGGTCACAACTTCAAGAGGGGCTAGACCGACTAAAAACCTTGCTTGAAACTTCTGATACAAACCTTTGAACGGGGCCGCTTTACATCTCCTCTGACCAGATCTATATATTAGGTTCACCATGAAATCCCTGCCATTGTGCAGATACTAAAGGAGAGTAGAATGGAAACTGTAAAGCAAACCAAAGAAATGAAAATTTTCAAAAAACGCAATGGTCGTTTTGCTATCAAAAAGGCTGACGGCAAATGGATCAACGGCGAAGAAAAAGTCAAAATTTTGAGCGCCGAAGGTTTGATTAAAGTTAGCATACCCAAGAAAAAGGAAGAGCCTGTTGAGGCGGCGGCAGAAGAAGCGCCTGCTGAAGTTTCAGCTGAAGCACCTACCGAAGAGACCACTGAATCTTAATTATTTTATAAAGTCCAAGGAGGACCTATGCAAAACACTCGCAGAGTTGCCGTTATCGGGGGAAGCCGCATTCCCTTCGTAAAGTCATTCACCAAGTATTCGCAAACCAACCAAGACATGCTCACTGCGACCCTCAACAGAGTGGCCGATATTTATAATCTTGACCGAGTTGATGAAGTTGTCCTTGGTACCATTACAAAAAGTGGAACCGACTGGAATTTAGCACGTGAAGCTGTATTAGGATCCAAACTTTCCAATCAAACTCCAGCTTTTGATATTCAGCGAGCTTGTGGGACCAGCCTAGAGGCCACCATGGCTATAGCCAACAAAATCGCCTTGGGGCAGATCGAATGTGGTATTGCGGGAGGATCCGACAGCAACACCAAGGTTTCTTTAGAATTTTCTCGGGGCGCCTCTGACAAATTCATTCAACTCAGCCGCGCTCGCAATATGGGTGAAATGGTTTCTAGGATCAGTCAATTTCGCCCCGGAGACTTCAAACCTGTTTCACCCGGAGTGACTGAACCTCGCACCGGTAAGTCCATGGGTGATCATTGTGAACTAATGGCTAAAGAATGGGGAATTTCTCGCGAAGCTCAAGATCAATTGGCTTTTGAGTCCCATCAAAAGGGAGCTAAGGCTTACGAAGAAGGTTTCTACAATGACTTAATCACTCCCTTTAGTGGTGTGGAAGCTGATGGAATTCTTCGCCCCGACACCACTGTTGAAAAACTTGCCAAGTTGCGACCGGCTTTTGACAAGGCTACGGGAACGCTCACCGCCGGGAACAGTACCGCGATGACAGATGGAGCTTCAGCAGCCTTCCTTTGTTCAGAAGACTACGCCAAGAAAAATGGCTTACCTGTCGCCTGCTATATTCGCGATGCTCAGGCTGCGGCAGTCGACTTTATTGCTGGAGCTGGATTATTAATGGCACCCACTGTTGCTGTTTCTAAACTTTTGGAGCGCAATCAACTTTCACTGCAAGAATTTGATTTCTATGAAATTCATGAAGCTTTTGCGGCACAAGTGCTCTGCACCCTGAAAGCTTGGGAAGACCCTGGCTATTGCAAGGAAATCTTGGGTCGCAACGAGCCTCTTGGCACTATTGATCGTAGCAAAATGAATGTTAAAGGTGGAAGTTTGGCATTAGGCCACCCCTTTGCAGCTACAGGAACTCGCATTGTCGCCACTTTGGCAAAAATCCTGAGCCATAATAAAGGGCGAGGTCTTATCTCTATCTGTACAGGTGGAGGTATGGGAGTTGCCGCTATTTTTGAATCTGCCGATTCATGAGCCAGTGGCGTTATTTTTATTGGTTCGAAGATTGTAATCAATAAATGTTTCTTTTTGATCAAATCGAATCTCTTTCCATAAGGCCACTTGGTCCTCCAAGTGGTCTATGAGAACTCTCAGTAATTCTTGCATATTCGTTGCCGTTGCCTGAGATACGAACTGTCCTTTTGAAAACAAAATTCGAATTTCACCGCTATAGATTTTATCTTTCCGGTGAAAGGTGCCAGTGAAATTAGCATCGGATGGGCACTTATGGCGAATGCTATTAATCTTCATGATGGTAAAATGCTTATCATCACGGAGAATATCCGAAGAAAACTGAAAAGACGACAACTTATATTCCATCGCGGCCTCCTCTTTCGAGGTTCACATCAGCAAAACCTACCAGTCGTCCTTTTAGTCTAAAAGATAACTTCAGTAGTTATAAGTCCATTCGGAATTATTTTGAAAATGGTTGACCTTTTGTCGTAAAAATCTCGGCCTGAAGCAAAAATGTTAGGGGATGTTTAACAATGAAACAGTCCTGGACAGGACTTTGGTGGAGCGGGGCATACCCCGCTCACCATAAAGGACTACTTATGGTCGACGACAACCACGCCTGGAGTGGGAGGTAGACGTGGCATGGTTTGTTTTGGAAAAACTCCAGTTAAGCTTTTTAAGAAGGCTACAATATTAGATACCTCTTTGTCGCTTAAATCTTTGTTGAGCTGGGTTTTCCCCATCACTCGGACCGCCTCTTCAAGAGTATTCACCTTTCCGTTATGAAAGTAAGGGGTGGTCAAAGCAATATTACGCAAGGTTTGCACTCGGAACATGTGCATGTCGGCATCTTTTTTAGTCACTTCATAGCGACCCTTATCCTCAGTAAACTTATATTTTTTATCGTACTGAGTGTTTGGATAGAGAGGAAACTTCATAAAAAACCCAGTGCCCTCAGGCAGAGTCGGGCCAGCAAAATTCACACCACTATGGCAGGTTGTGCAACCCACACTTTGGAATGTTTCCCAACCCGCTTTGGCTTGAGCTGATATGGCCTTTTTATTTCCTTTTAAGAACTTATCAAAAGGAGCGTCTGGCGTGATCAAAGTGCGCTCATAGCTAGCAATAGCTTTGGCTACATTATCAATATTTAATGGATCTTTCCCTTTAAAAACTTTTTTAAATTCATTCACGTAACCGGGGATCTTTTTCAGTCTATCGATAACCAATTTATGATCTTTATTTCCCATTTCTATGGGATTGATCATGGGGCCCTTGGCCTGAGCCTCTAGTGAAGGTTCGCGACCATCCCAAAACTGCACTGACAAGAAGGCGGAGTTCCACACTGTAGGTGCCCCACGCCCCCCTTTATGGCCATTGACACCGACCGATACCGACCGGCCATCTTCGCCACCGGCCATGACGTTGTGGCAAGTATTACAAGAGACGGTCCCATCATAGGAAAGGCGGGGATCAAAATAGAGCATCTTCCCTAGCTCAATTTTTTCTTTGGTCTGCGGATTATCTTTAGGCGTTGGCGCCTTGGCCGGGATGGGCTGGACAAGACCTTGCCCCATAGCCAAAGGAAATAGAAATTGAATCAATAATAAACTCACCGAAGCCTCCCTCAAATGTATTCAACAAACCATTTTAACAGCATCAATAGCTGTTCTTATCTTTCACAGACTTGAGATCATAATAATATTTTTGAGATCTTGCATTTATAATCCAGCTCACAATTGCAAAAAATGGGTTTTGTTTTGACTTTAGCCCACAAAACTTCTGTAATTTTGCTATGCAGAAAATCATCGTCCTCACAGGAGCTGGCATTTCAGCCGACTCCGGCCTAAAGACTTTCCGCGGCGCAGATGGCCTATGGGAGGGCCACCACATTGAAGAGGTCGCCACACCTGAAGCCTTTGCTCGCAATCCACGGCTGGTCTACGAGTTCTACAATCTGCGACGGGCCCAACTTTTAGACCCTGCCATTCAACCTAATGCAGCCCACAAGGCACTCGCTGAATTTGAAAAAAGCTACCCAGGTTCCTTCCATATCATCACACAAAATGTAGACAACCTCCATGAGAGGGCCGGAAGCGAGAACATCATCCATATGCACGGGGAACTACAAAAGATCCGCTGTTTGCAAACTGGAGAAAGTTTCTTTTGGCAAGATGACCTCGACGAAACCACCCCTCACCCTAAAGGAATCCATAGCTCCCTTCGCCCCGACATCGTATGGTTTGGTGAAATGCCCATGCACATGGCAGAAATCGAAGAGCTCCTCAGCGATTGTGATGTCTTTTTGTCCATTGGCACTTCTGGCAACGTTTATCCCGCCGCTGGCTTTGTCAATTGGACCAAGGGAAGCTGCTACAAAGTTGAATTCAATACTGAAGAAACTCCCATATCAGAAATTTTTGATCGTACCATCATTGGCCCCGCCGCCAAGACGGTCACGGAATGGTGTCGCGACTTCCTCACTACAAAGTGACTTAAATTCCTTCTATTTTTTTTAACTTTTATTTAAGGTACATAAGATAGATGAAGTTGCTCGCCAGCTCTTTTTGAAATTCTTCGCGTTTGGGACGTTTGGCAGAAAGCTCTTTTAAACTCACCATAGTTTCAGTTTTGAATCCACAAGGATTGATGCCCTGAAAGGCCTGCTCATCTTTTAAAAGATTGATGGCAATCCCATGACTGGTCACCCATTTTTTTACGGCAATACCAATCGAGGCCATTTTGCGGTTACCAACCCACACACCCGTGGCTTCGGCTTCCTTGTCCTCCCCGACCTGTTTTTGCAAGCTGTGACCTTCAGCATCCACTTGATAATCCTTAATGGTCATGATGGCTGCCTCTTCAAGGATGCGCATGTACTCGTGAAGATCCTTGGGCTTTAACTTCTTTTTTAATCTTGATTCTTCAGAAAGATCAACGATGGGATACATCACCACTTGGTTGGGGCCATGATAAGTGGCTCTGCCGCCGCGGTTGACCTCTACTGTTTCTCCTTGCCAGGCGAACACATCTTCGGGTTTGGTGCCGCGGCCTAGAGTGACTACAGGAGGATGGTGGCAAAACACAAGGGTATCGGCACGATCCCCATTTAAGACTTCTTCCACATATTGCTTTTGCTTTTCAAAGGCCTCTTGATAACTGATGAGGCCCCAATCTTCGATCTCTGGTAGCATTTTACTTTCGAGTTTTTTGAATCACGTGAATCGCATGGCCCAAGGTCGCTTCCGCGGCTTCCATCATGGTTTCACCGAGGGTGGGGTGGGGATGGATCGTGAGTGCTATATCTTCAAGAGTGGCGCCCATTTCGATAGCAAGAGCCGCTTCAGAAATGAGGTTGCTCGCCTCAGGTCCAACGATGTGCACTCCCAAAACCACATTGGTTTTCGCATCCGCAATCATTTTTACAAAGCCGTCAGTTTCCATAAGGGAAACAGCCTTACCATTAGCTGCAAAAGGAAATTTAGCAATTTTTAAATCAGTAAAACCACGATCTTTAGCTTCGCTTTCTAGAAGCCCCGCAGAGGCGATTTCAGGATCGGTAAAAATCACCGCTGGTACTGTTTTGGCGTCATAAACGCGATTCTGACCAGCGATAATCTCTGCGACCATTACGCCCTCATGACTGGCTTTGTGGGCCAGCATCGGTTGGCAAGCAATATCACCAATAGCAAAAATATTAGGATGACTGGTACGACGTTGGGCATCGGTTTTAATAAATCCACGCTCGTCAATGTTTAAGCCAATGCCTTTTAAGTTCATTTGATCAGAATTAGGCTTGCGACCAACGGTCACCAAGATCTTTTCGGCCTTAAAAGTTTTCGACTCGCCATTCACTTCAGCTTTGACTTCAACACCACTACCCGATTTTTTGTATTCTTTGGCCATGGCTTTAAGGTGAACTTTGACCCCGTGTTTTTTAAGGTTTTTTGCCACCACTTGCACAACGTCTTTTTCAGCAACACCTTTCAAAAGGGCGTCATTGGCTTCAAGCACGTCCACTTCCGCACCGAGCTTGGCCAGATAGCCGCCAATTTCAAGACCGATGTATCCGCCACCAATGACCACCACAGACTTCGGCATTTTATCCAAGTCCAATGCACCCGTGGAAGAAAGGACCGTCTTTTCATCATAGGCAAAGCCGGGAATCTCAATCGGACGAGAGCCTGTCGCCACAATAAAGTTTTTCGCTTCAATTGATTTGGTAGAATCAGAACCTTTCACTTTAAGTTGCGTGGGGCTAGTAAACTCAGCTTCACCGGCAATAATATCAACACCATTGCCCTTTAAGAGTTGCTCGACCCCACCCGACATGCGGTCACACACACTTTGTTTCCAACTTTTAAGTTTTGGCATGTTCACTTTGACGTTACCAGAAAACTCCAAACCCATTTCACTGGCATCATGTTGCATACGATGAAGCATGGAGGCCGCTGAGATCATGGCCTTAGAGGGAATGCAACCCACATTTAAACAAACACCACCCAACTTTTCTCTTTCAACAACAGCTGTCTTTAAACCCAGCTGTGCACAACGAATCGCTGCCACATAGCCACCAGGTCCCGCTCCAATCACACAAACGTCAAACTGACTCACAAAAGACTCCTTAAAATTAAATCATATCCATCATTAAGCGGCCGGGATGTTCAATTCTTTCTATGAATGCTGAAAGAAAGCGAGCCGCCTCAGCACCATCAATCAAACGATGATCACAGGTCACTGTAAAATTCATGAAACTGGCCACATCGAGCTCACCATTCACAATCACAGGGCGTTCTTGGATTTTGTACATTCCAAAAATAGCCACCTCGGGGTGGTTGATAATCGGAGTGGCATAAGTTCCACCGACACTTCCAATGTTAGTGATCGTAAAGCAGGCACCCTTCATTTCATCCAAAGAAAGCTTGCCGTCACGGGCACGCGTAGCGAGGTCAACAATTTCAGCACTCAACTGATAAATGGTTTTTTGATCCGCATTTTTTAATACAGGAACCAAAAGACCATTGGGAGTGTCAGCCGCAAAACCAATATTGAAATATTTTTTGAAAACGATCTCTTGGGCCGCATCGTCGATCATGCCGTTAAACTTTGGAAATTCACGAACGGTAGCAATTAAAGCCTTCATCACAAAAGGAAGATAAGTCACCTTCACACCCATTTTTTCGGCGGCAGGCTTCAAATCGTTGCGAAGTTCGATGAGTTTCGTCACATTCGCTTCATCCATCAAGGTAAAGTGAGGAACAATACGTTTAGCCATTTGCATATTTTCAGCAATCTTTTTGCGAATCCCTTTCAAAGGCACACGCTCTTCCCCACCGGTGGTGAAGTTTTGCGGAGGCATATAGGGCTGTGAGACAGGCATGGCTGGCCCCGCGGCGGTAGCGCCAGCACCACCTGTATATTTCATAACGTCATCACGAGTCACTCGGCCCGCAAGACCCGTTCCACTGACTTGATTGATGTCCACGCTCATTTCGCGAGCCAAACGTCGCGTGCTTGGCGTTGCCAAAACAGAGACGTCAGCCGGCGGGGGTGTGATGGTCGACATTCCGCCAGCACTGGCTACCGCGGGAGCGGGCGCTGAAGCCGTGGTCGTTGTTGTTGTGGTTTTCGTTTCTGTTTTTGCAGGAGCCGTTTTTGTTGCTGCACCAGCACCCTCTTCCACAGTGATCATAGTGGCGCCCACTTCAATGGTGTCACCTTCAGAAAATTTTAAATCTTTGACCGTTCCTGCAATAGGAGAGGGAACCTCAACGGTGGCTTTGTCAGTCATAAGCTCTGCGATGGCTTGATCCACTTCAACGGTGTCACCAGGTTGTACAAGCCAGCTGACTAATTCCCCTTCGTTAACACCCTCACCAATTTCTGGAAGTTCAATATTTTTTGTTGCCATAACCTCTCCTTAATTATGCATTACCGCGTCTTCGTTTTTCGATGACGCCCTTCATGAAATACTCACCCGCTTTATAAGAGCTACGCACCAAGGGCCCGCTCGCACAGTATAGAAAATCCATGTCCTGCGCCACTTGCTCCCAGTGCTTAAACTTATCCGGTGTGATGTACTCTATCACCTTAAGATGTCTTGGTGTGGGCTGCAAGTATTGACCAAAAGTGATCACGTCACAACCCACTGCTTTTAAATCTTTCATTGCTTGTAGGACCTCTTCATCCGTCTCGCCAAGCCCAAGCATTAATGAGCTTTTCGTATACATTTGCGAGTCCCGCTTTTTAACTTCCGCTAAAACATCCAGAGACTGCTGGTATCCAGCCCTTGGGTCACGCACCGAAGGCGTAAGTCTTTCTACCGTTTCCACATTGTGGGCAAAGACATCAGGCTTAGAGTCCACAACCCGATCGATCAGCTCAGGAATTCCACTAAAATCGGGAGTTAAAATCTCCACGATCAGCTTTGGATTATGTTTCTTTATAGTTTCAACAGTTCGACCAAAATGATCTGCACCTTGATCGGGCATATCGTCGCGATTGACCGATGTAATCACCACATAATCTAAGTTCATTTGCGAAATAGACCACCCGACCTTCTCCGGCTCTTGATTATCAATTTTACCTTTCGGGTTTCCGGTTTTCACATGACAGAAGCGGCAACCACGAGTGCAAACTTCACCCATCAACATAAAAGTGGCTGTTCCACCCGCCCAACATTCACCAATATTTGGACAGCGAGCCTCTTGGCAAACGGTCGCCAAGTTGAGCTTTCCCAGCATACTTTTGATTTGCTGGTAGTTCTCACCGATGGGGGCGCGCACCTTCAACCATGAGGGCTTAGGGTTATGGGGTTTAGTCTCCGCCATATTTCTCCTTTAAGGTTAGTGACTATTTAAACCTAAGCTGGAGTCTTGTCTATATATAAGGCCTTTTGAACCCGACTTGAGCAGTGGTAAGAAAGCCTTTTATTTTTAGATACTTATGTGGAAAACACCCCCTGCTCACCCCCTTGTCACCTGGGTGGAACTGCGATAAACCCCATCACAATACGAAAGGGATTCCATGCAATTTGACCAACCACTTAGAGAAGGCCGCTTCATCAAACGCTACAAGCGGTTTTTTGTTGATATCGATTATCAAGGGGAAACTCTCACCGCCCACTGCCCAAATACAGGCAGCATGATGGGATGCAAAGATCCAGAGAGTCCGGTTTTGTTTTCATCAACAGACGATCCCAATCGAAAATTGAAGCACACACTGCAAATGGTAAAAGCTCCTAAAAGTTGGGTGGGAGTGAACACTGCACTACCCAACAAGTTAGTCAGAGAGCTCTTCGAGACCCAACCCCTTAAACATTGGCAGAAGTTTGATCGGCAGCAAGGTGAGGTAAAGATCAACGAACAATCTCGGATGGACATGGTGCTTTGGGATAGTAAAGCTCATGAAATTGAAAAATGGTCGGCCAAAAACATTGTTCCCCCACTTCACTTTATTGAAGTAAAAAACGTAACCCTAGAAAAGCAAAGCCAAGCTCTCTTCCCTGATGCGGTTTCTACACGCGGGCAAAAGCATTTACAGGAGCTCATGGATCTTGTTGATGAGGGTTACAGCTGTGAAATGGTTTTCGTCGTGCAAAGGCAAGACTGTAAAGCCTTTGCTCCTGCAGATGAAATTGATCCCGAGTATGGGAAGCTTTTACGCAAAGCCCACAGTCATGGTGTAAAGGTCACCCCATTGGTGTGTGAAATGAGCCCCCAAGAGATTCGCCTCACCAATCGACCCTTGCCATTAAATCTATAAAAAAAGCGACCACTTGGTCGCTTTTTATCAAACCATCTTTTAGGATGGAGCTTATTTTTGACCCAAATGACGGTCAATAATCTTTTTGAACTCTTCAAAAGGATAGGCTCCCTTTAAAGAAACACCATTGATCAAGTATCCAGGGGTCCCATTGAAACCAAATTTGTTAGCTTCTTGCACATCGGAATCGATGATCTTGGCGATGTCGCTAGACTTACCTTGAAGGTCGCTAGTTAATTTACCCATATCAACGCCAGCTTTTTTAGCGAGCTCTTTATAGAGCTTTTCAGCATCACCGTAGGTATCATTTTGATTTTCAAAAACCATCTTTTTAAATTCGTAGGCCTTATTGGCATCCTGCAAGGCAATGGCTTCAAAGTACTCAGATCCACGGCGAGCATTGGGGTGCTTCCCTTCTAAGGGAAGGTGCTTAAAAACAAGCTTAACCTTACCACTGTACTCTTTGAGGACCTTATCAACAGTATCAGAACCTCTGCGGCAAAAAGGACACTGAAAATCAGAGTACTCAACAATAGTTACAGGCGCGCCACCAGAGCCCAAGACCGCTCGATTAGAAGCAATTTCTGGTTTTTTAGGGTCTTTAAACTCGGCTTCTCTTTCTTCCTGCTCTTTTTTAGCGGCATCTTCAAATTCCTTTTTCTGAGCTTCCTGGGCAGCGTCTCGCACCACTTCCATGAATCCAGCAGGATCTTTTTTGATCGCCTCAAATACAATATCCGGGTTATTTTGAATGGTTTTCTTTACCAACTCTGAGCATGAAGCTAGTAGTCCGATGCTGGCTAATAGAACCAGAACGCGCGCAAATGTTTTCAAACTGTCCTCCCTTAAAAAAGTTCGATAGCTCAATATTCTACACAGCTTTCGCTAATTACAAAACTATCGTTTTATGGCCTTAAGCGAAATGACGTTGTGGGTTGAGCCTTAGATAATCCTAACATGAGGAGATGTGTCATGAAACTACTCGCCTGGATAATCCTAGCCCCAACACTCTGTATGGCAAGTTTAAAGTACCCATCGGACCGACTGAAGGTCATGGATATCGAAACGCTACAACGGATCGTCGCCAATAATCTCAATGCAGCCCAAAGAGCTCTGAACACAGGGCAGGAGGATCCTCTCGACGGCGATTTTGAAAAAGAAGGGGAAGTTGAGTACACCCGTGATGATGGCCACCGTATGATTCGCGAGTCCCTTGAACTGGTTTTTGCCAAGCCCGAGCAAAACTACGCCACTTCTACAGTCTATACCAATATCGAAGCCGTAGCCGCTCAGTATGGAGGCATTCTTGGTTTCCTAGAAGAGATTGCTGATCAAGGGGTTAAAACCCTCGACCAAGACGGGAAAGACACCTCCCTCCTTAGAGATCAAAATACATACATTTATATTTTGAACAACATGATGGCTGAAATTAAACCCCTGATCGATAAAGACGAGAGCGCCGGATACAAAAAGCTCATCACTCGCATCCGCGATGAGGACATTGAGTTTTCTGATAGCTTAAAGTCTTACCGAATTCTTAATAGCATGTCGAATATCACCAACCCATCGAAAGTGGCGGAATCCATTGTTGGTAAGCCCAAGTGCAGTTGGTGGGAGTTCCTCTGGTGTTGGTCTTAGTCATTTGTTTTACCAGACAAAAGTCTGGCAAAATAAAGACTAAGCCCTGGGGAAGAAGTGCTAATCCCAATTTTAAAACTATCAACAATCTATTTTGGTGCTTTGGTTTCTAAAAAAAATTAGCAAAACATCACTTCTCAAAATCGACCAGTCAGTCCGCTTTTATTTTTATTTCATTGTTTCGAATTAAAACAGCAAAGCTCGTGGCATTAAACGACCCGGCCTAGTCTTCCGATAACTTCCCAATGGGAAAGCCATCTGTAGAGAAGAAAGCCTTCTTTCGAATTTCTTTTTGGACCATCATTCTTATTGGTTTTTTGGGAGCCAGCAATGGTCTTTTCATTGTCTATCAGATGGGAACTGGAATAGAGATTCCTTTCCAAAGAAAGCTGGCTTCCGTCGAAGAGGAAATTGAACCTGCCAAAGAAAAGTTGGCACCTGTGGTGAAAATTGATTGTAAGCAACTGGATGTCAAACGACACCTGCTCACCCAAGCATCCACCACCCGCTTTGTGATTGAGAATTGCAAGAAGGTGGGTTCTTTCAAAAACCAAACCAATAACAACCAAGGGGACATTTTCCCCATGCCCACCGGAGGCTGGACCAGCGATTTTGTATCCCTCAGCCATGGTAAAAATATCCTTTCCATGGACTTGGATGGCAAAAAACATAGTGTTGAAATCACAAGAGAAAAAGGCGATAACCCCTCAGAAACGAAAGCGCTTTGATTCGATCATTGATTCGTGTTAACACTGGGTGCCAAAATGTTACGCCTAAAAAGCCAGCAAGATTTGCATTTAACTCGAAAGATATTCCACTTCACGGGCGTGATGGCCATGTTTATTCTCCTCGACCAATTTTCTTTCACCACTTGTCTTTGGATTTACGGCATCCTTGGCAGCTCCATTTTACTTTTGGATTTTGGACGACAGTATTCGAAACCCGTAAACCGATGGGCGGTTAAGGTTTTCAACCCAGTTCTTCGCAAAAGAGAGGCCTTTCGCTTATCGGGAACAACTCACCTTGTGGTTGGCTGCGGAATCATTTTCTTTTTATTTCCAACTCCAATTGTTGCACTGGCAGTCCTCTTTCTCGCTGTTGGCGACCCCACGGCAAGTTTGTTTGGCCTTCTTTTTGGACATGATAAATTAATTGGAAACAAGAGCTTGCAAGGTTCAGTAGCGGCTTTTTTATTTTGTTCAGTAGCGGCCTATTTTTATTTTCAAAGCCATGGGATTATGTTGGATCATATTTTGGTTGTGACTTTCCTCGCCGGTCTCATTGGAGCCATTGCTGAACTGGTTCCGATTTGGGGACTGGATGACAATCTCACTCAGCCTGTCTTAAGTGCCATTTTGTTGTCGGGCCTCTTTTTTCTTTTTGGAGGCTTAGTGTGAGCGAAACAAACTTTTCTCGCCAAAACGGTGCTCCTAAAAAGCCACCGCCAGGCTCTAACATTTATCTTCTTCCGAATCTGTTAACGACAACGAATATGTTTTTTGGCTTTATGGCTATTATCCTTGCCATTCGTGGTGAATATCTTGTTGGCTCTTACGCTATCGTCGCTGCCGCCGTTTTTGATCTACTCGATGGGCGGGTGGCCAGATTGACTCGCACCTCTAGTCACTTTGGCGCCGAGTATGACTCTCTTTGTGACCTGATCAGTTTTGGTATGGCACCGGCCCTCATCATGTACCTTTGGGCCCTACAACCTTTTGGTCGGGTGGGCTGGCTGGCTAGCTTCGTTTTCGTCGCCTGCGGAGCTTTACGTCTGGCGCGCTTTAATGTGCAATCCGCTGATGAAAGTAGCCACTTCCAAGGACTGCCGATCCCTATGGCGGCAGGTATTGTTGCCAGTTCCGTCCTTTGTTTTACCAAGCTCGAGCTGGATGCGAGTCACAATTGGTTGCTTCTATTTATGACTTTTATGCTTGGCCTAACCATGGTGAGCAATTTTCGTTATAAAAGCTTCAAAGATCTTAACTTTAAACGGAGACAACCTTTCACCTACCTAGTCATAGGGGTTCTTATCCTATTTATCGTGGCTGCCGAGCCCGAAGTTATGTTATTTGTACTTTTCTTTGCCTATGCCATCCTAGGCGCTGTCCTAGGTTTGTTTCACAAAACACAAAAGAAGAGAAGAGCCAGAGTGAGGAAAAATAAATGAGTCGTTCAATCGCGGTAGGAATTGTTGGGGCCACAGGCCTTGTTGGTGAGACTTTTATTCAACTTCTTGAAAAGTCAGAATATAACTTCACTGAACTTCGCCTTTTTGCCAGCGAAAAATCAAAAGGTCGCTCCATCAATTTTAGGGATCAAAGCTTTGCATGCCAAGTTTTAGAAAATGGCTGCTTCAAAGGTCTTGACGTGGTCTTTTTCTCTTCAGGGGATGATATTAGTAAGGAATGGGCCCCAAAAGCTGTCGAAGACGGAGCCATTGCCATTGATAATTCAGCCGCCTATCGCATGAATCCCACGACACCTTTGGTTGTACCAGAAATTAATTTTCATCACATCGCTTCGGCTACCACCCCCCAGATCATCGCCAACCCCAATTGCTCCACCATCCAATTGGTCATGGCGCTTGAGGCTTTAAAAGAATTTGGCATCGAAGAAGTTCGGGTTGCCAGTTATCAATCCGTCAGCGGCGCTGGCAAAGAGGGTATTGAGGATCTTGTTAATCAAAGTCAACAGGTCCTCAGGGGCGAAAACTTGCAGCCTGGGAAAACATTCATTTTACCTATAGCTTTTGATTGCCAACCTAAAATTGGTTCTTTTAATGACGAAGGATTTTGTTCAGAAGAAATCAAAATCATGCAAGAAACCAAGAAGATTTTGGATCTTCCTGGCCTAAAAATTTCTGCTTTCACCGTGAGAGTGCCCACTATGAACGCCCACGGTGAGGCTTGTTGGGTGACCCTCAACAGGGACGTGGACCGCGCCACTATTGAGAAAGCTTTGCAGGCATGCGACTTCATTAGCTACCTCCCCCACAACTCAGAGAAGAGTTTTCATAGTTACCGAGAAGTGCAAGGGGAAACCAACGCGTTTGTCAGTCGACTCCGCAAGGATCCTGGCTTTGAGAACACATGGATGATGTGGGTGGTCGCCGATAATCTCCAGCGAGGCGCGGCTGCCAACGGGTTGCTTATTGCCCAAAGGATTTTTGACAAGCTTAGTTAAACGTGACAAGCTTTTCCCATGGGGCTTAGACACTTTTATTGCCTAATTATTCTACTGTTCTCATCGCAGGCTTTGGCTGAAATTAAAATCACCCAAATTGGTGGGTTCTCTACCTGTACAGGTAAACTTTGTACCGATAACTCGCAAACAGTAACCAAAGTTTATGGCGGCAGGGTCAGCGGTCTTGACTGTAGTTCAACGGATCTTGCCAACCCTTGTGATACCTGTGAGGTGGCTGGAGACGGCGAGGCTTGTAACTCGCGAAGCATTTATCCAAACTTAAGATTAAAAATCACTTTTGAGTCTTCCACTGTTTATGGAACCCCCCTGATCACCATCGACGACACGAACCCAACCCGGTTGGACGATATCTCCATGTCACCCACCGGCAATGGTAGTGGCAGTGACGCCCCTGAAAATAATAAGACGACCAAGGTCAACTCCCCCGTCACTGTTTATATTCCCTGGAGTACCCTTTGTAATGATGTTTTAGGAGTGAGCAGTTGTAGCTCTTCAGCCGCCAGCACCAAAAGAATTCGGGTGGGTTTTGATTCCTCTACCGATAGTGACGACACCATCGATGACTATAGCACCCAAATTGAGTTAGGGCTTTCTGTCATCAACAGTGGCGCCTCCCCGGCCACCTTTTGTGAAAGCACCGTCAGCTACTCAGGATTATCGGCTTGCAACTTTATTGCTTACCCGGGCGACGGCAAAGTTTTTATTGAGGACGTCAAAGCTCCTTCGAGCTTCCCTGGCATTACTAGTAGTGATGTCGATTTTTCTTCTATACGTATTTATTATGCAGAACGCACCCTCCCTAATACACAAACGGCTTCGTCAAAAGATTTTAAAGTGTCCTCAAACTCAAGTACTGGATTTCAAACTTTGGGTTTGAGTGATAACACTATCGAGGGTCTTAACAACGGCAGTGAGTATTGGTTTCGCATGGCCAGTATTGATGAGGCCGGTAACGTTGGCTATTTCACTTCCATTTCTAACACTGTGGCTAGCCTGAACACAGAGTGCTTTGACACCACGAGTACCGATGCTTGGCAACAGAACTGCCACATCGCGAGCCCCTCTAAAGTGGTCGGCTTGCTTGAAGAAGAGTTTGACTGCTTTATTACAACCGCCACCTATGGAACTCCCTTCCGCCCCAAAGTAAAAACTTTCCGTAAATTTCGCAACCGCATCCTAAAGCGCTCTAGCCTTGGCCGCTTGTTGATCCAAACCTATTATACCGTGAGCCCTCCTATCGCCAAATGGATCCGCAATCACCCGAAGAGCAAGGCTGTGTTTCGAGTTGTGCTGTGGCCACTTTGGGCCGCCGCTGGGTTGGCCTTGCACTTCACCAGTCATTTGGCCTTTATTTTCATTCTTTTGGGTATAGGATTTTTTGTGTGGAGAGCTCGCGGGAGGAAGGTATGATAAAATTACTTTCCCTTCTTTGTCTTCTCTATTCATTTTGTGCCTTTGCAGAAGAGGCCCCCCCTGCCGAGTACCCCTATCCCTCAACATCGACACAGGAAGACCCACTCAGCGAAGCCCCAGCACAAGTGCATAAAAACGGAACCTATATTTACAATACCAAAAGTAAAAAGCCTACAGCGATAAATATCGAAGGTGTCGAACAACCTCAGAGGGTCTCCGACGACGGGATCTACTATTACGGTGATGGAGAAAAGGTCACTGACAAAACTCCGGGTGACATCGAAAAACCAGAAGACCTTGATGACGACGGCACCTATTACTACTCTAAAGAGTCCAAAATCGATCCTCCCAGTGATGTTATGGAGAAACCACAAAAGGTCACTGCCGATGGCCGCTATATTTACAATGCTGCCGTTTTACCCTCGGACTCTGTGTTTTCTTTTCGTGGCGGTGTCTACGGCCCCCCTGATATCCAAGGGCCGAGCAAGGGTTTTTCCCAAGTCTATGGCGACAAGGCGAGTTTCATTCTTAATGTCGATTATGAATGGAAGCTTTTTGATTTCCTTGGGAACTTCTTATTTAAAGTGGGGTCGGGACTCTTTTTTAGTGACGGAAACGGGGAGTTCTCTGGGGGATCTAACCCTGGCATTCAGCCCAAAGAGACCTTTCAATTCTTGGTTTTCCCCAACACAGCCACTGTGACTTATAAATTTGGTTTTAGTCCGGGACAACTTTTTGTTCCTTATGTGGATGGTGGCGCTGGCTACTATACTTTTTGGGAGCGCCGAAGTGATGGTGGTTCCAATCATTTTGGTGGTGCCCCGGTTTTAGTGGCTTCGGCTGGCCTTTTGATTTCCCTGTCTTACTTTAGCTATGGAACAGCTCTTTACTCTGAGTATGGAATCACAGAAACTTGGCTGGACCTTCAGTTCCGCCAAGTGGTGGGTCTGGATGAACGCAAGGATTTTACCTCCAACATGATCACTGGGGGATTCGCTGTTGGCTTCTAAGCTGCAAAGGGTCCGTTTTTGCCTTTGCTATGATGGAACTGATTTCTTTGGTTGGCAAAAACAGCCCAAACATTCCCACACGGTTCAGGGCGTCCTTGAAGAAAGGCTTTCCAAAATCTTTGATCAAGAAGTGAAGGTGGTCGGCTCTGGCCGCACCGACCGCGGAGTCCATGCTATTAACCAGTGGGCCCACGCCGACTTGCCTAACGACAAGCGCCTGAAGAATCTCCACTACAGTCTCAACCGGCTCACCCCAGCCTCCATCAGTATTAAAAAAGTGGAATTGGCTCCCTCGGATTTTCACGCCCAAATTTCGGCTGTGGAAAAGCGCTATGTCTATCGAATGTTTTGCCGTGAGCGGGCAAACCCTTTCCTTCTCCGCTATAGCTGGCACTTTCGGGACGAGCTAAACCTGAAATTTTTACAGGAGGCGTCAGAGCTTCTCTTGGGCGAGCATGACTTTTCCAGTTTTCAATCCCAGGGGACCACGGTGTCCTCCACGCGCCGCCGCCTCAATCTTTGCCGCTGGGTGCCTCGAGATAGCGGTTTTGTGGACTTCCATATCCGAGGTAATGGCTTTCTGAAGCAAATGGTGAGAAATATTGTAGGAACTCTCATGTGGTACCACGAAAAGGGGCTGCCGCCACAGGCCATTTCCCAGCTCCTCAGGGCCGAGGACCGATCAGAAGCTGGCCCGCCAGCGCCGCCACAGGGGCTATTTTTAGCCTCGGTTCGCTATCCCCAGAGCCTTGACATTAAGTGCCGAAAATTATAAGTGTTTTCATTCTTAAATTTAGCAAGGTTGAAGCAATGAAAACTTGGAATGCAAAAGGCGAAGATTTTGAAAGTAAACGCAATTGGTTTGTCATCGATGCCACCGGTAAAAGTGTGGGCCGTCTAGCCACACAAGTGGCTATGATTTTAAGCGGTAAAAACAAACCCACCTACACTCCTCATGTGGATACTGGCGACATGGTGGTTATCATCAACGCTGATAAAGTCACTCTTTCTGGGAACAAGTGGTTGGATAAAAAGTATTTCCGTCGCTCTCGTTTCTTTGGTTCTTTAAAAGAAACCACCGCTCAAGAAATGTTGATTAAAAATCCAACATTTATTCTTGAAGATGCGGTTCAAGGCATGCTTCCTAAAACGAAGCTCGGTCGCAAAATGATTAAGAAGTTAAAATTATACGCTGGTGGAGAACATCCTCACCAAGCCCAAAACCCTCAGATTTTACAGTAAGAGGGAGGAGTATTAATGGCTGCTGAAAAGATTTTTTACGCAACAGGAAGAAGAAAAACCAGCTCGGCTCGAGTTTTTATGTCTACAGGGACTGGCAAAATTACCATCAATGGTAAAGAGATGGAACAATACATGAAGAGAGCCTCTTCAAAAGCTCATCTTGTCTTTCCTCTTCAGATCACTTCACAATCCAATAAAGTGGACCTTAAGATCACTGTAAAAGGTGGCGGTGAATCTGGACAGGCTGGCGCTATTCGCCATGGTATTTCTCGTGCTCTTACCCAGTACGATGAAACTCTTCGCGATACCTTAAAGAAGGCTGGTCTTCTCACTCGTGACTCAAGAATGGTGGAACGTAAGAAATACGGTCTTAAAGGCGCTCGTAGAGCTTCTCAGTTCTCTAAACGTTAATTTCAAGCCATCTCATCGGCTAGTATTCAAAAAGCTCAGGCAATGCCTGGGCTTTTTTTATATTTGCACCATTTTTGAAATTCCCTTCGAATCCTCCTCACTTTTTGCTAGAAACATAGCGAATCAACAAGGGGGGACAAATGATTCGAGTTTTTATCTTAACCATTCTTTTGAGTCTGAACGGCCTTGCAGCCGACATTAACCTGGAAAGTGGCGACAGCATTGTTGTTAAAGCCAATACCAAAACCACAGTCACCTGCAGCATGACCGCCAATGTTTTCTCTACATGTATCGATGCTGTCAGCCAAGTTTGCCAAATAAACTATCCTAACTACTCGGGTTGTTTTGATAAAACTGTGAACGAGTGTAAAGCCAACACTGGCGAAGAGTTTCCCAGCTGTGTGCTTAATGTGAATAGCGCCTGTCGCCAAAGCTATCCTAACTATTCTGGCTGTTACGACAAGTCGGTCGATACCTGTAAATAAATCTTATTCTCTGTCGAGGATGTATTTGTGTGGGTCAACGGGGATACCGTTGACTCGAACTTCATAGTGCAAATGAGGCCCCGTGGACCGACCGGTATTACCCACCTCAGAGATAATATCTCCGCGCTTGATTTTTTGACCAAGCTTTACGTGAATACGTGCATTGTGACCATAACGGGTGACTACGCCGTAACCGTGATCAATAGAAACCAGTTTACCGTAGCCACCATCGTAGCCAACATAACTGACAATACCATCAGCTGGGGCATGGACCTTGGAACCAAAATTAGCGGCGATATCAATCCCATGGTGCATTTTAGAAGAACGGCTAAAAGGTGAGCGGCGATAGCCAAAGCCTGATGTGACCCAACCACTTACGGGCTGCACACTGGGGGTGGCGCTCAAAAGACCAATCCGGTCAGAGAGGTTTTGCCAGAGCTCAAGTAAGTTCTGTTCACGCAATTTACTTTCATCGATGACCCGGTCAAAACGAACGCTCAAGGATTCGTAATCACGCATCCCCATGACGGCAAGCTCGCCACTTTCTTGATCCTCTTCGACTCGGTTCAACTCATCGAGTTTATCAACACTGGCTGCATCACGGGCTGCTTTAAACTGTGGGATTTTCTGCATTTGGGCGCCAGGACCGATGGCCAATTGCAGTTCGCGATCCGGGTTATCCACTTGGGTGATCGTACGAAGTTTTCTAGAAAACAGCTCCACTCGCTGGAAGGCGTTTTCTAAGATATTCAACTTTTCTTCCATTTGCCCAAGGTGGTCTTTAAGCTTCTGGTTTTCAACCTGTAGCCACTCTTCTTTGTGGTCCTTATATAGTAGGTAAGAGTAATCAAACACCACAGCCATTCCAACCAAAGCAAAGCAACTCAATATAATAGCCGCGGTGACCAACTGAACCTGGGAAAACACGAACTTTTTTGATGAGTGTTTGGTGTTGGAAAGAACCAAAAAGGTAAAGGTTTTCTTCACATTAGCTCCGATGATGAGAGAGCTATTTTATAACGATGACGCCCATCAGCGTCAATCAACAACCTCAATGATGAGGACAGTAATATTATCGTCCCCACCATTTTTCTTAGCTTCTTGGATAAGGATTTTCACAGAGTTTTCAATATCGTTCAGTGTACAAATTTCATGGATGCGCTCATCAGACACCAGTCCTGATAAGCCATCAGAACAAATAAGGTATTGGTCGCCGGGCTGGATCTTTCTTTGAAAAATATCGCAGCGGACCTCTCGTTCAAATCCTACGCTTCGCGTTATAATGTTTTTTGCCTGGAAGTCTTTAGCGTCTGCATCGCGAATCAACCCCGCCTTGATATGCTCATTCAGCAGGGAGTGGTCTTCCGTGATTTGCCACATGTATTTTTCATTCAAAAGGTAGGCCCTCGAATCACCCACATTGCCAATAAAGATATCCCCTTGATGAACATAGGACACGACCATGGTCGTGCCCATACCTTGAAGGTAGTGGTCTTCCATCTGGCTGGCCTCAAAAATTCGACGACTGGCCTCGACATAACATTCTTCAATCATAGCCCGTGGCGAGAGAAAGGTGTGTTCGGTGCGATGGGTCTCCACCACTTCTTTAACCGAGGCAATCGCCATTTTGGAGGCTAAATCTCCACCCTTATGTCCACCCATACCATCAGCCACAACAAAGAGATCCATTTCTGGCTCCAACAGGATCGCATCTTCGTTTTTCTCTCTTTTAAGACCGACGTCGGTCTCTCCATAGGCTCTAATGGTCATCCCTGTAAGTTTACGAAAGTCCAGAGGAAAATCCAAAGAATTTTTCTCTAAGCCTTAATAATACTGGGCTATCAACCGATAGGTTGTTGATGGAAACAAGGAAGATCCGCAGTTGGCCTTTTATTATCTCTCTACTCCTGCATTTGGGGTTATTTGCATTTTTAATTGTGCACAAAAAATTCCAACTCACACACCAAGATCCCGTCGTGGAAATCGAATGGGTGGATGTAAAAGATTTGCCTTCTCCCACAGAAATGCGACAGGTTGTTCAGCAAGACAAAACCGTTAATGACGAAGTTCCTGTGGATGAATATAAACTCAGTCAGTTTGATCAAAATGTATTAAAAGAGACTCGTGCAGCAAAAACTGGGGCCTTCAAAAACACCTCCAATACCAATCAAGGGATGAAGCAAAAACCAAACCCAACCAAGCCGCCTAAGAAAAAGTTCTCTTTAAATGATTTGAAGCCAAAAATGATCAACGATGATTTCAGCGCTGAAAAGCTAGCCCCCAATCCAGATTCGCCACGCCCTAGCGGAGGTGATGTGAGTCAAAACGACGATTACCTTAAAGATGTCGTCATTGGTGCAGAGACTTTATTGAAAACGCGCGAGTTTGTTTATTACTCTTATTATAATCGCATCAAGAATAAGTTACGTCAGCATTGGGAACCAAGAATTAAAGAAAAAATTGTGCATATTCTCCGCAAAGGAAGGACCATTGCCAGCACCAACGCCAAAATCACTCGGCTGGTGATCACTTTGGATCAAAGTGGTGAACTGGTGCGGGTGCAGGTCAAGAATGCCTCTGGTTATAATGACCTGGATGATGCAGCGATAGAAGCCTTCCGGGCTGCGGCCCCCTTCCCCAATCCCCCTGCTGGAATTGTGAATAATAACGGCAATATACAGATCGATTGGGATTTTGTACTGGAGACGTAAGAAATGGTCTCCAGAGTTGAAAAAAGGCTTCACATCGCCCCTTATTTGTTACTAAAATCCGCGCAATTCTAAAGAGGTGAACTATGGCAAAAGCAGCGGTCAAACCCGAGGTTCTCAACAATATCTTTTCTCGCGCCCATTACCTGGCCAACCAGATGATTTTTCAGGCCAATGTACGCAAGGACAAAG
Organism: Bdellovibrionales bacterium; assembly: GCA_020435205.1. Classification (GTDB taxonomy): domain Bacteria; phylum Bdellovibrionota; class Bdellovibrionia; order Bdellovibrionales; family JAGQZY01; genus JAGQZY01. The sequence continues at coordinate 59,389 of JAGQZY010000001.1, read as the reverse complement.
CCAAAGGGGATCCAAAAGTGGGTGGACACTCTTCAGCCTCGAGCTCAGCCCTCCATATTCTTGGAACCTTACACTTGCTGGTGAAAACGGGATTTGACCATATTGCCAACAAACCCCATGCCTCCCCTGCTGATCACTCTTTCAATTATTTACTCGATCTTCTCTTCGATTCCGATGGACGCAAGCTGACTCAGATTGAAAAAGATAAAGCCATGCTCCGTCTGCGTGCTTTTGCTAATGAAGAGTTCCCCCACGGTTTTCAAAGTTATCATTCCATTTATGATCCCGATCACCACAACTTTTTTCCATCGGGGACCGTCGGCATCCCGCCTGTAAACGCGGGATACTTGGCTCTTGCGTATCGCTTTGCTAAAAAACATGGTTACAAGGTTCCTGACGCCCACTTTTGGTGTGTACTTGGTGATTCAGAATTCCGCGAAGGCTCCTTATTTGAAGCCACCCCTGATTTTGCTGAACGTGAAATTGGTAACCTGACTTGGATCCTCGATTACAACCGCCAAAGCCTCGACGGCCACCGCATTACCAATAAAGACATTATGGGTGGAACCGACAACGAACGTATTGAAAAGACCATGGCAGCTAATGGTTGGCAGGTGATTCAAGTTCGCCACGGCAAAAAAAGGGATGCCCTCTTTAAAAAGAAGGGTGGGGATTCTTTTAAAAAGTTACTCGAAGATGATCTCGCCGACTATGAGTTACAAGCTTTGCTACTTATTAAAGAACCTAAAGAGCTCAAAAAGCACTTTTTACAAAAGCACACAAATTTAAAAACTTTTGTGAACAGCATTTCTGAAAAAGAACTCTTTGAAGGGCTTCGCGATTTTGGTGGCCATGATTATGAAAAACTTCAGGAAGCTTTTTTAGAGTCAAAAAAAGATCAACGGCGCCCAAGCATTGTCATTGTTCATACCCTAAAAGGTTGGGGCCTTGAGATGGAAGCTGAGCAAGGCAATCACTCAGCCCTCCCCTCTAAAGAGGAGATGGAAAGACTTCGTACTACTCAAGGCATCACGGGTGACACGTTATTTGCTGGCTTTACTGATAGTAGTGCTGAAGGAAAGTTTTTAAAGACTCGTGGCGAAGAAATTCACGAGCAAATGCAACAGCAATACAAATTGAAGGAAGACAATTGGCAGTTCTTTCAAAAACAAATTGCGGACCATGGTGGTGTGCCCGATAGCCTTGATATCAATTTAAAAATGGCTAGCTACCCACACACTCAATGGATGCTTGGTCAATGTACCGCCAAACTCACGCGGATTGCCAACAGCACAGATGGCAATGATAGTAAACCGCTCACTGAGGATGAAAAACAGTGGAAGACCGCTGGCGAAATGCTAACCACCATGGCTCCGGACGTAGGAACAAGTACCAACCTAAACCCCGCCATGGACGGACACATTTTTGGTGCGCCCATTGTCGATGCTTTCGAAAATGAATTTGGAGTCCGAGATAAAAAGCTTCCTGATCTTGTTCCTGCTGAAGAAAATAGCGATCGCTTTGTTCGCTTTGAAATCGTGGAAGCCAATACGATGTCTTGCATGGGGTCCTATGGCCGCATTCGCGATTTGCTTGGAATCCCAATTCTTCCATTAATGACGGTCTATGACTTTTTTATTAAGCGCGCCCACGACCAGTTTTTCTATAACCTGTACTGGAAATCGAGCTTTATCTTAGTAGGAACTCCTTCTGGGGTGACCCTCTCACCCGAGGGTGCTCAGCATGGTTGGAAATCTGATTTTCAAATACCTAACCAAATCACATGGGAGCCCTTCTTTTGCCAAGAGATGGATTGGATTCTTTCTGATTCCATTTCACGCCACCTCACTGGCAATAATGAAGGCCGCACTGGCGTTGTTATCCGTGGGGTGACCCGCGGGATTGATCAAAAACTTTTAATGACATGGCTCAAAAAACAAAATCGCTATAAGGTCGAGCAGCAACTCTTGGCCCCCAAAGGCTTTGATGTGGTTGGAGCCGTCGACGAATCCCAAGTTGCATCGCTTGGTGAAAGTGAGATCCTTTCCCAACTCAAAGACGATGTCTTAAGTGGCGCCTACTACCTTATTGATTATCGTGGCTATGCCAATTACGAGCCCGGCGACAACGTTGTTAACATTTTTGCCCTCGGTTCTTTAGTGACGGAAGCTATTAGCGCCTCTGAAGAGCTTCTTAAGCGAGGAATTTATGCCAATGTTGTTGTGGTGACCTCACCCGATCTTTTATGTGGGAATTTGGCTGATCAAAATAACTATGATTTACTTCGTAACCGCTTGCAGGTTAGTGGCGACCTTTATCTCCACCCGACCGTGAACGGGAACGCCACCGTGGGGGAGATTCTCACTCTTTCTGGGAGACGGGTTCCCTGCGTTAGTGTTCACGATGGTGAGCCAGGCCTTCTTGATAATATCGGATCAATTGTCGGGGTTCGCCACCAAGCCTTGGCCGTGCGCAAACACTCCAAATGCGGGCGCCCAGTTGATATTTATGAATATCACGGTATCGATAGCCAATCCGTTATTGAAGCCTGCGGTAAAGTTTTATCCGAAACTGCCATGGAAGTTGTGCGCGTGAATCGCTCAACTCTCAGCGAGGCTGGCCAAAAAACTCATAGTGTGCAAGGGGATTGGAAGCAGTGGTGGGAGCAAAAATCCTAAATAAAGACTTTCCTCTTTTTTGGCATAAGGCGAAAGTCAAAAAACATCCAGAAACCATTGTGCTAGTTCATCATATGTGGGGTAGTCACAAAACCACGCGCCTGCATTATTTTTTTCTCAATGAATTAGGATACGACTGCGTGTCCTTTGATCTCATTTTGGGGTCAAGCTTAGATTCTCAAGCCACACACCCTTACGTTCGCTATGTGGTTAATGGTGTTTTTGCGGTTTGGACTAAACAGATCCATCAGGCCCTGGATCAAATCGAAGGCAAAAAAATAATTTTTGCCTTTTCAGGTCCATCGCTGTCGGCGCTAAGTACGGCTGCAAAAAGATCTGACGTAGAAAAAGTTATTTGTGATGGCGGCCCTTTTGAAGATATCTATAGTAACACCATCAATTTTTTTAAAATTGTAGTTGGTCTTCCAGGAAATACTTTACCCAAAATTGCCTCTTTCTTTGGGACTTCGGTTTGGGGGCTAGCCCCTTTGGCAAAGCTTCATAGGAAATTAGATCACTGGAACCCAGAAATTCCAATTCTTTCCATCCGCGGTCGCGAGGACGACATTGTTGCTCTGTCATCTATTGAAAGTTTGTTTAATAAACACCCTCATCTCCCTTTGGATACGCTAGTCATTGACCACGGAAAGCATTTGGATGGTTTAAAAAACTACCCCCAAATCTATAAGGCAAAAGTCTCCCAATTTTTATCAGGAGATGTCTAGAATCCACTCCTTAGCCTCTATTTTAAAGCTCTTTTAGAGACCGAAAAATATTTTCTTCGATAGCTTTTTTAGCCTCAGGGATGACTGATCTGATATTTGAAGTATGAGTGTATACAACCTTACCCTGCTCGCTCAGAGAATATTTTTTAAAAATCATGCCTTCACTAAACAAAGAGGCCTCGATCAAAACTTCCTTGAGCTGGGAGGCCGTCAATCGACGCGAATGATTCCAAATATAAGAGGCCATGCCCGCAATATAGGGTGCGGCCATAGATGTTCCACTCACTTCCTTCCACTCATTGTTAATCCAATTGCTTTTGATATTCACACCAGGGGCGTAAATATGAACTTTTTGAGGATCATAATTGGTAAAATTAGCCAAGCGAGAGAGCTCATCAATGGCTCCGACAGTGATCACGTTAGGCTCATCCAAACAGGCAGGAAAAAAACATTTTTCATCCTTAGTAAAATAGATGTTGGAGTTTCCCGCGGCGACAACAAAAAGTATATCGGGACTGCTTTCAATCGCTTTCTGCAAGCGATCCCAGGCTTTTTGATCTTGATAGACAGGTTTTCCACCAGTATAGGATTCCACTTTGGCTTCATACCCTAGACTCATATTAATGACACGCACACCACTGAGTTTTGCAAACTCAATCGCATCAATAATCATGTCTAAGGTCGGAGGGTTCTTTCCAAAAACTTTAATAGGCATAATGCCGCACTCGAAATAGCAGGATTTAAGAACAATACCAGAAACATGGGTACCATGCCCTTGTGAACCAGGCTTCAAAACAATGGTTAAAAAATTCAAAATATTTTTAGCCAGCGCCTCTTTATTTTCACTGATCCATTCAAGCCAGCTTTGCTGGCTCGATCTCTCCGTTAAAGTTTCAAAGGGGGGCACTGCAGGTCCGTCAAAAGGTAAGCTGTCGTCTTCATTGAAATCAATTCCTAAAATTAGACGATGATCCCCTGGTCGGCGTAAAATATAGGGAGCCAATGCCGGATCGTTGTAACTCACCCCTCCATCAATGACGGCCACAGGAAAAAGATTCGATCCTGCCGGGTCTCCTAGTTGAGGGGAAGGATTGTCTTCAACTGCAGTTTGTGGGACGCCTTCAACGGCCTGGGCTATAAAAGAGTTCATAGTCAGTAAGGAAACGCCAATGATCAAAAATCTTCGCAGTAAAACCATGTCTTCTGTTATGCCATTTATATGCCAGCTGAAAGGGTCCCTACTCCCATTGAGCTCAAGCCTCAAAGGCCACGGATTCTTGGTTAGTCAGTCTTTTTAACCTTCTAATTACCCAATAACTGACAAGTTTTGCCCTCTTACCTATGAAAAGTGACAATAATTGTCGAAGCCCGTCACTCTGACAGCCATGGCTCTCGTCTCATCCTGGTACAATTATTGAAACTTGTAGCCCCGGTAACTTCTTGAAGGAGACCATGCTTTTACTCACTCTCAGTCTCTACAGACTGACAAAACATTCAAAAAACTTTCGCAGGTTTGTCCTGCTGATGGCCTTTGCTATGTCAGTCATTCCCACCTCTTTATGGGCTGCCGAGGCTGATCTCAACCAGGGCCCCCAACTTCAGGCCGAGCAGAATGCCTCGGCCGCTGAAGTCACCTCGGCCGCTGCCATGAACGCCAAAGCCTGTGAAGCCTTTTTAGTGAGTAATGACCTCGAAGAGAAATACGAAAAACTTCGTAAGAACCTCGAAAAAGATTTTGAATCAGGCCTTCCCTTCCAATTACGCAAAAAACTAAACGAATTACGAAAGCAAACAGATCAAGTTTCAGTTAAGCTCTTTGATATTGAAAAAAGCTCGGGACAGGAGATCAACAACTTAGTTTCCGAGGCTATCGGTCAACTCGATTCGTTTATTGCTCTTTTGCCAGAGATTTCCAATAACGCTCCCAAAGTACGTGATGCCTATGTAGTGCCAATTACAAATCTTAGTTCTCTACGTGCAGACCACCAAGAGTGCCTAATGAAAGCGGCCGTGGAAAACGTCAAAGCTCACGCTGGTGCGGAAAGAGAAGTCAGCAGTGCGAGTGTTTATTCCAAACTGACTGAAGAAATGAATCGACTCAACTCAAGTCTTTATTTGGCGGAAACCTCTGATGTACAGAAATTTGTTGCTCTCAGGACAGACCTCTATAAAGCGCTCGAGTCCTACAATAAAAGCCAAAACCCAGATGATCTAAATAACGTTTTACAAAAAATCCCTCGCTCCGTAAATGGACTTCAGGCTGAAATTGAAAAGATCATGCCTGGACTTGAGCTTTCTAAAAAATATTTTTCAATTATGGGCATATAAATTAAAGATTTTTTCTTTCCGCCACGGACCCCATTGTCTTAGGGATACCCTTGGGTATAGAACTCAATAACTTTTTTGTGTATTCGTCTCGTGGCGAGTGATAAATCTCCGAGGCCTTTGCCATCTCCACGATCTTTCCATGGTTCATAACAGCCAACTCATCAGAAATAAATTTCACCACAGCCAAATCATGGGAAATAAAAATATAAGTGAGACCCATTTCATCTTGTAGATCTAACAAAAGATTTAAGATTTGCGCCTGAATGGATACATCCAGGGCAGAAACGGATTCATCACAGACAATAAAATCTGGCTCAACAGCAAGAGCTCTAGCAATGCAAATGCGCTGTCTCTGGCCTCCAGAAAATTCGTGAGGATAACGGCTAGAAAACCTTGCTTCTAAACCCACCTTTTCGAGCAGAAATTCCGTTTTTTCTTGTCGTTCTTTTTTGCTAGAGCCGAGGCCGTGAATGGTCATGGGCTCCATAATCGCGGCGCCTACACTCATGCGCGGGTTAAGGCTGGCGTAGGGATCTTGAAAAATGATTTGCATCCGTCGGCGCATTGACCGCATTTCTTCATGGTTCATCGCGGTGATGTCCCGACCATCAAAGAGCACCTGCCCACCCGTGGGCTCAAGCAGACGAAGAATGGTTCTTCCCAAGGTGGTTTTGCCACAGCCGGATTCACCAACCAACCCAAGGGTCTGCCCTTTTGCCACAGAGACATCCACTCCATCCACGGCTTTCACCCAGCTGCTGACCCTTCCAAAAAAGCCCGATTTCACAGGGAAG
>JAGQZY010000001.1:0-52836 GCA_020435205.1 Bdellovibrionales bacterium | reverse complement strand
TTTTTAACCTCAAGCAGTGGTTCTTTTCCATTGAATGATTTTTCAAGCTTAGTGCCCAAAACCTTGTCATCAAAATTTTTACTTTTCCCATCGGCAGTCATAAAATCACTGACGGTGGCTAAGCGGCCATAATTTTTTGTCATTGAAGGGCGACAAGCCAGAAGGCCCTTTGTGTAGGGGTGCTTGGGTTCATTAAAAATTTGGAGCGTATCCCCTTTTTCCACCACATCCCCGCGATACATGACGACCACCTCATCGGCGATATCACCGATCACAGCGAGATCATGAGTTATGAAAAGCACACTCATGTTATATTGAGTTTGCAAATCCGCTATGAGCTCCAAAATCTGTTTTTGGATAGTGACATCTAAGGCCGTAGTGGGTTCGTCAGCAATCAACAAATCAGGTTCACAAGCAATCGCCATTGCAATCATCACCCGCTGTCTTTGGCCTCCACTCATCTCATGGGGGAAGGATTTCACTCGCGTCTGCGGGTGAGGAATACCCACTTGATCTAAAAGATGGGCGGCCTTCTCCCAGGCCTCCTTTTTTGATAGCTTTTGATGCAGTCTGAGGGCTTCAACAATTTGGTAGCCAACCGTAAAAACAGGATTCAAGCTGGTCATAGGTTCTTGAAAGATCATGGAAATACGATTGCCGCGAATCTTTCTCATTTGTGACTCTGATAGTTTTAATAAATCTTCACCTTCAAAAAAAATTTCACCAGAGGTGATCCTTCCTGGAGGGCTTGCCAAAAGCCCCATTGTACAAAGACTTGTTACACTCTTACCCGAGCCCGACTCTCCGACCAAACCGACAGTTTGGCCTTTGGGAATTTGGAAGCTCACATTTTTTACCGCTGGGACGACACCGTCCTCGGTAACAAACTCAACATTTAGATTTTTAACTTCCAAAAGGGGCTTCATAGGAACAAGGCTACCACGAAAGACGGTGATAAACTTCGACTAGAGAAACGCGTCATCCCATAGATCACTAAGATTTGACCGCAAACAGCATTCCCTCTGCCGTGGGAATCATAGAAGTGCAAAATTCTGGGTTGCTAAAGAGGGCCTGGTAAAAGTCCTGCATCACTTTAAGCATTTTCTCGTGCTTTGCATCGACACGATCAGGGTGAAACATATGACCAAAAAGAAAAACATTGTCGGCAATAAGGTAGCCACCGCTTTTTAGATGGTCCTTGGCCCAATGGTAATAGTCTAAATAGCCTGATTTGTTAGCATCAATGAAGATCAAATCAAAGGGGCCTTTTGCTGATATTTTGGGCAAACTTTCTAAAGCTGGCCCCTCAAGGAGTTCCACCCGGCAGCCTGTTTCTAAAAAACTAGACTGTGTAAAAGTTTTTTTGGCTGCCGCGATGCATTTTTCATCCTGCTCACAAGTGTATATGATTCCTTTACTTTTTAGACCCATGGCCATCCATGTCGTAGAGCAACCATACTGGGTTCCTATTTCCACAACCTTTTCCACATGAGGTTGCAAGCACAAAGCCCTTAAAAAGAGGCCTTCCATGCTATCAATATTAATTCCTAAGCGATGGTCAATTTTTAGGCGATTTTCTATCTCTAGAATGGGCTCAGGCTTTGGCGCCCACTGGTGGAGTAAGCTTTGCTCTTTCGAAATTTGGTTCCTCATAGACCCCACTATAATTCAAACTCTATGGTTTGTATCTTAGCTTCTCATTAAAGGCCTCTTTGACTCCCTTGGTTAGGTCCTTTAGAACAGCAGAAAGTCTTTTTGTGTGGGGGTTGAATTGAAAGTCCTAGGCATCCTTGTTGTCATCATGGTGAGCTTGGTCAGTTGTACCAAAAAGTCCCAGGTGAATGACGATACCATTTATGGTGTGATTGATGCCAATATCAAAGGACTCGATCCCATTCAGGCGGCAGACAACTACATGATCAAAGCCGTGTCGCAAATCTATGAAGGCCTTTATCATTATCATTATTTAAAACGGCCCCTACAATTGGAGCCTCAATTGGCAGAGTCTCTGCCAACTATCTCTCCTGATGGCTTAACCTACACAATTAAAATAAAAAAGGGCGTTTACTTTCAAGACCATGAAGCCTTCCCTGCGAGAAAAGGTAGAGAACTCACCGCTCATGATTTTATCTACTCTTGGAAACGCTTGGCAGATGCAAGTCATAAGGCCACAGGATGGTGGGTTTTTGACGGACGCATCCAAGGCCTCAATGAGTGGAGGCAAGAGCTCAGTCAAGGTAAAGTCAATTACGACAGCCCCATTTCCGGTTTGACTGCAAAAGATAAATACACTTTAGAAATCAAGCTCACCAAAGCCTTTCCTCTTTTTGAAATCATGCTCGCGCTCCCTCCCACATTTGCTGTGGCTAGGGAGGTTGTTGAAAAAACAGGGAATGAATTTCTTAACCATCCCGTTGGTACGGGTCCATTTCTCCTGAAAGAATGGATTCGCAATTCTAAAATTGTTTTGGAAGCCAATCCCAATTATCGAACCGAACTGTATCCAAACGAAGGTGAAGATGTCGACCGAGAGCTGAGTCGACTTGAAGATGCTGGAAAAAAACTGCCTCTTGCAAAAAAAGTTGTGATTCAAATTATGCCGGAACGCCAACCCATGTGGTTAAGTTTTGCGCGTGGAGAATTAGATCATGCTATCATCCCCAAAGATAATTACAGCCAAGTCTTTAACGGGAAAACACTCCGGGAAGATATTCGCAAAAAAGGGATTCAGATTTTAAATCAACCTCGTCCTGACGTCACTTTTATTGGCATCAACATGGAACATCCTATTTTAGGTAAGAATAAATATCTCCGCCAGGCCATGGCTATGGCTATCAATAATCAAATTTCTATTGATACTTTTTATAACGGCCGCGGAATTCCAGCTCAATCACCTCTTCCTCCTGGCTTTCGAGGCTACAAAAAAAGTTATAAAAAACCCTATGATTTTGATTTGCAGAGGGCTCAGTCCTATATGATCAAAGCCGGATTCCCAGATGGAAAGGGACTTCCTACCTTTCGCTTCGAGCTGACCAATGCTAGCTCATGGTCACGACAAATGGGAGAGTTTCTCCAGCAACAATGGGCGCAGATTGGGATTAAAATTAAATTGATTCCAAACAATTGGCCACAATTCGATAAAAAATTGAAATCTCGACAAGCAGAAATCTTCTTTATGGCTTGGACTGCAGATTACCCTGATAGCGAGAACTTTCTTCAGCTCTTCTTTAGCAAAAACATTTCGCCCGGCCCAAATAACTTCAATTTCGTCAATCGCGATTACGATCAAATGTACGAAAAAATGAGCCTCTTATCGCCTAGCCCCGAGAGATTAGCTTTGATCCGAAAAATGGTTCAGCTCGTCAATGAAGAGGTTCCCGCCATCTTCCTTTTGCATCGGGTTTTTCGCTTGCCATACCAAGGGTGGCTGAGAAACTATAAAGAGTACCCGGGGATCAATGACTTTTACCAATATCTGCGAATTGATCTCGAAAGAAAATCGAAACTAAAGCCTAAGTTATGAGCCTTTTGCGCTACTGCATTCGACGCATCTTTTTTGCCTTGCCAATTTTATTTGGCATCACTTTGGTAACTTTTATCTTATTTCACCTCGTCGGCGGCGACCCGGCCTTTCTTATTGCTGGCAAAAATGCTTCCTTAGAACGGGTTGCTAGCATCCGAAGCGAATTGGGTTTAGACCGTAGCCTTTTGCAGCAGTATATTTCTTTTGTAAAACAAACTGTCACTTTTGATTGGGGAAGAAGTTGGTCTAGCCAAGAAAGAGTTATGGATATGTTTTGGCGCGGTCTTGGCCCCTCTCTTTCCTTGGCCCTTCCTGCTTTTCTTATCAGTTTCCTGATAAGCCTTGGTATAGCGCTCTTGTCATCATACTACCGTGGTCAATGCTTTGATCGAGGTGTGCTTATCGCCTGTTTGGCACTCATGAGCTTTAGCTACCTTGTTTACATTATCCTTTTTCAATATCTTTTTGCCTATAAAATGGGGCTTTTTCCTATTACGGGCTGGGACCCCAGCTGGAGCGGCCGCTGGCAGTACCTCATCTTGCCCTGGATGATCTCGGTCACGGTCTCTATTGGCCCCGGAGTTTTAATTTATCGAACGGCGATCCTCGATGAATCTTTACAAGGCTATGTTCGCACCGCTAGAGCGAAAGGACTCAAAGATACTGCTGTGTACTCTCAGCACATCTTAAAAAATGCCTTAGTCCCCATATTGACGATCGTAATCATGCAAATGCCATTAATGATTACTGGGTCACTTCTCTTGGAATCCTTTTTTGGAATTCCGGGGGTGGGCGGGCTCCTTATTCAAGCCATCCAAAATGCCGACTTTCCAGTGATCAAAGCCATGACCGTCATCGGGTCTATTTTCTATATGTTGTTTAATCTCCTTAGTGACCTGGTGCTCACTGCGGTTGACCCAAGGATAGAGCTAAAATGAAAAGCTCAGTCCTAAAAACTCACCCGAGTCTCAATCGCCTTTGCCATAACCCCGTGGCCCTGTTCTCTGCATTGATGATCAGTTTGTATCTTGCTCTTGCTCTTTTCTCGGCCCTTGGCTGGATTGCTACCGATTTTCAAACTATTGCCAACGATCGCAGTTATCAACCTCCTTCATGGGAATACTGGTTTGGTACTGACCTCTTTGGACGCAATGTCCTCTCACGAGCCATTCATGCCACGCAAACAGCCCTCTTGGTGGGATTGTTCTCAACAACACTCGCGACCGTCCTAGGACTTTTTTTCGGCTCCTTAGCTGGCTATTTTGGCGGGCGAACTGACGACCTCGTGGTATGGCTGTACACGACTATAGACTCTATTCCCTACATTCTTTTAGTTTCCGCCTTTGCCTTTATGCTGGGTCAGGGAATTCTAAATCTATTGATAGCCTTAGGACTGACGAGTTGGATTCAACTTTGTCGACTGGTGCGCTCAGAGTTTATGAAACACAAGGCCCAAGACTACGTACAAGCCGCTAAAGCTCTCGGTGCTGGAAGTCGGCGGCAGATTTTTCGGCACATCTTGCCTAATGTTTTTCACATTGCTCTCATCCAGTTTAGCCTTATTTTTGTCAATGCTATCAAGATTGAAGTCATTCTCAGCTACTTAGGGTTAGGAGTTGAGCCTGGAACACCTTCGTGGGGGATGATGATCGATGATGCTAAACTGGAGCTGCACCAGGGAGTTTGGTGGAACCTCGGGGCCGCAACTTTTTTTATGTTTTTTTTAATTTTGTCAGTGAATTTACTCAATGATAGTTTGCGTGATGCGCTTGATCCAAAATGGCATCGACCAACTTCATCAAAAAATTAGGGATGCTCTAAGTTCTTTAAATTATCTAGCTGCTTGGTCACCGTAGCTAGATAGTCTTTTTCCCAACTCAGTGAGCCCGGTTGCCGTTTTGCTAAACTGGTTTTGATATTCGAAAGTTCACTTTTAACCATTTTTTGTACCCGAGCTTTTGCCTGCTTAAACATAGTTCTCGACATAGAAACAATCTCAGCATCATTGTGGTGAGCTACAAAAAATTTGCTAAAATCAACAAACAACCACGGCAAAAGAATATTTTCTACAACATAGAACTTTATTTTTTCACCTTTTAAAAGATGACTTCCCTTATCCATATCAGTCACTTGCTTTCCTACTAAAGACCAAAGCATGAGTTCTGTAGGAAATTCAAAAGGAAGTCGACTTTGCAAAACTTTTTTAAAACAAGAAGTGCGAAACTGATATTGCTCACACAATGGGTGCTTCAATTTCATAATCTTTTTTTGATCTTCGAGTATTTGTTGCGACTTTAAATGCATAGCTGTCTGAAACTGTGTCAGCGGCTGCGATAGGTGTAGCTGAATCAAAAACGATAAAAAGACCGAGGCACTCACAAAAGCTAATGTGAAAGCTATAACAATTTTCTTTTTAGAAGTTTGGTTCATTTATTGATCTTTAGTAAGGTTTCAACGGCTTTCTTTATCTCGTCAATATTAAATGGCTTTTTAATATAGTCGTCCGCACCCACTTCAAATCCACGTTTCACATCAAGTTCGCTGGTTTTTCCAGAAACAAAAATAAGAGGAATCTCCTGCAGATCTTTGTGTTCTTTGAGAAGCTTTGCTAGCTCAAAGCCATTAATCCAAGGAAGGCCAACATCAAGAATAATTAAATCAATAGGGTGATCATCGAGCACTGTTGACAGCTGAGTGCCATCGGCGGCCGCGCGCACAGAGTGTCCATCCGCTTCAAAAATACGAGACAAAGCTCTGCGCATAGTCTCATCATCTTCAATAACTAAAATTGTTTTGGGTTCTTTGTTAACTTTCAAGTCTCGATAACGGTCAAGGCTAACCACATTCTCTTTAATAATGCGTTCACGAGTGATCTTCTCAATTTTCTTTACTAGATCTTCCGTATTGATCTTTTTTGCCAAAATCGCCTCCGAAAATAATCATATCACGAGTGATTATTCTCCTCCAACCAGCGTTCGCAATCAATGGCCGCCATACATCCAGTTCCAGCAGCCGTTATGGCCTGACGATAGATGGGATCACTCACATCACCAGCAGCAAAAACCCCTTCGACTGAGGTCCAGGAGGAGTGAGGTTTAGTCACTAAGTACCCAACTTCATTGGTGTCTAATTGTCCTTTGAAAAGATCGGTATTGGGCTTATGTCCAATAGCAATGAAGATGCCTTCAGCGGGAACAGTGGTCACATCTCCTGTTTTTAAATTTTCAATTTTAGCACCTTCGACCAGTTTATCACCAACCACTTCGACGAGCTGAGAGTCCCACATGACCTCAATTTTAGGATGATTCAAGGCTTTGTCTGCCATAATCTTACTAGCACGAAACTCCCCACGACGATGAACGATAATGACTTTTGAGGCAAAACGCGTGAGAAAAACGGCCTCCTCCATAGCTGTGTCACCACCTCCCACAACAATCACTTGTTGATCTTTAAAAAAAGCTCCGTCACAGGTTGCACAAGCGGAAACCCCACGTCCAAGCATCTTCTTTTCCGATTCCAAGCCTAGATACTTAGCGCTAGCTCCAGTTGAAATAATTAAAGCTTGGCTTTGAAACTCTTGCTCACCAATCCATACTTTAAATGGGCGAGAAGAAAGATCCACTTTAGTCACATTTTTTGAAATAAATCTTGTTCCAAAACGTTCCGCTTGTTTTTTCGTTTGCATCATAAGCTCAGGCCCCATGATCCCTTCAGGAAACCCGGGATAGTTTTCAACATCCGTGGTCGTCATGAGCTGCCCGCCCACTTCTTCGCCTTCAATCATGAGTGGATTGAGTAATGCCCGAGAGGCATAAATCGCTGCTGTCAAACCCGCGGGACCCGATCCAATAATAATCACATTTTCAACCTGACTCATAAATTCCTCCACACTCTGTAAAGATTAGGAAGTAGCACAGAGATGGGTCCATTAAAAGGACTTGGGTGTTAGCTCATTCGCTAAAAGGATGTTTTAAGGTGAATACTTTTTCCCCTTTGGGGTTCTGAGCCCAAGTTAAGAAATTGTCAGCGGCCATCGACACATCTAAGACCTCGCCTGCTTGGCGAGGCGCAGCGTTTGCCGGCAGAAGATCCGTATCAAGATAACCGGGGCGGAAGAGCCTCAAATCCACTTTAGGGCCTTCTTGAATGACGGATTCAACAAGGCCACGCAGCCCATGTTTGGCAGCCGCATAGCTCGAGGCCTTTGGGTCGGCTTGGTCATCGGCGATAGCTGAGCCAATAAAAATAATCTGTTTAAGCTTTGGAAAGGCCTCCGCCTGGAGTAGGCCATGAAGCAAGTGCGCGGGGGCTTCAAAGCTCACCCTCAAAGACCAGAGATGATCCTTCCAATCTTTCTTTGAAAAATCCCCATAGGGACCACCGGCCGCGAAATAAATCAAACGATCCGGTGATGCCTCACGCAGTCGGTTCAATAGGCTGGGGATACGATCAACCTGAGAAAAATCCCATATCCAAATCTCACCACCTTGCCCGCACTGTTGGTTGAGGCTTTCTAATTGATTTTTACCACGAGCCACGAAGATCGGTTGAATCTCTAGCTGAGACCATTTTCCAGCTACGGCGCGCCCCAAGCCCCTTGAAGCACCTAAAAAAGCAATTGTTTCCATATCTCTACCTGATACCATAGGAACGAAAAAGATCATTAACTTTTTCAGAGGAGTCCATCTTGGCAAAGATTAATATTCCTCAGCTCAATCGAGTCATTGATCTCGACCCCAGTCTTTCTCTAATGGAAAACTTACTCGCTCATGACATCCCTGTTGCCAGTAGCTGCGGGGGCGATGGGATTTGCGGGAAATGTCGTATGATGGTTTTCCCAACCTCCCCCCTCGAGCCCGCCTCAGAAGCAGAACACACAACTTTGAACAAAGCCAACGCCCATCCTGGCGAACGCTTGAGCTGCCAGGTTTACCTCGACGATAACGCCATGGTGGAAACCACCTATTGGTAAACTGGCCCAGAGCTTGCTTTTCTCCTCATTCAACAAGGAGAAAAAGCCATGCAATCCATTTATTTTATACTTTGTGCCCATATGATCCTGATTTTCGGACTCTGTTCCTGCAGCCCGGACAAGGAAATCTCGGTAGAGCCCGTAACATCTCCACCTCCTGTCGATGAGGTCTACTATTTTCATGCCAATGGAAGTCGCCACAATGTCAAAGACACTCTGAATATCGATCTCGCAAGTTCCATTGAGATGGCGGGGGTTTCCAACTTAAACGAATGGCAAGTCAAAGTAGAAACCCTCTGCAGTCATTCACAGCGTGGGCAGTCCTATCGCTATACGACTCAATTTCGAAATGCTCAGATGTTGCCTATTATTGATATTCTTTCCCCAGATGTTTTATTCAAAAAACCTCTGCAACAGGTGCAACTTCAGTGTGACATTGTCGCAGAAATCTCAAAGAACGATGACATTATCACCGAAATTTCTCTAAAAAGTTTGAGAGTGGCTAATTTACACGGCGATGTTTTGCAGAATTTTCCTTTCGATGAAGAGACACAAGAGGCTTTAACCTCCCTTTCCTCCTTAGAGCAAAAGAACTTCACCCTTCCTTATAGTGAAGGGTACTTTTATTGGATCTGTCAGGATGCTACTTACAAGACCGATTTTCATGACAATAATATTATTCCCGCCAACATGGTCAAAAACCAAAGCTCTTTGCACTCAGACCTTGAGGCCTGCCGTTGGCTCGTTGAAGACAAGGATCACCATAACCGCCAACTGGGTGTGCCTTTTTATTTCCAACAAGAGACACCTAAAATTCACGTCGCCGTGCAAACAAATTTCCCTCACGGCCCCCTCATCGATTTTTCAGGAACCCGTTTTGCCAACATTCGCCTGAATAATCCCACCGCTGTCGAAGCCTATTTAAAAATTTACTGGCCAGCCAATAGCCAGCTCCTTCCAACAGGGATTTATGCAAACGCTAGAGGAAATGAATTCTTTGGTAATTCCCTCGAGGCTCAACCTATTCAATGGTCATATGAAGGTGGCGAGTTGGTAAATAGCAGCTCAGCAGTGACCACTCTCCGATTAAAAGCTGGGCAAGTTGTCGACATTGTTGCAGAGACTAAAGGGACCATCCGCTGTCTTCCCCATCTTGGCAAGGCCATGGCCAATTGCTCAAATCAATCCCGCTACTATCAAGGACTGATCTTTAAAGTGACCAATGAACCTTATTTTGAGGTCTCTAGCTTCAGTAGCCTACACAGTCCTGCCTGGAAGCCAGTTCTGCCCTATCTATTTCTCAATCCCAATGATCAAATGCTCACTCATTGGGAAGAAACCGAAACCTACTCCTCCGCATGTGATGGGGGCAACGGCGGGATGAAAACTGTGAATCCCATCCAACCCCCTGCGTGGAAAGTCGTCGACCCTATCAATGAACATCGGTGGACGGGGTGTCGCTCACAATAATAGAATCATAAGCCTAGGGAATTGCTTTTTTTAAAATGCAACAAAATATAGGCTGTCGTTTGTGTAAAAATAAAGACTCAAAGTGAGTGACAAAGTTTTTATCCTTACGAAAAGAGCGATGAAGATCTTCAGTGAAAAATTCTATAATGAATGGGCTGGATCGAAATTTTGAAACAGCCCATAAAAAATAACCATAGTGATCTGTTTTAAACTCAACTTCACCGCCGGGCTTCATGGCCATATAAAGATCTTTGAGAAACTTTTCCTGAATGAGGCGATTTTTTTGTTGGCGCTTCTTAGGCCAAGGATCTGGAAAATGAATATAAACATTATTGATTTCTTCTGGAGCAAAAAGCTCAGAGATCTGTTCGGCACCTATTTTAGCCATCCGACCATTTTTGCAGCCAGCTCGCAAAGAGCGACGAATGCTTTGCACCAAAGTTTTATATTTTAATTCTAAACCCACCAAGCAACGCTCTGGATGAGTTTCGGTAAGATGGGCAAAGTGAGTGCCGTTCCCCGTTCCAATCTCTAAATCTAAAGGGACGTGTTCAGGGCATTGAAAAACAGCGCTACGCCATTGCCCTCGATTGTCGAGAGCTGACTCATCGAAGGACCAAGGGGCAAACTCACCATACATCATGGCCACGTAGGGATTGTGTTTTGCAACTTTAACCTGCATGGACTGGCTGTAACAAAGGGCCCCCTCATTCGCAAGAACGGACGTTGATATTTCCCTATTTTCATGATTAAAGTGAGGAAACCGGGAGCGGATGATGAAATCATTTTTCTCAATATTATTAGCCATTTACCTACTGTGCCCCCCTGCTGTCGCCGTCCCCACCCAAGGCCATCGCATGATGGTGGCCACCCCAACCCAGCTCTCCGCCGATATCGCCCAAAAAATTATTCTTAAAGGGGGCAACGTCGTTGATGTGGCTGTAGCCATTGGATTAACCCTAGCCGTGACAAATCCTCGCCACGCAGCCCTCGGTGGTGGTGGCTTTGCTCTTATCAAAATGGGGAAGAAACCCGTAGAAGCTTTGGATTTTCGCGAAGTGGCTCCTAAAAAAACAAACCCTGAATTCTTTAAAAATAAAAATGAAAAAGCCTCCTTGGATGGCGCCAATGCGATTGGTGTTCCGGGCTTCCCCGCGGGTCTATGGGCTATGCACAAAAAGTATGGCAAACTTCACTGGAGCCTGCTTTTTGACGAACCCATTAAATTGGCAGATAAGGGCTTTCGTGTCAGTGGTGAATGGGTGGAACGCACGGACAGCGTAAAAGATAAATTTAATACTGCCGGAAAAAAGTATTTTCTCAACCGTCGCGGCCTCTCATACAAGCCCGGCCAACTCTTGAAGCAAAAGCAACTGGCCAAAGCTCTTAAAGAAATGCGCAACCGAGGTATCACTCCTTTTTACCGAGGGCAGATTGGACAAGATATAGTGAAAACTGTGCAATCTTTGGGTGGTGTTCTCTCTGAAGATGATTTGCGTCACTATAAGGTTCGCTGGTTGCAACCAATTACGACTGAGTTTAAAGGAAAAACAGTTTACCTCATGCCGCCCCCATCCAGCGGAGGCTTGATCATTGCGGCGAGCCTCAAAATGATTGAAGAATTGAAAGTGGATCAACAAAAGCCGCTGAGTATTGCTGAACTTCACTATTTAGCGGAAATTATGAAAATCAACTTTCGCAATCGCACTTTGTTAGCTGATCCCGATTTTCATAAGAATCCAACACAAATATTTTTAGACCAAGAAGAAATTAAAAAATCGGTGAAGCTGATCAGCGACGATAAAGTCCTCAAGCTCGACCCCGTGAAGGTCGTTAGTTACAAAGAGTCCCCGCAAACTACACATTTTACTGTTCTCGATGCTAAGGGCAATGCTGTGGCTTTAACCGTGACCCTCAATACGGTTTTTGGTTCAAAAGTCGTGAGCGATAAATATGGGATTGCTCTCAATAATGAAATGGATGACTTCACCACACGCCCCGGTGAACCCAATTTTTTTGGTTTAGTGCAAGGGCCAGCTAATAAAGTAGAGCCCGGAAAGCGGCCCCTAAGTTCAATGAGCCCAACTCTCGTCTCGGATAAAAAAGATGGGAAAATTGTCATGGCACTCGGTGCTCCTGGAGGGTCACGCATCATCACTGGAGTTTTACAAACTCTTTATCGAGTCCTAGCTCAGGACTACAACATGGACGACGCCATTCAGGCGCCACGAATTCACCATCAGTTTTTACCTCGCACACTTTTTGTCGATGAACATCGTTTCGCGCCAGAAACTATTGAGGGACTTAAAAAACTTGGGCACGAGGTTGAAGAAAGCTGGCATTCTAAAGTCAATGGCGTTCGAGTTAACAAAAAGGGTTTCTTAGAGGCTGCATTTGACTCACGGGCTGAAGGCGGAGCCAACGGCATTTAGCTGTCTTTATCTAATTGAGAAATGACCTCATCAGGCTCTTCAGTATTGGTGAGCTCGCTCAAGGACATATCTCTAAAGTCCTTAAACGGTTCCAGGCGCACTGGACAGTTCTCGAGATTGCAATATTGGCAATAAAGTTTGCGACAAGGGTCAATGTGGAAATGAAATTCACCAGAAAACGGGTATTCTTTAAAAAGCATCCTTTCATACTCATTGGTTTTATCGTGAGCGTCTTCAACTGTCCAAAATTCTGGAACAACAAGATGAGCATCAATATGATGGTACTTCCCTGAACGCATCACTCGCACATGATGGACCTGAAGCATTCCTTTCATACGATGGCTATTCACAAGTTCTTTGATTTTATTAACAATACTGTCTTCTTCTTTATCAAGAAGACCATCGATGGATTTTTTAATAAGGTGATAGCCTTCCTTAATAAGATGCAGTCCCACTAAACCAGCCAACAAAGTATCGATCCAAGCAATATTTGTGAGCCAAACTAAGCTAAGCCCCCCGACCACGGCCACAGTCGTCCAAAAATCAGCCATTAGGTGAGTGCCGCTGGCCTCGAGAGCTGGAGAGTGCTTCTTCTTGCCGATATAATTAAGATAAAACCCTAAAGAATAATTAACTAGACCCGTGGAACCAAGTAATACGAGCCCTATGTCTAGCGACCTGAGTGGTCTTTTTTCATAAAATGCATGAATAGCTTCACTGACAATGACTACCGCAGCGAAAGCAATGAGTCCTCCCTCAAGAGCCGCAGACAAATATTCAACTTTGCCGTGGCCGTAAGGGTGATCTCTATCCGCAGGCTTTGCCGAGTAAAGAATGACAAAAAAAGCAATGATGGAAGCAAATACGTTAACAATACTTTCCATAGCTTCAGAAAAAATGGCTTGGGAGTCTGTCAAGTGGTAGGCCACATATTTAATAGTAAATAAGGAGATAGCCACTATGACTGTCAGCCAAGTCGCTCGTTTCACGGCTGGGTCGAGGTGATAATTATCCGACATAGGATCTCCATTTTTTGCTGAGACCCTTTAAACACTGGACTCTCCTCCCTGTCAAACCTCGGTGAGCTCCAGAAAACTCATTGTAGCTATGCTTAACCTTAAGTTGTTTCAATAAGGCGGCAATCTGCCTTGTACCAAATTGCAAATGATATTCGTCGTACTTTCCAACATCGAGGTGAATCTCTTTACCCACAAGGTGGGCCTTTCGTTTTAGTAAAAAATGGATGGGGTCATGCAGCAACCATGATCCCCATATTTTTTTATCGACAACCCCTGAGTATAAATCAATGGGCCACATGAGAAAGTCTTTGCTAAAAGACGTTTTCGGAGCATAACAATGAGCCATAGCAATCACATTAACGAGGGGGAAAAATGATCTTTTGTCTTGAATTTCACCACTCGCTATCAAACTTTTTATCTGAGAAAAATTTTTGTATTTTGCAATTTCGGGAGCTGAGCGTAGGAGTTCTGGCAATAGCGAAGCATCAAAATAACTATCCGGCGACACAACGTAAGCTAATCCAAAGGGGGATTGTTTTTGACTAATCCACTGTAAAGCTCCATACCCACCACTAGAGGCTCCCATAATCGCCCAAAATTTTTGGTCAGAAAGAACCGGGAGCTTCGTCGTTACTCCTTTGATAAGCTCTTTATAGAGGTAATCGCCATACTGTCCACAGCCATGAGAGTTGATAAATTGAGATCCTCCCCAATAAGTTGTGGCTTCCACAAAGACATGGATAGCCCTAGGGCACTCTCCTTTTTCCGTTAACTCATCAATTTGCTGAACTATATTTTTTTGCAAAGTTTTGACATCAAAAGATTGATACCCTGTAGAAAAGTAGCCCGATAAATGAAAAACAATCGGCCACTGGGATTTTCTTCCTTTTGGAATTAACAAATAGTTTTGCCGATTAACTGGGTCATTGAGCGGATTTCCTTTAAGAGCTTGGCTTTCAAAATGCAGCACACAACTTTCAAAAGCTTTGAGGTTATATGGGAGCTTGTGAGAATCCATACAAAATTTGGCCATATCTCATTAGCCTTCAAAAAACGAAAATTGTCATTCTCTTTTATTGTCTATTTAAAGAGGGAAAGCTTGTAGGAAAAAAACCACAGGAGGGTATAACGAAGACTGTCAAAAATAGAGTCTTTAACAAGGACTTTTATCAAATGATATCTCCAAGGCTGAGACCTTGGAGCCATAAGAAATGATTGAGTCACCAATCTCCGAAGCATTTTTTGCCGCCAAGATAAGCCTGGAGCACATTTGCCCCCTTGTTCCCCACAAAGAAAAAGGACAATTTTACAACTCTCTTGCAAATGAAAAAACTGAGCTTTTTTCCAAAAAATAGACCAGTTCAAGGTATTTGATCGTCTTTCAAGAAACCGTTGTATATCGACAAGCCAGAAAAGCTTAAGGAAGTTGTGCTGAAAAGCATAGTGGCCAGCTAGATGCAAAAGCATATCCTCATCAGATAAAATATAATAATTTGAAATTTGCGTCGAAGGCTTCAGCTGATGCCCTAACTTTTGACGGTGCCAGAACAATCGGCTATGAACTTCGATAGAGATCTCCCACTGTTCTGTCTTCTTAATAAAGAGGCTCTTAAATTGATTGCCCATCCAAGTTTTTTCTTCTTGTTTGTTAAAACCATTTCTTGCCAAAATCTTGGTGACTTCCTTGAGTTGGAAGGAGTCCACAAGAATATCCACATCGGAAGTAAAGCGGCTCCCCCAGTCCGGGTATATATCACCAAGTAAGGCAAAACCTTTGAGCAACACAACCTGCAGATTTTTTTGTGAGAACTGTGGGCCGAGAGCCTCTAACTCTTTTTTCATATGATGGTTTCTAAAGCTTGTAACTTGCCAATCTTCTTTGAACTCACTTCTTTTCAGTTCGGCAAAAGCCAGGCCCTTGAGATGGTGGGCGGCTATCTGATCCGGATTCCATTGACTCATGGGATGAAGGATCATCAGCAACACCCTCGCCTTTTAAGAAAAACATAGAGGAGGAGCACTACTCTAAAAAACTTGCGAAAAACCATAGGTTGCCCAGAAATAATTTGAGAAATCAAACTCACCTTTTTATCCCGCAAGAGAGGGTCTGGCACTCCGTTGACTGTGAGGACTCGACCCCAAATCTTTGTGGGGGCATCTATGCAGAGAGACCAATCTCCCATAGTGGCTTTGACCCCAAAATCAACCACTCGATGAACGACCCACTCTCTGCGGTCCCTGATAAGGACAACTTCGCCCACTGCAAATTTGTCAATCTCCTCAGGCTTGTCAAAGGATTCCACCCCAAGGAGATCATGATTTTTTAAAATGGGATACATACTATTGCCATGGATCTTAATTTCAAACTGCCTCACAGATCGGATTCCCTTTGAAATTCGCGAAAAACTTGGCTTTTTACTTCAGCGACTACTTTAGTGTAGTCAGTGAGCTGCATTGGTTTGCCATGCTCATTTTTTGCCATGCCTGGGCAGTGGTCGCAAAAACCGTAAATCGCTTGATGCTCACCAAGAGAAAGGTCTTTGATCTTTGGCTCCCGCCACTTGATAGCTTTGTCTGAAGCCCATAACTCTGCAAAGGACTTTTCTACCAAGCTACCAAAAGCCTCTCTGATTTCAATACAAGGCAGAAGCTCACCGTAGGGATTAACGGCGCACTTTCCTTTAGCAGCATTACACACATAAGCATTACTGGGCTCAACAACAGGTGTTGGCAAAGCGTTTTCCCATCTTTTTGCTCGTTCACGGTAGAACCAAGTCAGAGTCTCTCTTGAGGCTCTGTAAAGTGTGGGCTGCATATCTCCGTTCAGTTTTGCAGTGACGTTGGGGTCTACTTTGAGCTCTAAGCCCTCTGTATCCGCCCACTCGTAGAGATCAAAAATACCTTTAGCATTGGCTTCGGTGAGGAGGCCATTCAGCGACACTTTGATCCCAGCATCACGGCAAAGAAAGATCGCTTTCATCAACTTTGCATGAGAACCTTTTACAGAAGTCATTTTATCGTGGATTAATGGGTCCAAGCTATATAGGCTAAAAGTAGCCAACCTCAGTCCACCCTCTTTCAACTTTCGCGCATATTCAATATCTTGAATCTTCAAGCCATTACTAATGATAGACATATAGAATCCAAGATCCGAACCATAGTTTAAAATGCTAAAAAAGTGGGAACTTAAGGTGGGTTCTCCACCCATGAGAACAAGATAAAGAGTCCCTGCGCTTCGCAGTTCCTTGAGTATTTTTTTCCAGTCATCAAGTTCGAGAATTCTTGCTGGATCATCTTGAAATTTTTCTATATAGCAATGTGTGCATCTTTCATTGCAACGATAAGTGAGTTCCAAAGAGGCTTGCAAAGGGATGGCTTGTTCTACTGATTTCTTTCGAACTTTCTCAAATAGATCTTTATTCATATTAAACCATCTGAATCAAATGACTTTCCGCCAATTGACCCACCAGGGAGAGCAGATCCATCTCAACTTCTTCCTCATTTTGGTCATAGGTTTCAAGAATCCGTTCCTTTATCTTTGAAAGCGACGTTTGCCCATCAAGATGATTCCAAATCAACGATCCCACTTCGTTAAGCTCAAAGGAAAATTGATTTTCTGGATCTATAATGACCGTTTCGGAATCCAAAGTTTGCCATGGAAAATTGCGATTGCGCTTAAAAACTCTATTTAATGCCTTGGACATAACCCCACACCCTTTCTTCTTTTGCAAAATTCAAAACATTTACAGCTTTAGCCTTACGAAATTCTTGAAGAATCCGAAAAACTTGCTGATATCCTTCCTCACCAAGCCCATTCCAAAATAAATTTGCAAAGCTTGATAAATAAATTGATAAAGTATTTTCAACAGAAAAATCCACTGAAAAATGAGAAGATTTTTTAATCCAAAAAAGTTTCTTTACCGGGTATCTTTTCCCGAAATTATTAATGGAAAAAAATCTTTGTCCAACAGTTGCTGCCTCTACAAAAAGCTTGCCTTGCTGAACATAAATTAAGTTCATGTCGTCACCCAAAATATTGCCGCCAGCGGATTGGCAAAGTTGAGCAATGGTTGTTTTCCCAGCTCCTGACGGCCCAAAAAAAACAAAAGCCTCGCCTTGCTTATTCACAACACAGGAGCTATGAAACAATATCTTTCCTTCATTTAAAAGTTCACCAGGAATTAAAAATCTTAAAAAATTAAAAAAACCGTCATCAATTTTGTAGGGTGCCATGAGCTGATAGTGGCTTTTACTTACCTGGCGAGTCAGGAAATCCCTTTGCGAAACATAGTCCTCAGCAAAAATGCAATTGGGATCAATGACATTGTCCCAATCGGCCCCATTTTTTGGGGAAACCCAGTCGATAACGATTGGTGAGCCCTGAACTCTTTGCCATGTTTTTGGAAAGAAGTTTTTTAGTTCTTCGGTGAGCTTTGCCTCAGACACTCTAAATTGTATCGATACCCCATGAATAGAGACATTGTGCTCATGGTTGAGCTTTCGATTAAAATAAGTCGGCCAATTTGGTATCAACTCTTGCCGATTTTGGGGAATTAAATCTAACATCAAATTCCATTAAGACAAAAGCTTATTGGCCTGACAGAAATCTGGTGACCCTGCCGTAGATTTTCTTCCACCCGTCGCTGAACCATTACAAAGAGCACCAAAGGCCATGACTTTTTCTTTTCTTAACTTAGGCTGAGTATAGGTTTTTTTCTTTTTCTTTTCTTTTTTTGATTCTTTCACGAGCTCACCTCTTCTGCTTAGACTTTTATTCTAAATAGCGTGGCTATTAAGAGCAAGGCTTTCTGGCCAGCCAAAGGTAGAGTTAATCTTTTTTAAGACTGTGTCGTGCTAGGACTTTTGACAACTTCATCACCAGTAAAACCATCAACACTTCAAAGATAAAGGAGATGACAAGTGCCCATGGCGTTCCTTGGCCTGCTCCCCCTTGGGAGGAGGCTATGGCCGAGCAACCTCCTCCTTGTGGACTTGTACCAGAAGAGGGCGAGGCGTTGACGGGAGAAGTCGAAGCGTTCGAGGATTGAATTTGAATAGCTGGCTTTAGAAGCGGATCTCCAATGATTGACCAAGAGTAAAGAACCTCATCATGAGGACTGCTCAAGCCAGCTTCCACTTTTGACATTTTCACAATCTCACCCAAATCTTGTTCTGCCGATTGAGCTAAATTTCGGTAAAAGGACTGTTGATAAATATCCTGAATCGACGGCGGTGTAAATGTTGTCGAGCCCCAAAAGGCTATAGCCCCGCCTTGCGGGTTGAACAAGAGCTCTTCAGAAAAACTCGTTAAGTCTGGATCAGTGTACTGTGCATTTAAACAGCTCATCGCTACCACAATGGGGAGCTTGCTATTCGTTAGAGCACTTGCATCGGCGTTTTCAAAAACACTAGACCCACCCCACATATTTTCAGCACCGTGCCCCATATAATGAACAACACTGCTATTGGCGAAAGCATCGACAAGGGCTGACTTCATTTCTGCGTCGGAAAGTTCTGACCGTTTGATTTGCTCTTTCACATTTGTAATTTTAGAAACCTCACTCAAGCTCTGGATATCACCAATGGGGGTTTCAAAGTCCTCGCCAGTGTACTGGGGTTTGTCAGAAACAAACGTCATTGCCGCCAATGCCCCAGGCTTCCTGGCGCCGCTTTCATAATCTAAAACTTTTTGAACATAAATTTCCATTTGAGCTAAAGAGTGAGCTGGAATCCGCGCCACCACGGCCTGAGGGATGCCTTGCTCATTGGCCACAAACCAATGGTCACTAGCGTAATCAAAGCTGACACCACTCATGTACTTAATTGGGAAACGATACTTAATGATATCGTTTTGAAAACCTTTTGGATCATAAGTTCCATCCCCAAGAAGAACATAGTAGCGTGGTGGCAATTGCCAGTTTTGACTCGCGTCCACAAAGTCTTTCACCGCTTGCACATTGTGTAAGCCATTTCCAAACTCATCGTACAAGGACTCCAGATTGATGTACTCAACCTTATAACCTTGAGATTCTCGTAAATCTCCAAGTGCTTTAACACTTTTGAGAAGATCTTTATGCCCAATATAAACAACATCAGCTTGATGATTAGAATCACTCCAGCGGCTTCCTTCGATCAATTTAAACGAGCTCGCTGAATGAAACTGGTTCGTTGTACCAACCCATAAACGACGCCCTCCAACTGAGGCCGGAACTCCGTAGTCGACAGCAAAACCATTGGAAGTCGCTGCTGTTGCAAAATTGACATACTCAACTAATGCTGATGGCGACGACACATCATAGAGCTTAATGGAAGGCTGGGTAAATCCGTCGAGAGAATAGGAGAAGCCTTGTTGTTGATCCAGTATCAAAGCCTGATCACCATCAACAGCCCATTGTTGTGGATAGAAAATTTCAACATCGTCCACATACAACATATCATATTCGCCAGCTGGCAAATTGTTACCCGTAGCCTGCAGTTCGACCTTGTTCAAACCAGAAGCAAAACGCTCGACGGGAATCTTAAAGACAAGTGACTGTGGCTCGACGGCATAGAATGAAGCCTGAGCCACCGCTGAGGCACTGTCATTGACATATATCTCAAGGTTGTGGTGGGTGTTAACGCTGTTGGCCACTCTTCCTTTCACTGTCGCCCGAAGGACCACCTCGCCAGAGGTTTGCAAATGCGGAAGCTGGACATCAAAACTCAAACCTGTGCGGGCACCCCCCGACACACCATAAATCAATGACCAAACAAAATGATCGGTTTGCTCAGTGTAGGGCTCATTAAATACAGCGAGATTATTCTGTTCATAATGGTTTTTTGCAGTAAAGCCCGACGACGTCGTCGCTGGCAACACACCGACAGAGGCATCCGCCTGGCTTGCCAACGATGACGATAGGCTGTCATCAAAGTAAAGAGCTCCGTAAGTTAAGCTATCTTCATCCGTTTTGAGATAAGGAGCATAGAAGAGAATGCTGTCTCCAGAATTAAAGACACTGTCTGCTGAGTCTACAGAAATGCCAAGGTCAACAGAAGCCACGCGCAAGTGTAGATGTGAAATGTCTTTACCTGCCACAGGCGCAACGACCCCAGCCTCGTAAAGCTCATCAAAGCTCACACTATACATTCCTTCTTTGCTCCACCCTATTTTAATACTGCCTTCACGCATCCACGGCGAAACGGATACCTGAGGATTTTGCCATGCGGGCGCGCCCTCTAAAAAGACATCTAAAACCAATTCATTGGCCTTTGTTAAATCAAGACTCACTGGATTGTAACGAACGGGGTTCACAACTATGGGCAAATAGGATTGACCTTGATTGACAACAATATTGGCCAGCTCGATAAATTGATCCGGCATAGATTGTGCTGTGGAATAGATCGTTGAATTGAGTTCCCACTGAGGAACCATGCTGTCACCTGAAGCCACGTAACGTGGAGCTGGACTCACCTTTACGCCTGCCGCAACCTGAGTTTGCGCATCAACTAACTCAAAGGTCGCTGACGACGAATTTCCATCAATAGGTATAAAAAGAGTCTTGCTTAATAACTGAGGGGCTCCAGCTTCACTATATCGAGAGTATCCATTAATACTAAGCTGGCTGTAAGATCCATTGAGTGGATCTGCGGTTAGGCTCAGGGCTGGTATCACGATCTTAAGACGTAAGTAACTGTCTGTTTGCGCTAACACCCAAACATTTTCAGAAATTTCAACTGTATCACCACCTGATGAGTCACTATCACCCGCCCCATTTTGATCGGAGCTTGAGGCAATCGTCCCAGCCGTGATCGCTGGCGGATCACCCAAGCCGGCTGCTGGCAGGGCACTCAATGGACCATGCAAAGTACTCTCGCCCATGAGGGACACATCTTCGAGCATATAGTAGTAAGTTTGACCATTGATTACACCCTCATCCACAAAAGCATAGGTCCCATGAATATTGGTGGAGAATAGATCATTGCGAATGAGCTCATTGTTAATTTGCACATAGGAATCTTCTGGTTTCAAGCTACGATAGACATTAAAACCGCGATGATCCCACTCATTGCCGGTGGTCCAACGAATCACAACTTTAGAGTCAAACGGCTCCGCCTCCAACTGAGTGAGCGACACTGGTGACTTAGCCCGATCAATAAGGATGGTACAACCACTTGTTGAAATCTTATCAGCAGTGGTGGCAGTAGTGAAAGGCCAAAAATCTCCGAACCATTGGTCAAAATCAATCGTCTGCGAACCACAGCCTGTGGATGCCCCCAAAAAGTAAGCGGTCGCCTCTGAAGGTGGACTGTTCGTCGGCCCCCAATTCCACCCAAAGTTACTAGAAGTTGCTGGAATGGAGCCAGAAGTATTGATCTGTAAAGCTGTCATCCCCGCCGTGGTGGGTAGGTTTCTTAATTGCCCACCATCAAGATGACTTAAGGTGACCGTTCCTGTGAGATTCAGTCCGCTCGTGTCTAACCAATCGATATAAAATCCAGTGAGATCCACAGTTCCTGAACTCGCAGAAAAGCTCCAAGTGCTGCTGCCCCCGGTATTGGTAATATGTGCTTTGTTTGTTAGTGTTTGTGGAAAGGCATCATTGGTCCCGCTGGTTCTAAATGTTCCACCCGTGACCGATACACTTTGACCGCTGGCCAGTTGCAATTCACTGGCGCCTTCCATGTCAAACACACCACCAGAAAGACTGAGTCCAGCATTTAAAATTAATGCGTTATTGCCTGTGACCGTAAGAGTAAAATCTTGCGATCCATCCATGACCAGCTGATTCGTCAAATTCAAATCACTATTAATGTTAACGGCACCGCCTGCCGTTTTGTTAAATTGAATTTCACTTAAAGAAGATGTCACATCAATATTTTGCGAGGTTGGAGTGGCCCCATCGTCTCGGATCACAATGGGTGCAGATGCTGTTATGGTGCCTGTGCTTTCTAGAGAACCATAGACTTCTAAGCTACCCCCACTGATTGTTAAATTTCCATTACCAATGGAAACCGATTTGCAGACGGCTGTCCCGGAGCCAATCACAGGGTCATTGGCAACCTCATTAATAATACAGTTCAAACCCGATGTGGGAACGCCACCACTCCAATTGCCCGCAGTAAACCAATTTGTGCTCGTGGCTCCGGTCCACTGGGTGGTAGACCCAACAATAGATGTCGTGCCCAAGTTCACCGGTGGCGCAAAGCTAGCGTTAAAATCAAAAGCTTCGCTGTTAGTCACATGAAGACTGGAGGTGATCTCTGCACCAACCGTTTTCCCATTTGTTGCCAAAGCATTCAGGTTAAAAACGACATAAACACATCTTAGAGGAGGTGTCGCTACATCGGCCTCAACCGTGACGCCACTAAGGCTCGTGAACTCAGCACGAGCGGGATTCCCTGAAAAAGATTTTGTTCCCAAAAGTGTTCCACCACTGCCGGAACAAGAGGCATCATAATAAAGCATGACAGAGTCCACATCAGAAGAGGACCCTGTCCCGGTCAGAGTGATGCGGATGTAGTCAATATCTGTATCATTAAACGAACCGGCATTGAGCTGTTGAAAGCCAAAGCGGCCCATGTTCACCACATCCCCCTGCGCAGATGAAGCGGGCGCTGTGGCCTCCTGAGTGAGTTTTAATTCATTAGTTGGAGTCCCCCACACTACGAGATAATTATTATCATTGGTGTAGGTTGCCCCCGTAAGATCGCCAGCAAAGTTAGTTAAACTTAAGGTGTCGGAAGTCGCTCCCGTGCTGGTGTATATACTTATGACACTGCCTGCACCAGAACCATCTGATTCAAAAGACATCCCATCTAATACGTCGCCAGGAATTTCTTGGAAAAGTCTAAGCATGTTAGCACTTGCTACGCCAGGATAAATAAAGGTTCCGTTTTGTAAAAAGTTAGAACCATCGATGGTGGCTGTAGCGTTCACAGTTAAGCCTGTTAACCCTAAATTTCTGAATGAATAATAACGAGCACTGATGGTGGCACCATTGTTAATAGTGACCGTGTAACTACTAGAATCATTAACGGCACGGACACCTGCCGACTGTGCGACCGAACCCACAATTTCAAAAGTTCCGCCGCTGTTTACGGTAATTGTAGAGCCATTGCCCATAACCAGTTCGCCACCGGGCTCAATATCAAGGGTGGTGCCACTAGCCACTGAAACATTCCCTGTGACCTGAAGACTCGCACCCGAAGCGATGGTGATGCCGCCTCCACTTAAAGTGAGGTTGCCACTGATAACACCCGTATCTTCAAAGGTCACTGTTCCGCTACTATTGACAGTAACATCGTTAGGGAAAGTGGATGATCCCATAAATACCGATTGATCCGTGCTCCCGACCAAATTGACAATAGCATTATTTGAGTTCGAAAAAACAAATCCATTTTCGATGACCCAAGCACCATAAATATTGAAGGCATTGGTTGTATTGTTCCAATTGATCGATCCAGTACTTTGGAACTTGGTATTCAAACAGTTAAAAGCCGCAGTCATGCGAGGTGGCTGGTAGCCTGTGCCAATTTCACAATCAATGGCATTTGTTGGGACAGTATTAGGAGTCCAATTACCGGTGGTGAACATGTTGTTAGAATATCCCCCATTCCAACGGGAAACTGCTGTACCCGTAATGGGAGCAACCCCAGGATTCACCGGTGGACCCGTAGTATCAGATATTCCATAGCTTTGATCATTGCTAATATCGTCCGTCGATTCAATGCTCACCCCGATGGTGTTGCCGGTTGTAGCATTCGCGGAAGTGGCTATAGCCACATGTAAACAATCTTGGGTGGTATCTATCACATTGATCTCACCTGACATATTCACGGTGATCGTACCAGGGGACCCGGTTGGAGTATAATTGCCGATAAGGGTATCGGTTCCACCGTCATAGCTGCAATTAGCATTGGTGTCTTCATAAACAGCGATATTGGCAACATCGGAATTGAGGTTGCTACCATCAAGGGTCAAAGTCAGACTGGTCACATTCGTTGCTGTCGCTGCTGTTCCAGACATTGAAAAAGCAAAAGTGGCAAACTGAGTCAGGGCGGCCCCTTTTGCAATACTCGCTGGAGGCACACCCGCACCCGAGACGTTTTGAACCTGTAACACCGGGGTCGCTTCGGTGCCCCAATTGATTACTGTGTTGGGGTCATTCTCGTTCGCTGTGTCCCCTAATCCCGACCAGTTGCTAAAGCTAACAGAACTTCCACTATAGGCTGAAGCGTTCACATTGGTGAAAGGGCCTCCACCACTGTCGCCATAAAATCCCACGTTATCCATCCCGGAGGTCAAGCTTGCAGCCGCACCAATGGTCATTGCAGCCCCACCAGACTCGATGGCATTGATGCTTACATTGTCAAAGCGAGAGATGGAACCATTCATAGCGACACCCGTGGCATCTAGGTAGTTTAGTACCAAGTACTGAGCATCGAGAAGGCCCGCTACCGTAAAGCTAATGTTTGAGCTCGAGTCTTCGGCCATTATTGTTACGGCATTACCTGCTGTTCCGTTAATATCAAGGGTTCCGCTCGCACTTACCGTCAGCGATGTTCCGTTGGCCATATTTAATTTGGAACCAGACTCCATGTGCAAGGTTCCGTCGATAACCAAGTTCCCATTCAGAGTCCAGGTCACCCCTGAGGCAAGTGTGAATTCCACACCCGACTCAATAGTGAAGGCTCCGGTTTGTTGGGTTTCCAGATCACCCTCGATGATGACAAAACCTGACCCTGCATCGACGAGGAAACGATTTCGAATAGAAAAGGGATGAGTTAAGGTAACTGTATTGGCATTGTTAATACGAAGTCGTGGTATCAAATCCACGTTCTCAAAAGTTTGATCCGCCGTTCCTGCCATCACCACTTCCCAAGTGTTGGCGCCACCGACGGTTAAAGAACCTGGATTAATATTGCGAAAGTAATCGCCACCAATAGTGAGAATATTGTTGTTGGTTACCGTCAGGGACCCCGATTGAATTTCCACACAACCGAGGGTGTAGTTGTTTCCTGGATAAGCAGGTACTGTCCAGTCAGAAACAATCACTGCATTTTCAGTTGCCGTGTTGGGTCTATTGGCTGGAGTCCAATTGTTATTCGTGTTCCAGTTTGTAGTTCCCGCGTTCGCTTGCCAGGTCCTAGTATTCGCACCACAGGCTGCCCATAAATCATGGGGT
The DNA here is from genome assembly GCA_020435205.1 of Bdellovibrionales bacterium. GTDB lineage: Bacteria > Bdellovibrionota > Bdellovibrionia > Bdellovibrionales > JAGQZY01 > JAGQZY01. The sequence continues at coordinate 27,256 of JAGQZY010000001.1, read as the reverse complement.
AACAAGATCGAAATTAGGAAAAGAAAACCAACGAACCTCATAATCCTTTTTTCGGAACAAAGGACCAAGACCTTTAACAAATTCTCAATTTAAGACACTTTTTTCGGGGATTTAATCTCTCGCTTAAATTATTATAATTACAAAAGAATCTTTACTGGACCATTCACTTGCCAGGGCTCTTTAGGTCCTGCTATGAAGAGACTACACAAGAGGCCCCGATGAAAGCATTGCAAGACCCTTTTCGACTTCAAGTTGCCGAGCAAATCGCCCAGCAAATCGCCCAATCCTTCCAGCTGAAGATGACTGCTGAACAATGCTTAACCGACTTCGCAAGTGTCCCCAATATCGATATGGGACATTTGGCCTTCCCCTGCTTCAAATTGGCTAAGGAACTCAAATCCAACCCCAAAGAGGTCGCCGAAAAGTTAAGTGCCGAGTGGAGCCATGACTCTGTTGAGGTGAAGGCCCTCGGGCCTTATTTAAATTTTTTCTTCACCGGTCCCTTTTTTGGCAAAGGCCTCGTGGAGCCCATGATCGAGGGCACCTATTTCAAAAATAAAAAATCCACCGACGCCCCCTTCCTTATCGAGTACTCACAACCCAACACTCATAAAGAGCTTCATGTTGGTCACATGCGAAACTTGTGTTTTGGTCATTCCTTAATTTTGCTCTTTGAATACTGTGGCAATCCTGTCATCTCCTGCACCTTTCCTGGTGATGTCGGCACCCATGTTGCGAAGTGTTTATGGTACTTGAAGTATCACAATCAAGAGCCCGTACCCACCAAGCACAAAGGGGAGTGGCTTGGACATATGTATTCGACAGCCCATATCAAGCTAGAAGATGAAAAGGGAACCCCCCAAGAAGAAAAAAACCGAGAGCAGCTCACAGAGATTTTAAAACAAATTGAAAAGAAGGATGGGGAATTTTTCGAGCTTTGGAAAGAGACTCGTGAGTGGTCTATTGAACTCATGAATGAAGTTTACGATTGGGCTGGCGTTCATTTTGACAGGTGGTATTGGGAATCTGATGTCGACTCGGATTCCGTAAAATTAGTCAAAAAGCTTTACGAAGAAGGCAAGCTCATCGAAGATCAGGGTGCAATCGGCCTGAATCTTGAGGATGAAAAGCTGGGCTTTTGCTTGTTTTTAAAATCCGATGGCAACGGGCTTTATGCCACTAAAGATCTAGAGCTTGCCCGTAGAAAATTTGAGGAATTTAATCCCCAAGAAAACATTGTGGTGGTCGACATGCGCCAGGAGCTCCACTTTAAGCAAGTTTTTGCTGCCTTTGGAAAATTGGGCCTCGGTGACCCTAAAAAGTGCCATCATTTAAAATACAACTTTGTCGAGCTTCCCGACGGAGCTATGAGTTCTCGCAAGGGAAACATCATTCCTATCACTGAACTGATCGAAAGCATGAAGGCTACTATTAAGGACGAATACCTGAATCGTTATGAGGGTGAGTGGAGCAAAGAAGAGATTGAAAAAACGGCCGATGATGTCGCTCAAGGAGCCATTAAGTACGGCATGAATGTGATGGACCCCAATAAGAAAATTGTTTTTGATATGAAAGAGTGGCTGAGGCTGGATGGTGAGTCTGGACCCTATGTCCAGTACGCCCATGCCAGGATTTGCTCTTTGCTGAATAAGTTCGGAGACTCCATAGCCAATCCACCGGATTGGTCCAAACTTGAGCACAAAAGTGAGAAGGAACTCCTCGTGCACCTAAGCCTCTTCAACTGGTCCATGCATACGTCTCTAAAGGGCTACAAAACCTCTGGCATCTGCAATTATGTTTACGACCTAGCTAAATTTTTTAATGGCTTTTACCAAAACTGTCCCATTGGAAAGATCGACGATGAAGGCTTGAAGGCGGCTCGCATGGCCTTAGCAGGCGCTACAAAAGCTGCCCTAGAACAGGGATTGGCTTTACTTGGGATTCCTGCGCCCTCAAAAATGTAGCGCTCAGAGAGTGTTTTTGTCGCGAGACAATCGCGAAAAAACACTCTCTTCACTCAGGGAAATTTAATTTTTTTTATCTTTATTTCTTAGAACGGGTCTATTTTCAGAATAAGGAAAGTCTGAGCTGAGGTCGATGACCTTTTCAATCTGAGGCTCTAAGTTTTCATCGATAGAAAAGTAGACCCGCACATTGGACTCTTCGTTCCCATCACGAAAGCTATCGGACTCGTAACTGGGCTCTGCCGCTAAACTGATATTGATCCACGAAGCGCGACCACGAGTCAAGTCGATCATGAGCTGCTCGCTATCTCTCACTTCCTCTTTACTGCGTTGAAATGTGATGCGGCTTAAGCCATGAGATCCCTTTTCATTCATCTCTTTTTTAGATTCAAATGGAGCTTTTGTACTAGCATCAACATATTGGAAGCCAGAAACCCAGTACTGATCAAGACCACAGTCAACAACATCTAGAACAAAGCCAAAGTGAGTTTTTGATTGAAGACGACTGATGGTGATTCTTGGGCGACAGTGCAACTCATTTGGAGTTCTTTCTAGAATATAACCAAGAAAGCTTTCTGAATCACGCACTTCAAAGGAGGCTTCTTTAGGGTTGAACTGAATATTTTGGATCATAGATTTTGGACGCCTCACGTCTTCTTCTTTATTGCTTCCATGGTTGCGCTCCATAAAGCGAGTGTAATGATCCAGTAGACGCGGACAAGACCAACCCAAGTGGGTAGCGATTTGCAATATGGAGCGACTCATTCCAGGGACCTGATTCATTTCATGCATACAAAACTCTAGCTCTGGCGGAAACTCAGTCTCTACAGCCATGATTCCCTGTCCGCCGAGCTGATGATGGGGAACGCGATTCTCAAATTGGCCGGGAGCCTCTGTGGAAACCAAATAAGAATTGGTGGTCGTGCCAAAGCGATCCTGGGAAACCTCTTTAAGGACTTCATCCGTAGGCTTGACTAAAATCTCCACTTCTTCAGAGCTTCCATCTTTACTGGTAATGCGCACCTTGAAAGATTCCTCGGTAGAGCCCGGAAGGGGCCAATAGTAAAGCTTCCCATCCATAAAAAAGGTTTCAGAAGGAACCATGACCCCTTTTGCTGTACCTGAGACCAATTCGTAACGCATAAATTGATCTCGTTTTTCTTTTAAATCAAAAACGACAAAACCTTCGGGGCCTATCTGGTTTACCGTCACTGATTTTTGCAGTTGTGGGTCCACTTTTTGCGGCGTTAATGGGTCACTTCCTTTGCCATCTAGGTCAAAAGAGGTTTTAAAGATTTCATACTCATCGGGTGAATAGCTCACGACATTGGATAGAAAGATCGGCTCAGAGAGTTCCAAAGCTACCCCTCCATTGGCGCCAATGAAAAGATCATCTTTTTTGTAAACTTCGGGAATTTCGATTTCACCACGCAAATAAGGCCTAACATATCCAGCAGCCCCCACCACTCGATAAAAGCGAGCCGTGACCATGGGCTTTAAGAATATTTCCGCGTCCACTTTCATGGTGGATTCATTCACAGAAATCTTTTTTGAGTTTACCGTGGTGCGATAATCTTTATTGTGAGAAAGGCCGTTTTCATCATAATTCACATAAGAGTAAAACTCATACTCAGCTTCAAAAATAACTCGACTCGTGCCAGCCATTTCTGATTTTAACGAGGCTCCTGCTGGCATAGCGAGCTCAATATCTAAATAGACTGGTGGTGTTCCTGGCACTCGCACAGGAATGATTTTTTTTGGCATAAACTTTTTCATTAATAGCTCTAATTTAATGTGTCCAGCCGCTTCATAAGTCACATCCATTTTATATTTCACGCGAGTGTCGAGACGGGCATTCATTTTTTTAATACGCCCCCAGCTCCACTCGGCCTCATTGCGGATGGTGGGAATGATTTCTATTGTGGCTTCATTCACGACGGCACGATATTTTCCGCCAGCGGCTCCCGAGACTTCAAAACGATCATAAGGGTCTTTGACGGGGATTCCTAAAATCTTATTGACCCCTTTGCTAAAGTTGCCATCATTATTGATATCAATGGAAAAGAGCTCAAGATTGCGAATGGTGATTTTTCCTTTTTCATCAGTTTCATAGACAGTTTGGCCGTCACTCTTGTGCTCTAAAGCTTTGCGATTAAGATCGTTCATATCATCCATGCTATAAACAGGGGTTGATGTGAGCTGAAGTCGAGCGTCCTTCCCATCGACTAGGTCTGCAATACGGGACTGACGCAGCAACACTTTGGATTTTTTCTGATAGCGCTCATTTACTTTCTTGATTTTCAAAAGATACTTTTGATCTTCATTGCCTACGACAATGTCGCCGTCATTGAATTTGCGTCCGTCATCGTGGTGAATCCAAGCGGTTCCGTCCTCGCCAACAAACTCGATACGTTCTTGAGCACCAAGAACTTCCACTTCTTTATTTTCAGGAATTTCGTTTTGGACATCAGTTTTTCCTGGTTCGCCCAACTGCAAATCAATAGGTTGATCATTTTTCTTGCTACAACCAAAGGTGGAATCAAGGGAGTCACAGCCTATGCCAAATAGGGCAAAAACGACTAATAAAGATAGGATCATAGATTTCATGGATTCTCCTAATATATAGGTTTAGAATCCTTCATTTCAAAATCTGTGCCTTATCATTTGAATTCAGTGCCTTTTTGGGAGAATGTTTCCAGCGAAAAACAAAAAATGTCAGTGACTCGTTAGCTCCCTACACTCAGGAATGAACAGGGGTCAAACTTTTACACAGTTGTAAAATCTCATTCTGAAACGGCTTACCTCCCCCTTTTTACAGCTGAGCCTTAAGCCCCTTTTTATGACCTTGGCACCTTTTTCGCATTCTTTTTGGGACAGCTGGGGAAAAGGACAATGTATTTTGCCACCTCTCCCCTTCGAAATATTTTAAAAAGAAACGAAAGGGATCACTATGAGCTTACTTAAGAGTCTTCTATTATTGTCTTTTCTTTGCACCACCATTGGCGCTTGCACTCATGCCGACAAAGGGGATCGCTCCCCGGCCTCTGAAACCACTGATAGCAATTCTACGCCCGAGGACAACGCGCCTTACCCAGCCACCCACCATTTTTTGACCAATGCCAACCAGGATCTCTTCTTTACCCAAGGTCAAAATTTGCAAATATTTATGAACAATGATGACATCTTGGGTGACACTGTTGCCGAACATGGTCTCATCGTTGCCACTATTAATCCGGGTACAAAAGATGAAGCCCTACTCTATTTAGATTGTCATTTTTCATCTAAAGATCTTATCCACATGGCTAAAAATAATAATGCTCAATTGGTAAAGCATTTCCAAGAAAAGTATGACCGCGATCAGCCAGCAACTCGCGGCCGGGTTCGCATCCCCAAGGGATACGGTTCCCCGAGAAACCTCAAGAAACCCAAATGCAAAAAGATAACTAAGATCACAAGAAAAGAATTTATTACGGTTGCCGAAGACATGAATACCACTGGTCTCAACAAGATGCTCGAAGATCTCGATGGGCGCTACACCCATGACGAGACAGATTCTACTTTAAAACAGGCATGGTTGCTAGCCAAACATATGCCTGGAATTCTTTTGCAAGGATTAAAGGAGCGAGCAATCAACAAGGAGCGCAATCGCATTTTTGATGTTCAAAGGGCCTTGCATACAGGCTACGGTGACGATTTGCGAAGTCATGCTTATAAATCTAACTTTGGTGTTTATGCTTTCCGAGAGGGCTACAGTGTTGAAAAAATGAAATCCGATACTTTACAGCTTCGCACCTATCTCAATTGCAAAGCCGCCAACCCGAGCAACAGGTGTGTCTCACATAGTAGCAGCACACGTTAATGAGCCCAATCAAAAGGAGCCAACACAAATTGGCTCCAAACACTTTAAAAAGAATCCAAATAGCGATCTTGCAATTTGTGAATGAGTGACTTGAGCAGACGGTGGTGGGCTGGTTGCGAGCCAAGGCCCGAGAGGACTAATAGGGATAGATTTTCGCCTTTTTCGTTAGTAAAATCAAAAGTGCGAAGTTCCAAGCCCTGCCCAATCCCTTTTAAAGCTCCTTCTGCGGTTTGAATCTCTAGACCAGAGGCACGGGTCCACCCCACCGCAAGATTGACCCAGACTTGACCACTTTGGCCGGCCTGCTGATGAATGGCAATGGCCGCAGGGTCTTGAGGATGAATGTTGAAAAATCGGCCCCAAAAACTATTGAAATGCTTTTCAGCTCCCCCACTTTTTTGCACAAAATAGGATCCGCCCTCCCAGTTCACCGTTTGAATGACATTAGCAAAGGGGCGAAGGGGCTTTAAGGTTTGCAAATTATGAATATGAACCCCTTGGTGCTTAAGAATTTGAGCCGGTTCAAAACCCGTAAGCGAGGAAAAAACTAAATCCTTCACTTCAGCAAAGTCCACCTGAGGGCTTTCAAGCAGAGCCAGGATTTCCTCCTCCACAGGTTTTGTCACCAATGGGGGATCAATGAGCCGAAAAAGATCGGAACACTTGTTTTGCGCTTGGGATGAAGCTGGCATGGCAAGCCATAAAAAAACAACGAGGATCCATTTTTCCATATGAAGGTCATATATTTTTTACGGAATCATGGTCAAAACAATTGCGGGATCGGTAAAAAATTTCAATCAGATCGGCCTATACTTACTAAAGAGAGGAGACCTCCCGATATCACGGCTTCCCTTAAGAGACTTGTTCGTGTTTACCGTTATCCGTGGGCGTGTCCTTAAGAAGATCTACGGGAGTCACTTTATTGCGTCCCGTTTCTTTTGACGTGTATAAGCCTTTATCAGCATAACGAACCAATGACCTGGCATCAATGGGGGGCTCTCCTCCGAGGATCACCGCACAACCCATGCTACCTGTCAGTTTAATAGAATCAGGTCCACTGACAAAATCATGTTTTTCGAGAGCTTTGCGTAAGCGCTCACAAAAGATGAGGGCCCCCTCCATGCCAGTGTGGGTAAGGCAAATGAGGAACTCATCCCCACCATATCTTGCGGCAAAGTCGACTGACCTCATAGTGTCTTTGATGATCTTGCCCACTTCGCTCAGTACAAAACTTCCAAATAAGTGATCGTGGTTGTCATTCACTCGTTTGAAGTTATCCATGTCGAGCATCACCACGGCCACACCGTGACCATAGCGACGGGATCTTTCGATTTCATTGTCCACTTTTTCGTAGATAGAACGCATATTGTAAAGACCGGTGAGATCATCAATATCCACCATACTTTGTAATTTTTTATTAGCCTCGCGCAATTCGTTCTGCAATTTAATCACGCGCAGTTGAGCACGCACTCGCGCCAAAAGCTCCATCCCAGAAAAAGGTTTGGAGATGTAGTCTAAAGCACCTGCATCCAGCCCACGAATCACATCGTCGGTATCCGTATTGGCCGTGACGAAAACCACCGCCGCAGTGACCTTTTTTTCATTGAGCCTCTGGATCGTCTGCATCCCATCCATCCCAGGCATGTTGACGTCCAAGAGAATGAGATCGGGTCTGAAATCATCAATCGCCTCGAGCCCCTTGGCCCCAGAATCCACGGCCAGGATCTCGTAGCCCGCCTTTTCTAGGAGGCGGCCCACGATCTTGAGGTTATCGTGGTCATCATCAACGAGAAGTATTTTTGCCTGATCAGCCATAGGCTCTATTTTAAGCCACAGTTACCAGCAAAGTTAAGAAAATCAGGTGTTTGTTGACTTGAGTCCAGGTCAAGAGGTTGCTAAGATGCCGCCCATTACGAGAAGAGGTGTTCGGTGTCCTACGACCATAAACAGATCGATAGTAAGTGGCAAAAATCCTGGGAAGATAAGCAGGCCTTTGTCGCAGAAGATTTTTCGGAAAAACCCAAATTTTATGCTTTGGATATGTTTCCTTACCCTTCGGGGTCAGGCCTTCATATTGGTCATATGTGTTCCTACACTCCCACCGATGTGGTCTCCCGTTACAAACGACAAAAAGGTTTCAATGTTCTCCATCCCATTGGCTACGATGCCTTTGGTTTGCCGGCCGAACAGTACGCCATTCAGACCGGAATTCACCCTGCAGAAACCACCCATAAAGCCATTGAAAACTTTCGTCGGCAACTCAAGGCTTTTGGAATGAGTTTTGATTGGACGCGGGAGATCGCGACCTGTGATCCTGAATATTACCATTGGACACAATTTATTTTTGCGGAACTTTTTAAACGAGGTCTTGCCTACCAAAAAGAAGTTCCAGTGAATTGGTGTCCAGCTTTAAAAACGGTTCTCGCTAACGAAGAAGTGGTCGATGGCAAAAGCGAGCGCGGTGGTCACCCAGTTATTCGCAAGCCCATGAAACAGTGGATGTTAAAAATCACCAAGTACGCCGATCGTCTACTCAAAGATCTTGATAAAATTGATTGGCCTGAGCGCACGGCAGAAGGTCAGCGCAATTGGATTGGCGAGTCTATTGGCGCTGAGGTGACTTTTTCGATCAAAGGTTTTGACGATAAAATGGAGATTTTTACCACTCGACCTGACACCCTCTTTGGCGTGACCTTTATGGTTCTCTCTCCCGAGCATCCTTTGGTGGCAAAAATCACCTCCGCCGAGCAAAAGGCGGCTGTTGAAAAATATGTGGATGAGGCGTCTCGCAAATCAGAAATTGATCGCAAGTCTGACACCAACAAAACCGGTGTCTTCAGCGGGGCTTATAGTTTGCATCCTTTGACTGGCAATGAAATCCCCATCTGGATTGCCGATTATGTTTTAATGGATTATGGAACTGGGGCCATTATGGCGGTCCCTGGACACGACACTCGCGATTTTGAATTTGCTAGTCAATTTGAGATCCCGGTGGTGCGTGTTCTCGAAAGCGACGATGATCTCCCCTTTGAAGGCGACGGTCAATTATGCAACTCTGATTTTCTTGATGGCATGGATAAACAACAAGCCATTGATACAATGATCGCAAAACTTGAAGACATGAAGATTGGCAAAAAGACTTTGCAATATAAATTGCGCGATTGGCTTTTTAGTCGGCAGCGTTATTGGGGCGAACCCTTTCCTATCGTTCATTTTGATGATGGAAAAACCGAGGTTGTTGATCCACTAGAACTTCCTGTGGAGCTTCCTGAGGTGGCCAATTACGAACCTAGCGAAGACGGTCGCCCGCCTCTCGCCCGCAATACTGACTGGGTTCACTACCAAAAGAATGGCCGCACTGGCAAACGCGAGACTGACACCATGCCAGGTTCAGCAGGTTCGTCTTGGTACTTCATGCGCTATATTGACCCCCACAACTCCAATTTCTTTTGCGATATCGAAAAGCAAAAGTACTGGATGCCTGTCGACCTGTATGTCGGTGGCCCGGAGCACACCGTTGGTCATTTGCTTTATGCTCGGTTCTGGCAAAAGGTGCTTTATGATGCTGGTCTTGCCACCACGGACGAGCCCTTTCAAAAACTGGCCCACCAAGGCATGCTACTCGGGCCGGATGGGGAAAAAATGTCTAAGTCCCGCGGCAACGTGGTCAATCCCGATGAAGTCCAAGCAGAGTATGGTGCCGATGCCCTTCGCTGCTTTATTTTGTTCTTAGGCCCCATGGAACGAGACAAGCCTTGGAATCCCAAGGGGATCAACGGGGTTCGCAAATTCCTGGAAAGAGTTTGGCGACTTTGTGTCGATGACAGCGGAGGCTTTCGAGGAACTGACCAAGATTACTCAGAAAATTTAAAAAAGGTTTTGCACAAGACCATTAAAAAAGTGGGCGATGACATCGAAAGCCTGAGCTTCAACACCGCCATCAGTGCGCTGATGATTTTGACCAATGAAATTTACAAAGAAGAGGCCTCTCACAAAGACCTTCTTAAGAATCTGATATTGCTTCTTGCTCCTTTTGCTCCCCATATGTGCGAGGAAATCTGGGAGAAAATGGGCGAGGAGGGCTTTGTCTCCCTGGCGCCATGGCCAAGGTATGTAGAAAATTACCTGATTGAAGATACTATTTCCATTGCCGTGCAGGTCAATGGTAAGAAGCGAGGTCTTATTGACATAGCCAAAGAGGCCTCTCAGGACGAGGCTATGGCTGCGGCTCGTGAGGTTGCTGCCGTCCAAGCCGCTCTCGATGGAAAGGATTTAAATAAGATTGTTTATGTCCCCGGACGAATTTTAAACCTGATTGTAAAGTGAGTTGGAATTGAAAGACTGGAATCTAGAAAAGGCAAAAGAGCTCTACGGCCTCTCCACATGGGGAAATGGTTACTTTGACGTCAACGAAAAAGGTAACGTCATCGTAGCTCCCTATGGACCACAAAACGAACATGTGGACCTTCTTGAGTTGACCGAGGATTTACAAGAACGCGGTATCCGCTGCCCCATGCTCATTCGCTTTCCAGACATTATCAAAGAACGCATTCGTCTGATAAATACCTGCTTCCAAAAAGCCATGGAATCCATGGATTATAAGGGCACCTACCAAGGGGTTTACCCTATTAAAGTCAACCAACAGAAGCATTTGATTGACGAAGTGGTTCGCGTTGGCAATGAATTTCACTTGGGACTTGAGTGCGGGAGCAAGCCAGAACTTCTCGTTGTGCTTGCCAAAACCGAAGACCCTCAAGCTCTTATTTTATGCAATGGTTTTAAGGACCAGGAGTATATCGAAACAGCGATCCTTTCTCGCAAGCTTGGTAAAAATACGATCGTAGTTGTGGAAAGGTTGGAGGAGCTGGATCTCATTATCAAGGCTTGTAAAAAGTTTGATGCCAAACCAAAAATTGGCTTGCGCGCAAAACTTCAATCCAAAGCTTCAGGTCGCTGGGTCGACTCGGGTGGTGCGCGCTCTAAATTTGGCTTAACCACTTCAGAAATTTTTCGCGCCTTTGAAATTTTGAAAAAAGAGAATATCGTTGATTGTCTAGACTTGATTCACTTTCATATTGGCTCGCAAATCCCAAACATTAAAACCATTAAAAACTCCCTAAAAGAAGGAGCCCAAGTTTATTCTGAACTTTGCCGCTTGGGCGCTAACCCAACCTACCTCGATGTGGGCGGTGGCCTTGGGGTGGATTATGATGGCTCATCTTCTACCGATAGCTCGGTCAATTATTCCGTGCAAGAATATGCCAATGATGTGGTTTCTATCATTCAGGGGGTTTGCGAAGAAAAGAGCGTCCGAACACCAAATATTGTTACGGAAGCTGGTCGCGCTCTGGTGGCTCATCATTCCTTGCTTATCTTTGATGTCCTTGGGTTGAATAAAGTTGAGAAAGTAGATGCCCCTCCTGCTGTTGATAAAAATGAGCATAAAGTTTTATTGGAACTAAAATACATTTATGAAACTCTTGATGTACAAAATGTTAATGAGTACTTCCATGACTTAATGGACCTCCATGAAAACTCCTTGCAGCTTTTTACTTTTGGACTTTTGAGCCTCGCAGAAAAAGCCAAAATTGAACAATATTTTTGGTCCATTGCCACTCGCATGCTCGATCTCACTCGTGGCGAGGATGATCATGTTGACCTTTACGAAGAATTAAAAATTCTTCTGTCTGATACTTATTTCTGCAACTTCTCTGTTTTCCAATCCCTCCCTGATTCATGGGCAGTTGGACATATGTTCCCAGTGATCCCCATCCATCGCCTCAATGAAAAGCCCGAACAAGAGGCCACTCTCGTTGACTTAACTTGTGATTCTGACGGAAAGATTGCCAAATTTATCGATGTTGAAACGGGTGAAGCCCAAAACACTTTGTCCGTCCATCCTTTTATTAAAGATAAGCCCTACTATTTGGGGGTATTTTTGGTGGGCGCCTACCAGGAAATTCTTGGCGATCTTCACAACCTTTTTGGTGATACTGATGCTGTCCATGTTTCTATTAATGAGCAGGGCTATACGGTTGATGATGTTGTCGAGGGCGATACTGTTGGCGAGGTTCTCTCCTATGTGCAATACAATCTCGAGGAATTAGTTCAGCAAGTGCGCCGGGCCGCCGAGGGGAGCATTCTCGAAGGGCAAATGACCAAAGCTGAAGCGAGAACCCTAATGCGTTATTATCAAGAGGGCCTGGCAGGATATACCTACCTAGAAGAACCAGAAGCGTGATAAGCTCTCTGCATGGAATATGCAATCATTGGAATGGCCGTTTTGTTTTTTGGCGGCCACGCTTTGCAATGGCTTTTTGCTAAAACAAAAATTCCCGATCTTCTGCTCTTGACCGCGATTGGATATCTGATCGGTCCTGTTTTCGGCATTGTTGATCAATCTCACTTGGGACAAGTGGGAAACCTTTTGTCGACAGTTGCCCTTATTGTGATTCTCTATGAGGCTGGACTTCAGCTTTCCACAAAAGATCTCAAAGAGTCATGGTTACCCAGTCTTGTTCTGGCCATTCTGAGCTTTACTTCAATTTCGATCATTGCGATCACTTTGACCTCTCCAATCGTAGGCTGGCCCTATTCGCTTTTGGTTGCTTTTGGCATTGGCTCTACCTCTTCTGCCATTGTCATTCCCATGGTTAAGTTTTTAAGCATTAAGCAAAAAACAAAAACCGTGCTCTCCCTAGAATCTGCTTTTACTGATATTTTTGCCATTGTTCTTTTTTTGGTGGTCTTAGAAGGACTTCTTGCTGGCAATATGGACGCCTACAGTATCTTTTTTAATGTCGGCCCTAAAACCTTTATCTCTATGGGATCGGGCATTCTCTTAGCTTTTGTATGGGCTGCTATTAAAAAATATCTCCCGGTGATGACTAAAATACGCTTTGCGGGCGAAGCTTGGGCATTGTTTAGCTACGGCCTCATCCAATTGATGGGACTGAATGGCGCCATGGGAGTACTTTGTTTAGGATTTTGTTTGGCCAACTTGAATCTTTTGCCAAAGTGGATGACCCAATTTTTTAGCAAAGTTCCCGTCACTTACGAAGAAATGGAAATTCTCGGGGAAATCACTTTTTTATTAAAGACCTTTTTCTTTCTTTACCTGGGAATGCTCATTCAGTTGGGTAATATCTGGTTAGTTTCCGTTGGAGCCATTTTAGCCTTGGCCATCTTTGCTACCCGCTATTTAGTTGTTCGCCTGATTTTTACCCCCAAACGAGACTATTCCTTAATGGATGCTCTGACTTTGTCTTCTATGGGACCGCGTGGCTTAGCCTGTGCTGTTTTAGCCACCCTACCCGCACGCGCTGGTTTTGAATCCGGTGATAAAATTCAGCAAATTATTTTTGCAACCATCCCTATCTCTATTTTACTAACAGCCTTATTCGTCTTTCTTAGCGAGCAAGACTCTTTCAGAAAAATGATCTCCCTACTCTACCCCAAGTATCTCGATGGAGGATCCTCTAGCCATGAAAATGATCTTTGATAAACTCCACCAGCTTTACCACTGGCTGTTAAAATGGGCTGAACACAAACACAACACCAAGGCCCTTGCTATCTTGTCTTTTCTCGAGGCCTCTATTTTTCCACTGCCCGTAGATCCCCTTTTGCTAGCGATGGGTTTTGGTAAACCGAAGCGCAGTTTGTATTATGCTTTTCTAACCACTCTTTTTTCCGTCATTGGTGCATTGGGCGGGTACTATATTGGCATGCAGGTGTGGCAACAAATTTCTGGATTTTTCTTTCAATATGTTTTTCCAGAAGCCAAATTTAATGTGGTCGTGCAAAGCCTGCATGGAGCTACCTTTGTGTCGATTTTTATTGCGGGTTTTAGCCCCATTCCTTTTAAGATTTTTACCATTGCCGCTGGCGTGGTTGGTGCCCCTTTGCCGGCTTTTGTGCTTGGTGCTATTGCAAGCCGCGGCCTGCGCTATTTCATCTTGGGGACTCTTATCTTCTTTATGGGAGACCAAATTCGAGATTGGATTGAAAACAACTTTGAAAAGCTCACCATTGCTATTTCTGTGGCCATTGTGCTTTTCCTTGCTCTCTACATCAGTTTGTTTTAGGCATAGTTTATGAGTTTTGATCCCAATGCTACTGGCAATCTCAACAATGGTGTTTTTTCCCTTCCCTATAGTCAGGAAGAAAGTCAGCTTGTTATTTTATCAGCCCCCTGGGAGATGACTACCTCCTACGGTGAAGGCTGCGCTTTGGGCCCCAGCACGGTTTTTACCTCCAGCAAACAGCTCGATCTCTCTGATGCCCTTTACGGTGAGTTTTATCAAAATGGTATCTACATGGTTGAGCCAGATCCGGAACACATTCACAACTCCACCGTTTTAAAAAGACGAGCCTTAAAAATTAAGGAGCGTTTGGAGCAGGGAGAGTCTTTAAACCCTGGTGAACAAGAAGAGTTAAAATTCCTCAACCAATGTTCAAAAAAAACCAACGAGTCCATTTACCTACAGGCCAGGGACGTTCTTTCAAAAAGTCCTTATTGCGCTTTAGTCGGTGGTGATCATTCTGCCCCCTATGGCTTGATCAAAGCGCTTATTGAAAAACATGGACCCATAAGTATTTTACAGTTTGATGCTCATATGGATTTACGAAAAGCCTACCAAGGTTTTCACTACTCCCATGCCTCCATCATGAGAAATGTGATGGAAGAGCTAAAACCCGAAAAGCTCGTGCAGGTCGGCATCCGGGATTTTTGCCCTGAAGAAAGAGGCTTTGGTGAAAACCATAATCACATTGCCACCTTTTATGACTCTCAGGTCAATCGGCAACTGGCCCAAGGCGAAGCTTGGGGGGATATTTGCCAGCAAATAGTTACCGAACTTGGCCAAAAAGTTTATATCTCTTTTGATGTCGATGGCTTGGAGCCCACTCTGTGCCCCCATACCGGAACCCCCGTCCCTGGAGGACTTAGCTTTGCACAAATGGAGACCCTGCTCTTCCATTTGGCGGAAAGTGGCCGAAATATCGTCGGTTTTGATCTCTGTGAGGTCTCACCTGGCGCTGAACCCAATTCTATGGATAGTTGGGATGGCAATGTGGGAGCTCGTGTTCTATTTAAGCTTTGTGGATCCCTCTTTCATAGCCAAAAGTAACTGATTTCATGCGTAAATATTAGACATGGCCTCACAAACGTCATACTCAAGGACCCTTTAAAAGGAGTTCTTAATGAAAGCGATTGCTGTTTATCTATTACTGATTTTATCCTCGCTCCCGAGTGCCTTTGCCGAAGAGGCAAAAGCTGAAGAAAAAAAGGCCCTAGGCCACGAAAGCTCTTTAGGTTACGTGGTTACCGGCGGAAACTCGTCCTCTGAAACTACCAGTTTCAAACAGGCCACCGAGTATGATTGGAGCTACGGCCTCCTAAAACTGACTGGCCACTACATCCAAACCCAAGGTTTAGATGTAACCACTAACAAAACCAACCAAACTGCCGAGAATTGGTCTGCAGCCCTTCGCTATGAGAAGGTGATCACACCAGAAAGATTCAATCTTTTTGCCCAACACGGATGGAGAGGTGACCGCTTTCAAAATGTTCGCGAGGCAAAAGATACCGACGTTGGTGCTAAATATTTTTGGCTGAAAAATGATACCTCTAAGTTTTTTACTGAACTTGGTTACCGGTACACAAAGGAACTTTATGTCACTGCCGATCCTGAAAAGGGAATTCATCCTGAGTACCACTTTGTACGCCTGTTCAACCAGTATGATTATTCGTATAGTAAAAGCGTGAATTTGGGTCTATGGATCGAATTCTTGCCTGACATCAATGACTTTGCAGAAAGCCAACGTATCAATTATAGCCCTTACCTGACTTCAGTACTTAGTGACTTGTTTTCTTTGAAAGTTGCTTACGAAGGGCGCTATCGATTTAAAGCTGCGGCCCCTGGTCTGAAATACCAAGACTACACTTTCACCACTTCTATTATTGCTAAATACTAGAAATTTTTTGGGCTCTCATTCGAGAGCCCAGATCTATTGCTCATACCAGAACAACTCATTTCTAAACCAGCAGCGAACACTTTCGGTTAATTGTTTGGCTCGATCATGGCAGGCATATACGGCTTGATTACGGGTCACATTGTTGACTGCTAGAATTTGTACGAAATTAGCTCCTTGCTTCTTTTTAATAACGAGCTGCCCCCGAACATTTGGGAAAATTTGCTTGGTGCTTTCACTGTAGTTATCCTGCCAATGGCATTTAAACTGCTTATTTCTATTTGCAGCAATATGGTTGGCGCAAACGCGGATCGCCATGGCTTCGGTGATATTCTGGGTGACTTTGCGCAAGGCCGACTGACTACCGGCAAACTCCTTAATGTTGAGCTCCCCTGGCCGGCGACTATAGAAGGGTTCAATTTGATCACCCAGTTCCTCCGTCTCACTAAAGTAACAACGCACCCATTTATTAGCCTGGCCAGCAGCAGTAGACATACAGATTGACCGTCCTTGCTGTTGTGGCATAAGACCGCGACTGTCCAAAGAGTCGTTGTATCGAATAAATAAAAAAGCACTTCCTCCTGGAATTTCTCCAACATTGAGATGGAATTTAAATTCAAACTCACCTTCGCTCGTTACAACTTTAGCAATATAAAGTCCCGAGTGATCCGGCGTTGGAAATGGAATCGTATAGGAATACACAGCTCCTTGTAAGGGAACGAGGGTGCCATCCCGGTGGGCAAAAAACCATTGAACACGAAAAATCGTAAGTCCACTGGTTACCAATTCTTTCTTGTCTTGCTCGGGAATATTCAGAGAAATGGAAACGCCACCTGAGGCCTCTACCTGTTGGGTCGCCCCTTTGACGCTCAAGCTATCATTTTCGGTCGACTCATAGGCATAATTTTGCGAGGTCCCGTCAGGACTTCCGCAGTTCTGAAAGAGCTGAATTAAAATGAAGGCCCCTAAAAGGTAAACAACTAACCCACGCATGGCTCCCCCCAACTCTCTCTATAATCTCATCGATTGTGGGGATTTCCAAAATTTGAGGCCAAGCTGTTTTACATTGGGACAAATTCGCCCCTGTTCAAGACAGTAAAATCACTGTAGCATAAGCTCAATATGGAAAAAGACCTATGGTGGAAAAAAGGTATTCGCTTTGAGTGCCAGGGCTCTGGAAAGTGTTGTGTTTCTCATGACGGCTACGGCTTTGTTTACATGACCAAAGAGGATCGCATTCGCATGGCCAAGGCTTTGCAGCTAACCACGAGTGAGTTCACTCGCCAATATTGCAAAAAAACCGATGGCTACTTTCATCTGATCGATGGCGAAAATGGCGAATGTATGTTTTTGAAGCAGAAACGCTGTCAAATTTATGAAGGGCGTCCTACCCAATGTCGGACTTGGCCATTTTGGCCCGAAGTGATGGATGCAAAAACTTGGAATCAAGATGTTGCGAAATTTTGTCCAGGCGTAGGCAAAGGTCACCTTTGGACAGCCCAAGAGATTCAGCAAGAAATCGATGCTCAGCTCGCCTCAGAAAACAGCGAGCCTTGATTATCGAGCGTACTTTCTCTTAAGACTTTCGCGAATTTCAGCACCTTCAATGCTCAAGCGCGTCCAAGGAATGGCACGAAGACGATCAGCTTCGATATATTCTTCGGTTTCCTCACAGATGCCATAAGAGCCATTTTCGATGCGACCCAAAGCCTGCTCAATCTCAAAAAGCTGTTTACGGATTCTATCGTGTTGCCCGAGCACTTCGCTTTCGTTAAGAACTCGAACGGTTTGATCAGCCTCATCCCCGCCCTTTTCTTCGATATGAAGATTCTTGCGAATATCGCGGACACGGTTGAGTAATTCTTCCTTAGAGGTGAGAAGCTTTGCTTTGCAATCTTCTACTAACTCTTTACTAAGTGACGACATGCCATCCCCCCCGGTTGTTTATGTGTCATGATTAGTAATTCTTCTTCAGCCCCATCGCTGGAACTGATCTATTTAGACACGCCACACAGAAAAAAGGCAAGTTTTTACCCGCACAGTACTGGAAAAGTCCTGAAATTCCAGACCTTTGCCCAACATTTCTATCCACAGCTCACTTATAGCTTCTATTAAAAAAATCTATAAAAACCAGAACTGGCGCGGGTTTGCTGCCTTCTAAAATTTTATGTCAGAACCTGAAACAGGTCGTTAGCGCATAGCTTTGAAATTTTGTTTTTTTCGGAAAAAAGGGTCCTTAATAGGTCAAAGTGGAATAATTCAAAGGTTCCCACAGGTTTTTTTCAAAAACCCAGTGCTTATAACCATAGTCATCTTCCAACTTTAACCAGCCACCATCGCGATCTAACTTTTTAAAGGGATGGTAACGATGGGCTTGAGCCAAGTGGGTTTTACCAAACTTGGTTCCCGGCCCCTTTCGAAGATTGGTCGTCTTCGCCTTGATCACGGCACAATCATAACGGTCTGTAACCAAGCTTGAATAAATCCACATCTTTTTGCCTTCAAGGTCGCGAACTAAGTACCAAGACCCCTTTCGTTTTAGCTCCAGAAGCGGCATATACTTACCTACAGTCCACGCCAAAGGGGCACCCGCGTCGGGCTTCATCCTTAAGTTAGCCTGGTCAACTTTTACGCAAAGAGCCTGGGCTGAAAACGGCAACAAAACCAGACTGATCAAGGCTTGGATAAAAAGATGGTGCATTCTTTAATTCTAGCACGGTGGCCTCCCTCAAGCATGGGAAACAGTGACTCCTCTACAAATGTCCGATAGGATCAGGCCCGTGGTCTTAGCTCAAAATCTTCTTATGCTAGTCTCTGGTTTTGCTCTTCTCGTTCTTTCCGGCGACAAGCTTGTGGAAACCTCGGTGCGCATTGCTCAAAAATGGAAAATCCCCACCAGCGTGATCGCTGTCACTCTGATTGCCGCAGGAACTTCGGCCCCGGAGATTGTGACCAGTTTTATTGCAGGCTACAGAGGAATCAGTGATATCTCCATTGGCAACATGGTGGGATCGAATTCCTTCAATATCTTATTAGTGGGAGGATTGGCACTTTTGCTCAATCCTCGCGGTATTGTTCGCTCGAGCTTTTTCTCTTGGCCCATTCTTTTGCTAGCCTCTGGACTCTTTTTTTATGTGGTTTCTGATTTATTTATCAATGTTTATGAGGCCCTTATGCTGCTTGCGGGCCTTGTTGCCTTTGTCGTAATTTCCTTTTTGCAGGATCGCAATGGTGGCGGCGATATCGAGGAAGATAGCCATGTGAGCTGGAACCGCACTCTTTTCTTTTTTGTCGCGAGCTTCATTGGTCTTGTGGGCGGAGCGCAGCTGGCGTTGGAAGCGGGAATCAATTTGGGTCGCATGGTGGGCCTCAGTGAACGAGTGATTGGCATCACCATTATTTCTGCCGGAACTGGCCTTCCCGAACTAGCAACCTCTGTGGCAGCCGCTCTGAGAGGTCACAACGAAGTGGCCATCGCCAATATCATTGGAAGCAATATCATCAACACCCTTGCCATTCCTGGGCTCACCGCGAGCTTTTTTCCATTAGCAGTGAACGAAGAAATTCTTTCGCTGGATGTGGTGGTGATGCTAACGGCGACCTTCGCCATTGGGGCCGTCTTCTTTTTGCGTGCCCCTTGGCAAAGAAAACTCATCGGATTTGGGTTTTTAACGGCTTATTTGGCTTATCTATCCAGGCTCATTATCAATTAAATTTCGTCGTTTTTGCTTACAGAAACATCTCTGGCCTCAACATCAATCACTGTATGATCAATGCGACGAGTCTTGCGGGTATGAGTTTGTGAGAATCCACCGCCAAACCCAGTAGCACTTGTATAAACACGAATGTTTCCACTTTGCACACCACGAGCCCATTGATGCAGGAAAAATTTACGCCACAGAATCTGAGTGGGGGGAAAAATCAATGACATCCCAATAACATCCGTCAGTAAACCTGGGGTAAGCAATAAAACCCCACCAATGAAAGTAAAAAATCCTTTAGTGATGGCATCAGTAGGCAACTGGGACTGGCTTGCATTGTGTTGTAATTGTTGCAGAATGGAAGCTCCTTGCCGACGCAAAAGCCAAGCTCCCAGCAAGCCCGTAGAAATAATCAGCAGTATAGTGTTGCCGCCACCAATGACGCCACTCAATTGGATCAAAAAATAAATTTCTACGAGCGGGATTAAGGTCATTAATAAGAACAAACGCAAAAACATTAAATCTCCAATTCAAGGACAACCGGACAGTGATCCGACCCCTCTTGTTGATCCCAAATATCTGCAGACTTGAGCTGGGGCTTCAAGTTCTCAGAGACGCAGATGTAGTCAATTCTCCAGCCTCTGTTAGCAGGTCTTGCCATTTCTCGATAGGACCACCAGCTGAATCTTTCTTTGGCGTCAGGGTGAAAATAGCGAAAGGTATCAATAAAACCTGAGTCCAAAAACTGTTGAAACCAGTCTCGCTCTTCAGGTAAAAATCCACTCACTTTTGACAAACGAACGGGGTCGTAAACATCCATCTCTTTGTGAGCTACATTGTAATCACCCAAAACAATGATTTTATGACCTGAAGCCATTTTTTTAATCAGGTGACGATGGAACTTTTTTAAAAACTCTTGCTTATAATCGTGGCGCTCTTCCCTGGCCGAGCCATTAGGGAAATAAACATTGTAGAGCAGGACGTCATGAATCTGGGTCACTACAAAACGTCCTTCATCATCAAACTTTTTAATCCCAATCCCATGCTCTACTTTTTCCACGGGCAAAGTGGTGTAAGTCGCCGTTCCAGAGTAACCCTTTCTAGTGGAGGCCGCGGTCCAATAACTGTCGTAATTTAAGGGGGTTAGGATGGTCTCATCCAGCTGATCGCTATGGGCCTTGGTTTCCTGCAAGCAGAGAACATCAGGCCTTTCCCTTTCAACAAAATCGATAAACCCCTTTTTCGTGCAGGCACGAATCCCATTGACGTTCCAAGATACAATTTTCACAGGCAACTTCTCCATGGGGCGACCCTAGACGACAGGTTTCAGAAATTCAATTCTCTTTTGACTCGTTTGCGTTAAAGTCCTATTTCTATTGAAAACTCAGGCTCAAAAAGGAGACTCGCATGCCAATGATAGGCCAAACAGCCCCACAATTTACAGCTCCCGCAGTCGTTGATGGCGGAGAATTCAAAGATATTCGCTTGGCAGACTACAAAGGAAAATGGACCGTTTTGTTCTTTTACCCGCTCGACTTCACATTCGTCTGTCCAACCGAGCTCACTCAATTTCGTGAGGCCTTGCCGCAATTCAAAGACCTTGGCGCTGAAGTGATTGGCTGCAGCGTGGACTCCGTTCACTCTCACCGCAAATGGATTAAGGACGACCTCGAGGATCTTGGTTACCCGCTCATTGGCGACATCACCAAAAGAGTCAGCCGAGATTTTGGCGTTCTTCTTGAAGACGCTGGCATTGCCACTCGTGGGACATTCATTATCGATCCAGAAGGCGTTGTTCAATACATGGGCATTCATAACCTTAGCGTAGGCCGCGATGCTGGCGAAATCTTACGCGTGTTACAAGGACTCCAATCCGGCGAACTTTGCGGTGCTGGGTGGAAGCCTGGTGACAAGCACGTTAGCGCTTAACCACTTTTAGGGGCGCGCGCCTCTTGGCGCGCTTTTCTATGGCTCATAATAAATTAGAACTTTTATTTGATTTTATTTCTCAAAGTTTTCCAAAATCTTTTCCACAGATCAGAAAAGAAAACTTGATCAACGAAAACCTCTTTTCACCCTTTGTGATCGATCTACCCGTTGAAGTATTAAAAAATGTGCAATCTTTCGTAAAACGGGTCTATGAGATTAAAAACAGTTCTGCCTATCAAGAAGAGCTACCCCCTGAGCTTTCTTTTAAAAGTTTTCCCGATTACCCATCAATACTCACCTGTTTTGATTTTCATTACACCCCAGAAATGGGTTTAAAGCTTATTGAAATTAACACCAATGCCTCTCTGTACATGCCCATTGTATTACAGGGCTGTGCTCAAGGGGAAACCTGTTGTGACCCGACCATGGATCATCTTTATGCCAGCTTCAAAGCGGCTTTTGACTTCAAAGACGGCGACGCCATCAATATTCTTGATGAGATTCCACAAAATGAGGGGCTTTATTTTGAATTTTTGCTCTACAAAGAGTGGTTTGAAAGCTTGGGTCATCCCTGTGAAATTCTTTCGCTGGCAGACTACCCCAAAAATAAAGCGAACAATATCTATAACCGCTACAACGATTTTTACCTCTCGGAGGAAAAGTCCAAAACCTTGCGAGAAGACTACCTTTCGGGACAAGTGCGCTTTTCACCAAACCCACGAGAGTACGCTCTGCTTGCCGACAAAAGGCGTATGAACCTTCTGCGCAAGCATCTCCTAAAAAATGACGAGACCTTAGCGAAAATCATTCCCGAAACCTTTTTGTTTGGTGACTTTGACTCGGCAGATGAAATTTGGGCCCAAAGAAAGAAGTTTTTCTTTAAACCCAGTCAATCCTATGGCAGCAAAGGTGTTTTCAATGGCCGTGGCATCTCTCGTAAAGCTTTTGAGGGCATTTATAGCCCCGATTTTCTTGCCCAGGAGCTCGCCCCCCCGGGAAAGATGAGCTTTGAATATGAGGGCGAGGCTATCGAAATGAAATTTGATTTGCGTTTTTTTACTTTTGCAGGCCAGGTGCAAAATTATGGGGCGCGCATTTACCAAGGCCAGACTACCAATGTGAGAACCCCTTTAGGAGGAATCACACCTTTGCGCTTTCAACCCAAAGACCCTTGCGACCCCGCCTTTGGATGCGTCGCGCTATCAGGGGCCCACTAGGACTGTGGGTCTTGTGTCTGAGAGGCCACTGATCTAATTTTCCCCCATGATTATAGTCACCGGAGCCACAGGATTTATTGGCAGTGCCATTGTTTGGCAACTCAATCAAAACGGACGCAAAGATATTATTTGCGTCGATACCGTTCCACCATCGGCACGGGAAGGAATTTTGCGCAAGCGGGATTACCAAAAGTTTCTTGATAAAAATGAGTTGCTTGAGTTTTTAAAAACAAATCCAAAAATAGATTGGATTGTTCATATGGGAGCTTGCTCATCGACGACTGAGATGAACGTTGATTATTTGCGCGAGAACAACACAGAATACACGCAAAAGCTTTTTGAATGGTGTCGCAACAACAACACTCGCTTTATCTACGCAAGCAGTGGTGCCTGTTATGGTGAAGGTGAACTTGGGTTTGATGACCAAACTGATCCCGACCTTTTAAAACCACTGAACCCTTATGGGGATTCCAAAGTGAATTTTGATCGCTGGGTGTTAAAAGAAAAAGAATTCCCTCCCCTTTGGATGGGCCTTCGCTTTTTTAATGTTTATGGACCCAATGAATATTTTAAAAAAGACATGAGCAGTGTCGTGTTTAAAGCCTATCGCCAAATCAATGTGAACGGCAGCCTCAAGCTTTTTCGC
Source organism: Bdellovibrionales bacterium (assembly GCA_020435205.1). GTDB lineage: Bacteria > Bdellovibrionota > Bdellovibrionia > Bdellovibrionales > JAGQZY01 > JAGQZY01. Next base: position 3,968 of record JAGQZY010000001.1, on the reverse strand, counting down.
TCTCATAACCCTGATTACAAAGATGGCGAACAGCTGCGCGACTTTGTTTATGTGAAAGACATCACTCGTTGGATTGAAGAAATCATTAACGGCAAAGGCCATTCTGGCATTTTTAATATGGGATTTGGCAAAGCTCGCACCTGGCTTGATTTAGCCCGCAATGTGTTTGGTAATATGGGTAAAGAAATGATGATCGACTGGATTGATGTTCCCGAGGATATTCGGCCCCGTTATCAGTACTTTACCGAAGCGAAAATGGACCGCTTCTTAAGCATGGGGTTTCATCAACCACAATGGAGTTTAGAAGATGGAATTAAAGACTATATCTCCTACCTCGATAAAGACGATCCCTTTTTATAAATCGGAGGAAGCAGTGGAAAACATCGAAAAGATCAAAGAAAAGATCCCGGCCCACTTACGTCCTTTCATTGTCGAGCAAGACACCACTCAATACCAGCCTATTGACCAAGCTGTGTGGAGGTATATTCTTCGACAGTTGAAAAATTTTTTAAGCCAAAATGCCCACTCTTGTTATTTAGAAGGACTTAAAAAGACGGGAATCACCGTCGAAGAAATTCCCAACATTGATAGTATGTGCAAAAAATTGCAAGAGTTTGGTTGGGCAGCCGTGCCAGTCAGCGGATTCATTCCTCCGGCTGCTTTTATGGAATTACAAAGTTTAGGGATTTTACCCATTGCTTCTGATATGCGCTCTCTCGATCATATTCTTTACACACCAGCGCCCGACATTGTTCACGAAGCTGCTGGCCACGCACCGATTTTGATTGATCCTGATTTTGCTGATTATTTAAAGCAATATGCAAAAGTAGCAAAGAACGCCCTTGTTTCCAAAGAAGACTTAGATCAGTATGAAGCGATTCGAGAACTGTCTGACATCAAAGAAAATCCCGAATCCACACCTGAGCAAATTCAAGCCGCCGAAAAAAGACTAGAACAAATTAATAACTCCATGAGCAAAACTTCTGAAGCCGCCCTGCTTGGCAGAATGAATTGGTGGACAGCAGAGTATGGTCTTATTGGCAGCCTCGAAAACCCCAAAATTTATGGGGCTGGCCTCCTTTCCTCATATGGCGAGGCCAAAGAATGCTTAAAGGACAAAGTGAAAAAGCTTCCTCTGACTGTCGATTGTGTGGATTACAGTTATGACATCACCGAACCACAACCCCAACTGTTTGTGGCAAAAAGTTTTGATCATTTAAAAGAAGTGTTGCAGGAGTTAGCTAGCCGGATGGCCTATAAACGGGGCGGTATTTTTGGCTTAGAAAAGGCCATCGAAGCGGAAACTGTGAACACAGTTCAACTCAACTCAGGGTTACAGATCTCGGGGATTCTTGTGGATTTTATTAGCCAAGATGATGAGTGCCTATACTACCGCTTCGAAGGTCCCACCCAACTTTGCGTGGGAGGACACGAACTCAAAGGCCACAATAAGGAATACCACTCCCATGGCTTTAGTTCTCCATTAGGGTACGTTAAAGGTTTTGAGGACTGCCTATCTTGGGCTTCCACTGAAGATCTGGCAAAGCTTGGCATTGTCATCGGAGAACGGGCTCGTATAGACTTCGAATCCGGAGTCGTCGTCGATGGTGTCGTAAAATCCACCGAGCGCACCCCTCGCCGTGAGCTTTGCATGATCAGTTTTACCGATTGCACGGTTCATTTTCACGGGCGCACCTTATTTGATCCTTCTTGGGGAGTTTTTGATATGGCAGTGGGTTCAAAAGTGCAGTCCGTTTTTGCTGGACCCGCCGATCGCAATAGTTATGGCCTCACGGATAGCTTTGCCAAAAAAGTGGTCCCTAAAAGAACTCTTTCAGAAAAAAACCAGAAACGAAATGCTCTTTACCAGTCCGTACGCAATTTGCGCCAACAAGATGACTTTAAGTTTGAAGACCTGGCTGCCATTCAATCTAAGATGGAAGGCAACTCAGTTGAAGATTGGCTGCTCCGGCTTGAACTCATCGAACTCGCTTACCAATGCCAAGGCACTGAGGCCTTACGTGCAACCTTAATCGAAGAACTGCAAGAGGTTAAAAAGTCCCATCCCGACAAAGCCGTCGTCATTGATGATGGTCTTCTTCTTGCTGACCAAATCTTATAAAACTTTTTTGGGAGGATACCTTGGATTTAAAAATTGTTCTGGTTTCCACCAAATACCCGCGCAACATCGGCATGGTCTCAAGGATCATGTGTAATTATGGCCTCAGCGATCTTTTTTTAATTTCACCAGCCTGTGAACTCGATGAAAAGGCCCGACAAGGCGCCGCTCAAGGGCAGAGTCCATTGCGAAATGCTAAGATCTATAAAGACTGGGACTCCTTCGTTGAAGCCAACCCTCCGGGTCCGCGCATTGCTTTTAGCCGGCGTCAGGGAAAGCGCCGAGCTTCTTTGCCTCTCGGTGAACTCCCCCAGCTCGACATCCTTAATAAGGGTGAACCCGTGTATTTAGTTTTTGGTGCTGAGGATCACGGGCTTTCCAGTGATGATTTACAGTGGGCCCACCGCTTGTGTTACTTTGAACTTCCGGGAGAACTAAAAAGTATGAACCTGTCCCACGCAGTGCTGGTGGCAATCCACAGTCTCTTCATATCTCCGGCTTGGGCGCAGCCCCATCAAGAGCCCCAAAGTCCCACAGCTAAAGCCAGTCCTGAGCCTATCCTTCGCGAATGGTTGGAGGCTCTTGAGTTTGAGCTGGACACTCAAAAACGTTGGAATGCCTTGGTTATGCTGAACCAGCTCATTATGAAGGCGAGCCCCTCTGAGGAGGAGCTTCATCAGCTCAACATGATTGTGCAGCAAACCCGTCGCCGTTTGCACGAGGCTAAAATGCTGCAGAATGATCAAAGCAGCCACTGATAAGCTTTTCATCGGAGCCATTCTTCTATAAGATAGACCTCTTATTAAGGGGATGAAATTGAAAGATCTAGAAGCCTTATTGCGACAGCGTATTGTTTACTTTGATGGTGGAATTGGCACAAGCTTCCAAAAAATGAAGCTCGAAGAGGAAAACTTTCGAGGATCTTTATTTAAAGACCATCCCGTTAGCCTTAAGGGCAATAACGATCTCCTGAGCCTTACCGACCCCGAAACGGTCAAAAAAATGCATCGTGCGTTTGTTGAAGCCGGTTCAGACATCATCAGTACCAATACTTTTAGTGCTACCCGAGTTTCCCAAGCTGATTACCAAATGGAAGATCAGGCTTATGACATCAACAAGCAATCGGCATTGCTCGCGCGCGAAGTAGCTAATGAAGCTAAAGACCGCTATGTTTTTGTAGCCGGCTCTATTGGACCGACAACCAAAATTACCTCGCTTTCCCCTGACGTCAGTAACCCAGCCTATCGGGATATTAGCTTTGATGATCTTTCTAAAGCCTTTGAAGAACAAGTCGAAGCACTGATGGATGGGGGTGTTGACCTATTGTTAGCGGAAACCTTTATCGATACTTTGAACATCAAAGCTTGTATCAGCGCCTGGGAAAGGGTTTTTGCTAAACGTGGCGTGAGGCTTCCGGTGATTTTATCAGCCACAATTACTGATAAATCTGGACGCACCCTTTCTGGTCAGACTATCGAAGCCTTTTGGAACTCAGTCCGCCACGCCAAACCTTTAGCCGTCGGCCTCAACTGTGCCTTTGGCGCCAAAGAGTTAAAGCCCTATATTCGCGAGATCAGCGAACTGGCTGATTGTTACGTGAGTTGTTACCCCAACGCGGGTTTACCCAACCCACTTTCCGATACCGGTTATGATGAAACCCCAGAACACACTGGTAAAGCCCTCCTTGATATGGTCAATGAAGGCTATGTCAATATGGTGGGTGGCTGCTGTGGAACCACTCCTCAGCACATCTGTAAAATTATTGAAATGACTAAAGACCAAAGGCCACGCACGTTGGTATCCCCACAAAAAAAGATGAGGCTGAGTGGTTTTGAGCCCATGAATATCG
>JAGQZY010000019.1 GCA_020435205.1 Bdellovibrionales bacterium | reverse complement strand
AATTGATCTGCTGAGCTAACATTAAGAGCTTTACCAATATCTGGGAAAGCCGGAAGCATACCATCAATGGCCAGAGGAATGACCGAGGTCAGCATAGCCATCAAGATAACAAATTCAAAAAGACTCAGGCGTTTGACTGTGGACATAGAAATTATGATTCTCCAAACTGCTTTTTAAAATACTGCGTGATGGCTTTAATCACTGCAAGCTCTAATTGGGTATGGTAGCTATTTTTATAATAAAGCAAGTAAAGGGGTACGCGTAACTTGGTGTTTGGATATAAAATTTTAAGACCCTTCTCATGACGGATCAAATGCAGGGGTAAGACGGCGCGCCCCAAGCCGAGCTTAACCCCATCAATGAGCCCATACACGTCATCCAGGTAGCGTTTCTTGGTTTTCTTATCCAATTCAGGTTTCAGTTTAAAATAGGAGTTTGTCGTCACATCTTCGGAATCATGATCTAAGTAGTGACCAGAAAACTTATACTTTTTTGATTCTACGAGCACATTGTCTTCATAACCTAAAAAATCAGCTTGAATGGAGTTGATCTGCGGAGCCTTATGGCTCAAAACAAAATCCACCTTTGATGACTTCATAAGCTCCATAAGCTCACCAATTTCAACTGACACAGAGGACAGTAACAACCGTGGATTGTCTCGCATCAGTTCGGCGAGGGCGGGTAAAATGCAAGAGCGATGGATCGAAGAAAAACCACCTATGCGCACCGTTCCCACCAAGTCCTTTGCACCCTCATCGTAAATGGACTCCAAAACCTCCTCTTGCAACCTATAAACTTTTTCGCAGTAGCGCAGAAGCTTTTCCCCGGCCTCGGTGAGTTGGATGTTGCCTTTTTCCCTTATGAATAGGGTGGTTTCCAGGTCTTTTTCAAGGTTGATAATCCGGTGGGAGAAGGCTGACTGGGTTATGGCCAGGCTCTGGGCCGCTTTCGTAAAATTTTTGTCCTGGGACAGTTGATAAAAAGCCTTTAAATAGAGTGATGAGATTTCCACTTACATTAATTAAATCGATTATTATATGAAATCAATCAATTTTACAAATATTTCATTCCCCCGTAAACCCTCCCTAGAAAAATCTTGGCGAGGGCGCCACCTGTGAATTTGAAAATTAATGCCTACTAAAAACAAAGGAGAAAAAAATGTATTTAAAGCTCATTATACCCATAACCCTCATCATGCTTAGCTACTCGGCCCAGGCCAAAATCTACGAATTTGTTGACCATACCGGCAAAATAAAATGTGAAATCGATTCCAACGGACACTTTGAGATCAAAGACGGTCCCTGCTTCCCGCAAATAGACAACTTCTTTTCAACTGGTGAGAAGTCTTTATGTGTGACAGAAAGCGGTGACGAGATCAAAATCAAAAAGCAGGTCTTCAGAATCGACAATTACACTGTGAGTGCCTATGGCTATCACTTTTTTGGCGTCGAAGCCTCAAGCCCTGGCGTTGCCAATGGTCTGCACGTAAAAAATATGGGGCAAGCCAAGCCTGGAGACCCTAGTGCCATCACTTTTGTGAGCAACTCAATGGGGGATCCGATTGCCGCTGTTGTCGATCTTCAGGACGGCCGAGCCCCCCTTGTTGAAAAGTTAGATTGTCAGGCTCTTTAAAAATACTTTGCCTTCGTCAAAAGATATAATCTCAACAGAATGTCAGAAAATCGAGTGCGCTGCTTACAGCGCACAAATTTTGAGTCGAACGAAAAGTTATTTCTTTTTGACTGGCTTTAGCTTTCGCCCATGGGATTTAAGGATCATAAAAGTCATGCGAATATTAATGATCACAAATCTAAAAATTTGCCAGGGTAAAAAATAGCGAAGAAACAAAGTCCAGGGTGTTGGCTTTGGGGCATGATATTTGTTAGCTTCTTGAATCGACATCCGTTCCTCCTCCCCTATTCAGGAATCATCCACCAAAATGGTAGAGCCTTAGCTTTGTAGATGAAGGCATAATGCAAAAGCTTTTTGATCCAATGACCAGAAAGCCCAACCTCGCCCGTGGTATAATCTAAACTACGCCCTGACTCAGGGTACTTCGTGAAATCTTGTACAATGGGATACATGGTCATGGATACCGCACTTCCATTCAAAGGATGGGCACCCGCAGAGGCCACGCACGCGGCTCCAAGCTCAGCCATTGAGGCCGCATGGGTTGGCTTCACCGAAACTCCGTTGATCATATCAACAATGGATGAAGCGACCACGCGCCCCATAATGGCTGAAGGCATTCCCGTTCTTGGTGGCGCCGGAGTGATTGGTGTTCCGTTTTTACTTTTTCTGGGTTGTGAAATTTGATGGGGGGGCGCAAAGGCAATCCCGATAGAAAAAATATTGTCATAACACGACTGATAAGTCTTGGGCCAATCATCAGGGGCCCAATCTTCATAGGCTTTGCTTTGATAGTCGGCATCCACTTTCATAAAGTGGCTCGGAGTGAATAGTTTTTCAGTGATCTCACCACCAGAGGCATCAAAGGCCTTCATAGGCACACCGGTAAAGGGCGGCAAAAGCATGGCAAAATCAAAGGAAAGTTCGTCTTTTGCGCCATCTAAAGTTTCGTAAAAAATTTTTCCAGGTTCTACTTTTTCAACATGAGCACCTATAATCCAATCCACTCCTCTCTCGACAAAAAAGGATTCCGCAAAAACGCGACTAGGATTAACAAAACCACCCATTCTAAAATGCAAACCTCCAACGCCAAAATCACCTAGTTCGGCTTCATTGGATAAGTACACAATCTTTGCCTTATCGCGAACGCCATGGTGTCTTAAGGTAAAATCAAGGTTAAAGGTGTATTCAAAGGCCGCTCCCTCACAGGTGCAAAGGCCATGGCCTGTCCCCACCACAAAGGTTTTCTTTTCACCGGCTTTCATTTTTTCAATCAGCGCATTGACTTGATGGGAGGCCTCTTCGGCGTGCTCCGCCGTGCAAACGGATACAGAGTTTCCCTGGTCAGGCCCAAGCCCTGGGGTCGCCGCAAAATTCAATTTGGGGCCTGTGGCATTAATTAAATAGTCGTACTCGACTCGAATCTTCTCTCCTTGGTTGTCGCTCACTGTAGATTCGGCCATTACAAAAGGGCTCTTGGAGTCCTTGTCACCCTCGGGATAGATTTCCATAGCTTTGGCTTGATGAAATTGAATCTTTGCTCGCTGGTAGATGGGCGCAAGCTCAAAGGTCACATCCTTTGGTGTCATGGCTCCAACCCCCACCCAAATGTTTGAAGGAATCCAGTTCCAACGAGCATTAGGGCTAATAACAATAACCTCATGGGCTTTGGAAAGTTTGCGCCGCAAGAGGAGCGCCGCAGTATGGCCAGAAATTCCAGCCCCAAGTACGAGCACTTTCACAAAGACCTCCTATCTGTTGGTTCACTCACCGAGAACCCATAGTAAACTGAGCCCAATAAATGTTCCAGTCCATTTTCAATTTTTACTTTCTGAAAGCTCACTTAGAGTGAAACCTCTGGCCCTCTCGTTGCGGTGGTTGGCACCGATGCAATGACCTCTGATTCCTTTGCAGGCTCTTTACCTAAAGTCGGATACTCTTTACCGGTCATGGGGTTCATCAATGTGGTTGATGTTTTATAAATCCTAGCCGTTTTATAGAGAGCCGCCATAGCCCGTCCTTTTGGCATGTACAAATACTTTTCAGGATACTCAGCCTTTAAAAGGCGATGAACTTTCTTTAAATGAACTCCATTCACTGTGGGCATCAGATGGTGCTCAACATGATAACCAAAATGCACATGCAAAAACTCGAGGATGGGAGGATTGGTTACCGTGAGTGAGTTGAGAAGGGGGTCGTTCACGCTGGTTAAGGGATTGAGATTGTGGTTTGTTGATATGTAAGAAAAGGGAATATAGTTTTGCACTAAAAATGGAATAAACACTGCAAAAAACCAATTTTGCGGCCCCACTAGGTAGAGCCCTGCTAAATGGATGAAAACCCCAAGCACCAGCTCCACATTCACCCGCTTATGATTGACTTTATCAAAAACCCTATTGCGAAAACGAAAGTAATACTGAAACACTTGGGCGTTAAAGGTAAACCAAAAGAAAAAGTACAAGTAACTTCGCAAGGTACCCGACCCCGGAGAGTACTTATACATCCACTGCACAAAGCGACTCTGTTTAAAAACTCGGTAGGTCGGATAGGCATCTGGGTCCATGATCACCTTTTGGGTAAAACTGTGGTGAAGGTTATTGTGCCAGTGCCGCCAAAAAGTGGGTGAAATCAAAAAAGGTAAAAAACAAAAAAATCCTAAAAAATCCTGTAGCTTTTTGTTGCGAACAATACTTCCGTGAAGAAGCTCGTGGCCAATCAGTCCACCAATCGCCCAACAATAGCCAATCACCAGGGATAAACAAAGCTTTCCAAACCAGGGAAGCCCTAGAACTGCGATCGCATAAATTGCAGAAGCCGCCAAAACCCACAAGGTGAACAAAAATAACAGCATCCAAGGGTTGGGCTTTAAGGCCTCCCGTGGGATCGATTTTTTAAAGTCGCGATAATCATGCTGTCGCACGCACCCTCCAATAAAAATGAATGGAATGCTTTCACCTTAACACAGCCAACGAATGACTCGTGGCAAAATATCGGTGGAATTTAACAAGAAAGGGGGGATCTTAAGCCACCTGAAATCATCATCGGGATTTTTTGGTCTCAGCTCCCTCAAAAACCATTAAAATTTCAGTGGCCATTTTGTGAGCAAGTTTTGCATAATCCTTTTTTTCAAGATCTAAGGCTTCGGCACCCACCACAAAAAATATAGAAACAATCACCTCAGCGGTCATGCGCGGCTCTTTTAATGGAGGACCATATTGTTTTTGTAACTCTGTGAGGTCAGAAGCCAACTCATCTTTAAATCTCTCAAGTTCGGCATGTAAAGCTTTGCGAAACTTTGGTGTGCCGCCCATACGCTCGCCGAGCAAAAGTTGAAACAAGCTTCGGTTATTGCGAATGTAATCCAGATAAGTATCTACAGAAAGTACGATGGCGTCCCACCTCGGCATGGGGGATCTTTCGCGGCGGGTTTGCCGCAACAGTTGGCGCAGACTTAATCCCACCTCATCCATAAGCACCAATCCTAAATCCTCAAGGCTTGCAAAGTGTCGGTAAAAAGCGGCTGGGGTGATACCAGCCTGGCTAGCGACCTCGCGCAAAGAGAGGGCCGAGAAGCTTTTCTCAGAGCTCAATCTCAGGGCTGTATCTATCAGCAATCGCCGTGTTCTTTCTTTTTGCTCCTGGCGGGAGGTCCCATTAGACATGCTTTAAGAGTACCAAATCTGGACCTTCAAGACAAAATCTATTGCTCTTTTCAGTAAACACTTGTATACTCAAATTATGTCAAATCGATAAGATTCGACTAGGAGGTTGTGAACATGTGTATCCTCAATAAAATCAAGCTCTTATATAGCGAGGTGCGCGCTGAAATCCGCGACATCATTTATATCATCAAGCTCGAGATGGATTTTGAATTCGATCTAGATAGCGACGACCTGCCAGGATTGAAGAAGCAGGAGGAGTGATTTAAAAAATCTTAGTCTCTCCACTGCTGACCACATCTTGCGAGCCGACATTTTTCACAATGATCTCAGAATACTGCATGGTACTATCCCTTGCCCCAGGATTGATACCGCGATCGCCAAAGGCAAAATGGCTAAAGATCACGATGGCGAAATTTCGATCAATGCTTTTCTGGTAATTTTCATAAGCCTTCGTCACATCCACAGTCTTCGGATCAATCTTGCGGTACTTCATAAAACCATCCAGATCATGTTTATCAAACTCCCCCACCGCCCCATACCAGGGATCTAAGCCATAAAAGGGTAAGGGCTGATTCAAGCCCATCAAAGCCTGATCCACCACCACCGGCTGATTTTTAGGAATCAAGTAAAAGTGATCGTCGACAAAATCCGAATACGGCCTAAACTCAAACTTTTTTAAAATTTTAAGCTTTTGATCCCCACTCAAGTGAGCGTACACTGACCGCACCTTACTCCCCTTCTCTTGGACCAGATGCAGGACAAAGCCATCTTTAACCTTATAAACCGGGGTGTAGTTGTAAGACTTTTTAGCATCATGATCTTTATTGAACTCCACCCGCTTGGTTTTTAAAAAGCCATCACTGTACTCGGACAAAAAGTACTGACCTTTATTAAAATACGAGAAAAACGGGATCTTATTCCCCTCAAGCTTGCCATCGCCCTCTTTGTAGTACTCAAAATCAAAAGGCTCCGCCACCCGGTAACCTTGAGCCTTGAGCAAAGCCTCCTCGGCCTCACCCCACTCTTTAGGGATATGAAAACCTTTTAAAAAACTTTTGGCCACATAGCCCTCAAGCACAGAAGGGGTTTCAGAGCTTGGGTGAACGCCGATCACACGGTGGGGGTATCTTTTATTTTTTTCATAATCCATGGCATTAATGATTGGACACTTTTTAATAGAGTTATCCACTTTGTATTTTAAAAAGGCCTCATCATCCATCACCTTCACATAGTGATCTGGGTCCGGTATCGAATCATCCTCGGTGATGTCCACACAGCGCAGCTCCGGGAACAGGGTCCTACGCACCAGAATGTATTCAGTGCCCTCATGGGTTTTGGGGGTGGGGTCGACAATGAGCACAGGCTCGTTGAGGCTTAAGGAGTTGATGATCTTTGTCATGTCGGTTTTCGAGCGCACAGCGAGGCTCGTGCCCTTTTCAACGTCGACGGTGAGGGTTTTGGCTTGAACAGAAATAGGTAGGATAAGGCCGACAATAAGGGTTTTAATGATGATCACGCAGGGACTCCTCGGTTGTATGGCCTGGGTAGTATAGCCTGGCGATACCAGGTGGCAAGACGAAGATTGGCCCAGTGGACAAAATTATGTGCTATTTTGCATTTAGATACTTCTTAAGATTTTTTGATTTCCATAGATACATCACGAAAGCAGACAAAACCTAAATTGGCTCCACCGCTAAAGTTATTGCCGCAAAGCCCATCCCGCCAAAATTAGGATCAAAGGAAAGCTTGTAGTTTTTGTTTCCAAAGCGCTTATTTTTTTTCATTTCGACTCTTCTTTCAGCTGCAACTTTTACAACAGAACTCACCCAGTCTACTGAACTATCATCAAACTGCTTAGCAAAACCGAGCACATGGACGGCTACATTTAATGACGTCTGCTGATCAATAAAACCAATCATCGTAGCATTTTTTATATGGGTGTCCACATCAACCAACTCGATCATGACCCCATCTTTACTGGCCACGTATCTTTTTTCACCCGTGTTAGCTGGACTATTCGTAAATGCCATTCCAATAGCAGGCTGTGAATAAACACTCATGATTTTTGAGGTCTTTACTCCAAGCCCGATCTTTTGCGGCCGGATGGGCTGGGCTTTGGGAGCAGAAGCGATATTGCGCTTTGCCTTAAGCTCTGGCGCTTGCGCCTCTGTTTGAGCATTTTCATCAGCACTTTGCGGCTCTTCGACCTGAATATCCTCTTGCTGTTGGACCTGAATATTCTGTCCGTCATTGGGAGCGTAGATGTTTGCAGCAAGAAGTAAGGCTAACCAACCAAAAGACAATACTTTCGCCTTTGTTGTGTGACCTTTTCTTAGAGTGAACCATGAAAATAAGTAAGGAAGAAAAAAAATACCAATCCCTAACAACAAGCCAACGGATCGGGGACCATTTTCTTTTTTAATTGTATCATCACTTTTTACTGAATTATTTTTAATGTCATTTAAATCCATGAAAACCCCTTAGGATGCCTTACTAATTAGATTGCTTTTCATTTTTTCGAACTCTTCTTGAGTCAATGCTCCGCTATCCATTAGAGATTTCAACTTTGCAATCTCATCAGCTAAAGACGAAGCTGAGGTTGACTGCTGAGGTTTATGACCCATTCTCTCACGGATAAACTCACGAGCCTTTTTAACTTCCTCATTTACCTTTTTAGGGAACATAAAGGTATTTTCATCAGATGTTGCTGAAAGAATCCCCGATTTTGACTCCCGACCACCATGCATACTAAATTGAATATATCCATTAACTAATGAACCCGCTTCCTTAACTTGAATAGCTGTAATTGAAGAAAATGGAATCTCTTTTGAACCCTTCATTCCTTTATTAAGGAAACCTAAAACACCCTTAGGAGTAATAACTAAGCGATCCTCAAAAATCTCTAGTTCATCTTGCACACCTTTAATGGTGATTGAGCTCATAGGTCCCCTCCTTGATTGGATTCAATCTCTTCGGAGGTCCAGGTAAAAACTTAAAGATTATTAGGTGTTTGTATTAAATGAGGACGCTTATGAACCAGACAGAGAACTATTATGTTGCATTAAAGTTCTATAACCTTGGTTGCCTTCGACCGCATTAGTGACGTCTTAGACGGTCTCACCATCTGCGACATGGGTCTTTGGCAAAAGCACCGCATGGGGGTGGATCATACACTTTTTGCCAACAGTCACATTACCCATGATGCTCGCCTTAAGCCCCACCGTGCTGTAATCGCCGATCTTGGTACGACCTATGATCAAATAGCCGCCCTGACCATAGTGGGCAAAGATAGTCGCTGAGCCCCCAATGGTGACGTAATCACCCAGTTCAATCAAGCAAGGGTCTGAAATGTTCGTGGTGTTGATGATGCAGTTCTTACCCATCTTCATGCCCATCATTTTGTAAAACATCATCGTCACTGGCGTTGGCGTCATCATGTCGAGCACTGTGTAGCGCACCAGCTGAGTTAAGGCGTTGTGATAATACCACGGGATCACCTGTAAAGAGTACCAATTGCCCCGGCACTCTTTGACCTTAAAAGGGATTAAAAAATTCATGAGAGGCACCACGAACACCAATGTCACACCAAACATCACATAAGAAATTGCAATCGCTAAAGAGTAAGCCATCACCGCCATCCACATGGGTGCGTCGGTTAAATAAGGTCCAATGAATTCAAAAAGAAAAACCCCTGGCGAAAGGGCAACGGCTAAGCAAAAGATATAAATGAAAACAAGGGGCAAAAGGGTCAAAAAAAAGGCCAATCCCTTAAAGCGCCTGAGCACTCGCTCGGATAATCCCCAAAGGCCAGGGAGGTCGGAGCTAGTGTCCGTATGGATCTTGAGCTTTTCATCTTTATTCATAGGAAAATTGTAAATGAATTCAATGGGTAGACAAAGCACAAAGACCTGTACACATTTCTGGGACCAGGCGCGGCAAACTTATAGGACTATGGTTAAAACCGGAAAAACATATTCAACGGTGGTCGGAAAGTCTTTATTTAAGAGCAACGAATAGGGTTTTAGAGCTTGGCCCCAATTGCAAATGCCAATCCCTATGCGAAATCGATTCTTTTCCCACGAAGTAAAGCCCTTCCATATTATTGGTAAAACCCATCTTGACGAATGGCCACTACCCCTTGAGGAGAGCTGGAATATTTTTGCCGATACTATCAGAAATTTTCATGAAGATTACGGCATCATCACCCATGCCTTTGTGCTTATGAAAAATCACTATCACTGGCTGTGCACTGTTGATCTTAAAACCTGGCCAGGCCTATTTGAATTATTTCATGAGGATTTAAACTTTGAGTTTTTTCACAGATCCGAGTTTCACAATGATTTGTTGTACACCCTTGATTATGAACCACAGATACTCCAGGTCAGCGCATTTCCCTACTACAAAGCCCTGTATCGCTACGTTTACTCTAACCCTGTGACCGCAGGTGTTGTTAGCCAAGCCATCGACTACCCCTTTAGCACCTTACGCTATGCTTTGGGTGAGCCCGACTGTCCTTTTATGGTGATCGATAACATGCATTTGATAATTGATCCCGTGCTCACCCTCCACTGGATTGAAACCGGAGAAGAGTATCTGAGGGTGGCTCAGTGATATGGATTTAACTACCTATAATAACAGTGCTTTTTGTCTATTTCTTGAAAATTCTTGATTTTTCATGATTTTTCATGAAAAATGGAAGGATGAAAGCTAAAAAGTTCGCAACCCAAATTGATGAAAAGGTTCTTAAGGACTTGAAGACTTTTGCAAAGAAAACCGATCGCAGTATTTCCAAGGTGGTCAATGAGGCCGTCAAAGAATACATTCAAAAGGCACAGGTGCGACCCGCTTTCACATCTGCCATGGACGAGGTCCTGCAGGAACATGCCGAGCTTCTTAGACGATTGGCAAAATGAAACTGACCCTTTATCCCACACTCAATGAAGTTTTATTCCTTCATGAACAGCTCCTTTTAAGATTCGGTGGCGCGGGTGGAATTCGCGATTTGGGACTCCTTGAAAGTGCATTAATGCGGCCTCAAACGGGCTACTATGACTCGCTTTCCACTCAAGCCGCAGCCCTATTACAAAGCCTTTGCCAAAATCATTGCTTCACCGATGGAAACAAACGAGTGGCTTTTGCCACCACCGCCATCTTTTTGCGGATGAATGGTTTTAGCTTAACGGTGACACCAGATCATGGAGAAACCTTTATGATTGAAGAGGTCATTAAAAAGAGAGCTTCCGTTGAGGTCATCGCCAAATGGCTGGAAAAGCATATGCTCTGAGAGCAAAGGACCTCAGAATTTGCTCCTTTGTAAAATTCCGACTACAATCATCATATGATCCTAAGTTCGCTTTTTTTGCTTCTATTCTCGGCCCAGGGCGCGACCTATGCGCCCAATCAGTGCAAAACTTTTGCGATCACCAAAGGCGATCATGGTTCTGGCGAACTCAAGTATTGTGACGATGGCACCCATCAGCAGCTTTATGTATCAGGTGATATGGATGTGGGCGATGATGATAGCATTGACTGTGTTGATAATGCTCGCCATAGGCGCTCACGGGATTGTCGGGACTACCGAAGCGTTCAGGCCGTCAAAAAGCTTTTTAAAAAACGCGATAAGGGAACCTTTGAGCTGATCACTGAAGGTGCCGGAGGTGGCGAGGTCAGTTGGCATCAAAGTTTAATTATGAAGCTTGAGGATTCTTGCACCAAAGATTGTCGAATCACTACTAAGATCCGCGGCAAGTGTGAAAGTGCTTGCGCTCAACTGCACATCACTTGTGTGAAACATGCAAAATCCTACTTTGAGCCTGGTGGCGAATACTGCGAGCACGCTTCTAATGATTCCGTTAGTTGTAAGCTTTGCGATCCAAAAGCACCCAAAGATCCTTGTGAGATCTGCCCGCCTGCTGAGTCCATGGCAGACTACACCGATCGCTGCGATAAAAAGAAGCTTTTAAAAGGACGAAAACTAAGTATCGATCCTAAAAAAGTAAGACAGGTTTCTGATTTTGCTAAAAAACTAAAGGACGATGGTATTTTTTCCACTGATACTTTTACTTGTGTTACCCCTCCCTGGTTTGAGCTCGAACCGACCGGTACGACGCCATCGCTTGATGGTGAGCCTTCTAAAAAATAAAAAAGGAGCCCAAAAGCTCCCTTTTAAACCCAAAAATCTTTAAATAAAAATTAAGGTGCTGGATAATAGTTTTTGCAAGTCAAAGCCACATCAAAAGGGACCACTGTAGCGTTGTTTTCAGCGATCGTGCCATTACGAGGATCTTTATGCACAGTAATGGTCATAGACTTATCATCATCACCATATTGCATTTCTACTTCAGTTTTGTTGTTTTTAAGGATGGACAAAAAGCCATCGTCGCCATCTTCTCGCACGGCAAGATCAGAAAGTTTGTAAACGGCAGGAACACCGTCAATAATCAGGGTATAAATAGTACCATTGTCGGTACTCCAGTCGCTGAGTTCGGTAAAAACGGTTCGACCTGATTTAGAGGTGCAACTTTTAGAAGAGTATCCAGGATCGCCAGCAAGAACTTGTTGAGAGAAAATGAGAGCCAAAATAGCAAGAGTCATTTTTGTCATGAAAGAAGCCTTTCTTTAGGGGGGGTCGAGCCACTAAAGTAAGGGAAAGCCTTAAAGACTTCCACTCCTATGGCTGATCATGAAAAAAAGTGAGAAATGACCCATTCCTCCTGCATCGAATATTTACAGTGAATCAGCCCTGTTTGGGGCGGTGGACAAAAAGTAGAGCCAAGGCGCCCGCTGCAAAAGGCACAAAAAGGCCAAAATTTTTACTGCTATTAGCGATGATAAAGCCGTAAATGGCCACAGATTCTGAAAGGGCCCAGCTGACGACACCCGCGACAAACTGAGCTTGGCGAGGACTCTGCCCACCAGGTTTGCTCACCATGTTGCGTTTTAAAAACTTGGGTACCACAAAACTGAGGACTGCCATTACAACAGCCATCACTGCTAGATTCATCCCCATAGAGTCGAGCTCAAAGTTCCCTATTTCTTTATTCATGCCTGGCTGTGAAAATAAAAGAAATCCGTAGATAAAAATAGTGGATATCATTGTTACCCAGATTATTTTTTCCACCTGTGGGCTGGGTCCCAGCCTCAGCTGAGGTTGATTTTTTGATATTGTCATTAAAGGATTCCCTGCCTTATGGCTCCTGCTGTGTGGATGAATTAAATTTTTTGCTCGGCCCGCTTTTTAACAACAGAAAGAATATCCCCCTGGATCCGTTGCATGACCCTTTCCGTCCAAAAATCGGCGTACCAATTAAAGTTGGTCGATAGGCGAAACTCGCTCGTGAGATGTAAAATGATTTTGTCCTTGGATTTCCTTTCAAGAGTATAGCGACCATTGAGCACATCAAAGTAAGGACCACCAATCGTTACATGCTCGTCGAGAGCCGTTGGTGGGATATCCTTCGGATCCACATCAATGTTAAATGCCAGGGTTTTATTCTCCTGCCAATCGGTCACAGTTTCTACAAAAGTCAGACCACGTTCAAATCTTGCCAAACGAACTCCACCCACAGACTCTTTGTCAATTTCCGCATCTAAAGGCCGAGGGAAGCCAATCCTATGCACCCATGAGTCCTGCATTTCGCTAGTCGAAATTTTGGGAACACTTTTTATTTGATTCCAAACAGCTGCCTCGTCAGCGTGAATTTCAACAGTTGAGTGCACTGTTTTAAACTGATCTTTAGGAGAGTGCATATTCTCAAGGGGCTGGCTCATGAAAGGAAGAACAAGCATGGCCATCATCATTTTTTTGCTTTGCCCGCTTTTACCTAACATCCAAGCAATGAATCCCCCTAAGGAGGACATCACCATAGCCATGGGCACATAAAAAATAGCACAAATGCTCCCTTCCCAAGCCACAATCAAAGTAAAAATGATACCGGCAATGACCGGAATCCATGGCAAGAAGAGAGCCCTTAAAAGTTTATCACTTTTTTGAGTCATGGTGGCAATGGTGATGTAACCCATGATCATCGGCACAATAAATAAAAAGGTGTTAGACATGATGGTAAAGGCCACCCCATTCCAGTGCCAAACCATCATGGCCCGCATGAGAATTCCGTATATAAGGCTTGCACCAATGGAGAGCCAATAAGTCCTTCGACTGACAAGTTTGAATTTATTCATAGGCTGAGGTTAACGACAAACCCTAGTGCTGTCACTCAAAAGGGGGGCATGCTGTTTTGGGACTAACTGCAGCACAAGGAATTCCAACTGAATGGCTTTACCCAGGAAAGCTTTCGACTCTTTTTATGGATTGGACTAAGCTCATCTTATGAAGCTAGGCTCCCTGTTTATGATATATAGCTTTTTCGCTCTTCTTGGCTGCCAAGCAAAAAGGCCCGCCATGACCCCAGAGGCATCCGTTCAATTTCTATATCAAACCCAATCTATCTCATTAGGCCCTTTAAAAAATAAAACTTGGCAAAGCTTTACCCAGGTCGACGGGATCAGTGGCGCCCAACTCAGTTATGGCGGGTACAGTATAGAAGCCTTGATCCAGCTTGCAAGAAGTCAGTGGAACTTCCGGGGTAAAGCTATAAGGTTCACTGCCCGCGATGGCTACGTGGTGAACTACTCTTTAGATGATCTTCTTAA
This sequence comes from Bdellovibrionales bacterium, assembly GCA_020435205.1. Taxonomy (GTDB): domain Bacteria; phylum Bdellovibrionota; class Bdellovibrionia; order Bdellovibrionales; family JAGQZY01; genus JAGQZY01. The sequence continues at coordinate 25,721 of JAGQZY010000019.1, read as the reverse complement.
GGCTCGTGCATTTTTAGCCCTCGAGGTCGCTGGAACCTCCACCAAAGGTATTTACAACCCTGAACTCAAAACCCATTTTGACTGGCGGCCCGGCTATCTAGTCTTTCGCGACTCAAAAATGAGTGCCGGCAAATCCAGCCCTTATCAAATCATTTCTCTTGAGTTACTGGATCAAACGCCAACGCAAGAGTTTTTAGCCAAGGTCCCCGACCACCTAAAAAATGGAGCTAAAGTCTACCTAAAGACTTGCAACAAATGTCACAGCTATCAAGGCCTCGGCGGAAGCAAAGCACCCCCAATCAACTTTATGACCATCAAACGCAAGAACAACAGTGACCTAAAAAGGTTTCTGCGCGCCCCACAGGACGTGGCAAAAAGAAGGTTTGAAATGTCCCCCTTCACTGGCAGCGACCAAGACCTAGATAAGCTCTTAAAGTTTTTGCGCTCTCTTGAACCAAAGCCAGCTAATCCGTGAGTCCTGATAAAAATCCGAAAGATCGCCCGATCTGGCTTCTGAGAGGCCTCGAAAGACAGTGAGAACGGCTATAAATCCGAATTACGGACATTTTCATCTCTAGGCTAAACTATTTAAAATAGAGCACTTTTAAACCTACAGACAATGAATATTCTTCACAACTCTTTGACCTTTTTGGGACGATTTAGTAAGCAGTCTGCAAAGGGGAAATCGGTATGAAAAGTTTCAGTCAGTTTTTAAAGGTTCTTACTTTTGTTTTTGCTTTCTTGGCCTTCCAGATGGCCCAAGCTAACCATGTGACAACTTGTCGCCCCGTCAACCCCGTGGATCTCTTGAATCCATTGGAAATCCACTCTTTAATTGAATCTGAGCAAATCCCCTCTGATTTTTTTCATTGTCAGGTCTGGCAGGCTTGGAAAAGCTCTTCTTCCAATTTTGGACAAAGCCAGCTCCTAGATATCAGAGTCTATGTCCAAAATGGGAAAGCCTACTTTCCAGACTATATCGCTCGCAAAGAAAATTCATTTTCTACTGATATTTTTTCTCCTCAATCCCTGGATTGGGATGGGACGATCACCATCACTCCTGATAGTGACCCAAACTCCCAAGACCAGGCCTGGAAGGAGCTCGAAGACTTCTTAAACGATGAAAATGTTAATGAAGACGTCCTTAAAATTGCCAACTGGACTGAATTAGACGGTGACGTCCAAAAGAAATAGGTTTTATGAAACCCATAATTTTTATCGTTGCTGTTATTGCTTTGGCTCTTGCTGTTGGCATGAGCCTATTCAACGGAACCTCTACATTGGAGAGAAAGAGCTCGGGCAAAAGCTGGCCCTCTGATTCTATGCCCAAAGTGGCTGTTTCCACTTTAAATTTACCTCTAGAAACCACGAAAGTAACCAGTGTTGCTAAATATGTCGTGTTGTCTCAGCTCGGACGCTCACTTGTAAAATTAAACAAGGAAGGTCAATACGCCGGTGATCTCGCAGAATGGTGGGAAATCAGCCCCAATTTGAAAGAGTTTAAATTTAAGTTAAAAAAGGATGGCTACTTCTCCGATGGGCAGCTCATTACCACCAAACACGTTGAATGTTCCCTCAAACGCCAGATTAAATTCAACCAAGCCATTCATTACGACTTCTCATCAGTCGCTTTTATTTCGGCCGATCAAGATTTTGTTACCATAACTCTAAAAGAACCCAATCCCCGCTTCATACAAAGCATGAGTCATCCAGAATTCTTTGTGTTGCCTCCAGGAGCCTGCAATACAGAGCCCGGGCAAGTGGATTGGAGCATAACTTCTGGCCCCTATTATCAAAAGAAAATGGAGGGCCCTAATTTAATTTTGTCTCGGAACCCCTACTATCCTAACTTTTTAGGACCAGAACAAATTGAAGTTATTGGCGAGGGCACTGAGAAAACAGCTGAACTTTTGAAGTCAGGACAGCTAGATTTTTGCCTTGGATCCGTGGGCTTTAAAGATAGTGAAATCAAACAAATTTCAGCCAGCCACCATTACCAAATTGAAAAACCTCACATTGGATTCACTTTCTGGATAGCGATCAATGAACTCAGTCCAGATCTAAAAGACATTGGTTTGCGAAAATTCATTATGCAAAAACTCAGGGAAAACTTTGAAGTCGAATCTAAATATGAACCCTTCTGGGAGAATGCCGACCAAATCTATTTGCCCGATGGTTCTGGTCGAATGGGCTTAGAAGAAGTCAAAGAATTTTGGGCAAACTTAAAAACCGATACTAAAGACTATCCTTTCAACAATGAGCTGACTCTCAAGCTATTGATTCTAAAATCCTTTGAATTCAAAAATAAGGTCGTAGAGGCTTTAAAGAAATCAGGTTTCAGGGTCGAGGTTACTGAATACTCAAACCTTAAGGAATACGAGGAGCTCATATCAAAAAATCCTAAAGAATTTCATTTAGTACAGATTAACAATGACTTTTCCGCTCTCGACTTGTTTGGAAATTTGCAAGTGACATTTAGCCCGAGTCGCCCTTTAATCTTTTTTGAATCCAAAAGACCAAAAATTGATAAACTTATGAAGATTGCAGAGTTTACTGAAAACCAAGACGATATGTACCAATCCTACAAAGACATCGAGGAACTACTCCTTGAGGAGGCTCTAGTCTTTCCTCTTGCGCACAAGAATATGATTTTCTTAATACGAGATAGCATCAGCATAGAGGAGTGGTCCAAATTATTCCCAGAGGTATCCTTTTGGAAAATGCGACCCAAAATGTAAAAGTCTCGGACTTTCAAATCACGAGATACCCTGATGCCCTTGGGGGCGATTGTTTCCATTTTTCTGCAAAACACCCTGATGGAAAGTTTTCTGGGTTTGGGACTGCTTTTGATGAAAAGCTTGCCCTAAAGATTGCTATCTCAGAGTCCATTGAACGATTTTGCTACCAAAGATTGCAACAGGATCTCGAGGCAAAAAGTAGCTCTGGCTTTGCCGTCCACGAGACCCAAGAGTTGGCCGCTGAAGGAGCACAGTGCGAACTCCTGGAAAGGGATGCCGTTCTCTGTGCTTGGCTACTCAAACAGCCTCCTCAGTGGTTTAGCGAAAGTGAGCTTGATCCTTTTCTTAAAGAGCAAACCTCACTTTTTTACAGCAACGGATTCGATATAAAATTTGGGCTCCTCAGGATTAGTAATGGACGTTTTTGCTGTCTTGGTGCCCTTCTTCCCTACGACAACAGACACTCTTTTGGCGCTGTTTTTTCAGCATCCTGCAATCAGAATCTGATAAAATCCCAAGAATCCATCCTTAAAGAACTCCGAAGAGCAGCCACCGTCATATTTAATAGAGGTGCCGAAGAAAACCCACCACGGCCAAAACTGAATCTCCATATGACAGCACAAGATCATTTTGACTACTATGCAAATCCCTTGAACCTGCCGAAAGCTAAATGGCTCTTTGAAGGAACACTATCCCAGCCAAGGGAATCAAATTTCCAGGTGAATATTAAAACTTTTCAACCTTTGTTAAACCCTTCGTGGCCTCTTTATGGAGCCCATGCCTCCAGCTCAAAGCTACAGAATTTGTATTTTGGGCTCAGTACCTTCGCAAGAATCAACCGTAGGCGATTACGCAAAGAGTGGCAAAGAGGGCAAAAGCTAAATAAGGACTTACATATTTTACCATGAATAAAAAAATTGCCTTCCCGCTCATGCTTGTCATTAGCATACTCATCACTAGTCTTTTTTTTCTTATTAGCTTTCGGCAAAACCAGGTTTTGGTTTCCAAGGTCACAGATGAGTTTCTCGAACAAGTGATTGAAGAACTTGGAGCGATGGTCAATGGGGTAAAAAATGAGTTGCTTCAATCCAACATCAGAGCGGCTAGAAATCAATTGGCTCGCCTGTCCTCAGGTAAAGATATTATAAGTTACGAAATTGAACAATCAGCACCTCCGAAGCACACTCAACTCAAGGTGGCCAATGGGCAGTCCGGATTTGATATCATGATCCCCGTTACCTTTTCTGATGATGGTATTGCATGGGGCACTGTGAACTTCAAAATATCAAATAAAAAATTAGTGACTTTGGCTGAAGAACTTAATCGTAACCTTTTGAAAACCTCTGTCTTTTTGTGGCTTTTTCTGATGATAGTTCTGTTTGGTCTGTATTCATTTATTGTTTATTCTTCAGGCCAATTGAACAGCCATATGCGAAAGTCTTTTATGAGTGATAAGCCCCAGGTTTTAAAGGGTAGCACCTATAAACTTTTTACTCCACTGGTGGAAAGTATTTACAGAACAGGTAATGAATTAAGCCTGAAGCGATCAGAAGTTGAAAACTTAAAAAATCAAGAGCAGTTATTTAAACTATCAAAAAGAATATCCCACGACATTCGATCCCCAATTGGGGCATTGAATGTCATGATTCAAAGTTCAAAAAATCTCTCAGCGGATGAAAAGAAGTTTCTACAAAAAACAGCAAACCGAATCAATGAAGTTGCAGATTCGGTTTTGCAAGACAGCGGCCCTCAACATCTTCAAACCTTATCAGCACCTGAAATCATCTCTATCATTGAATCCATCGTGGATGAGAAACGGGTCTTAGGGCATCCTATTTCTATCAGCAGTGCGCAAATTCCTATTGGCACCTTTGCGACCTCGAGTGTTGGCTTAAAGAACATCCTTTCTAATTTACTTAATAATGCCTATGAGGCTGGCTCCCAGGGCTCACCCATATTCGTTAGAGCTATCGGTGAGGCCCACGGGATTTTTATCTCAGTTGAAGACAAAGGCATGGGGATGGATCAAGAACTGATCCAAAAGGTGCTAAAAGGTGATTTTTCCACCAAACAAGGCGGCTATGGCATTGGACTTTCTAGCTCTAAAAACATTGTGGAATCATGGGGCGGGGACCTTTCTGTAACCTCCCAGCCTGGCCAGGGGACAACTGTTAAAATCTATTTGAGACAAAAAACATAACTCAAAAAGGCCTTAAAACCATCAGTCTCCCATTGCTTTCTGCGCAATGTGCGGCCTCATCGAGCACAAACTCTATCCCACTTCTTGGAAAATGAGTCCGGACACTCGGAAAATTACCCTTCAAAAAACGGACAAAAATCACTCAAATTCAATATAGGCGGGGCTTACACGCTATTGCCCCCTGGCACACCCTCTGCACATAGGCCTACTCAAAAAGAAGGTAGTCCCAATCCGGGACCCGCTTATGGGAGGAATTATGAAAATATTATTATGGGTTTTGATTAGCCTTATGGGCTTGCAGCAGGCCCTTGCCGATGTCTGCATCACAGATGTCCATGGTGAAGGCCGCTATTCTGCGGCGGCACACTCAACGGAATTGTCAGTCTATCTCTATGATGGAGCCGAGATTCATAAAGCATCTCTGACCTGTCGCGAGCTCGACAATATTAATACAGGTGTGCAAGCCACGTCCTTGGTTCTTTCAGGAATTGGCATTTACACCGCTTGTACTGGAGTTGGACTCCCCGCCAGCGTTGCCCTTGAAGGGGGAGCTCTTTTCTTAACGGGCCTTAGCTTGGTCATCAGCAATCTTGATTGCGAAGACACCGACAACGAACAGCTCATTGAAGAAAAAGTCGATGCAGCCGTGTGCTTGGCTCTTGAAAAACAGGGGATCCAATGCATCCCACCGCTTAATCATCAAAAAGATATTTTATCGATTTAAGTAAAACAACTTTTAAAAAAGGAGAAAAAAATGAAAAAGCTTTTACTTATTACCACACTACTAATGACCCAAACACTTTTCGCGGCACCAACAGAGAGCGCTCGCTGCCAGTTACGTGAGGACTCTTTGGATTCCAATCAAGCCGTTGCACGCAGCGAATGGGCGAAGAAATGCTTTCCCGATCTTGAGTATCAAGCTGATCCAGACGGTAAGTTTTACCTTTTCGATGCTCAAGCTCAGCAAAAGTACTTGGGTTACCCAACCTTTGTTGAAGTGATCACTGATGGATCCGGCAAAAAAAGTCTGGTGACCTTCAAGGCCCCAATTGATGCCAATGCTGCATGTGTTGACACCAATCGCGTGAAGCTTGCTGGATTTTGTCGCGCTGGTTGCTATACGCCTGATCAAAAGCTTCTTTTTGCCGATGGCTACCAAAGTATTGGTGATGCTCACGCGGCACTTCGCGCCGACATCGCTTCTTTGCATGAAGACGCTCGCTTGGACGACATTGTGTTACAAGTCAGTGAAATCGCCTCCTACACAATTGACCCTCAAGAGAAGTCTCAAAAAATCATGATTATTGAGACAGAAGCAGGTGGTCAGCTAAAGGTGACAACTAACCATCCACTTGTGGTGAGCACCGGAGACATGAAAGAGGCTAGTGATCTTGAGATCGGTGAGATGTTGGTTGCTGTGGATGGATCTTTTGATGCCATCAAAAATATCCAAACGATTGATTGGGTTGGCAGAGTTCTCAATGTAGAAATGGCCTCTCAAGATCTTCGTGACAATATTGTTATTGCTCAAGGTTACCTCAATGGTTCCGTCATGTACCAAAACATGAAAAACAAAGAAGCTAACCGCAAAGTTCTAAGAAGTTTAGTTTCTGATATTTTTGCTAACTAAGATTATGGGGGTGGGAGACCACCCCTTTTTTGGAGGATTGACCATGCAAATCATACAAATGCTTTTAAGCTTCTCTCTCGCCATTTTTTGTATCGCCTGCTCTGCTGATCAAACAGGTGACCTACCAGATGAAGGTCCCAATGGAGTGGATATTGAGGATCCCAAACCTATCTACTGTAAAAAAGACGAAGTCATCATTACAGAAAATGGACAATCCCGCTGTCTAAACCCAAAAATTGAAAACTACTGTTTGGCTAAAAAGGATGGGTTCCAAGAGGTGCTCAATAAAAAAGACCATCCCTTGCTGGCCAGCTGCCTTCGCTTCAAAGCTCCCAAAGAATCTTCCTCTTTTGGTCGCAAGGCTGACTCGCGAATGATCATCTCAGAAATCAACGAACAGAAGGTCTTTGCTGATTGGGCCGACCAGAACAAGGAACTCTTAAATGAAGTAGACAGTTTTACTACAAGCGATCCCATTGGCCAAATTATTATTGTGGGCGAAATTAAACCCGATAGTTTTACTAATAGCATTCTCGATTCAGACTTGATGGCCATTGAACATCCCAATATGCGCAATTGGCCCCATGGGATCAAATATTTTGCCAATAGTAGCGATTTGATCGCCTATTTTAACAAAAAAAATAATCAATACACTTTTAAAACAAAGAATCTCGAAATAAATGAATTGGTGAATTTAAGTTCAAGTATTCCAAGTACAAAATTAACGAAAAGCTACTCTAAATCCCAATGTAAACAAACCTGCTTGAAAAGCTCGGAGTGGATATCTGCAAAATCCGGAATGGTTCAATATCGCGAGTATCTATCCGAAGGCCAAGTTTATCGTTCGGAATGGGTATATAAGGACGAAAATGGTTTTGTTTCCCACCTTCTTTATTTGACGGCAGGTCAACCTAGTCTTGCGCTCGCCATCGACAGAGATGCTAGTGGATTTCCTACAAAAGCTATTATAAAGAATCGCTTTGCAACGACTCTATTTACGAAATTTTTTAATAAAACAGATGAAATTTCCAATGGCGAACTTCACCTATTAAAAAATGCTGACGATATTTGGATGGCAAAAGTAGGAATGTGTGAAGATGGCCTTAACATCAAAGGCTTCTTATCTTCAAACCCCGGATCTTTTGTGCTTAAAGGTTCTGCACAAAGCTATTTAGGATGGAGCCAACCCAGTCAAGAGCTTAATGAACCCTATGCCGGCAGGCTCTACTTTAATGAATTGGGATTACCTTTTGACTACACTTTTCGCAGCAGTCACGCCCAAAATGTGGCCGGAACACTCGCTGAATCTAGTCCGGTCGCCATCATTCCTCTCGGCCTTGAAAAGTGTATAGACCCAGAAAGCGCCCGGCAGTGGTGGCCACAATTTTTAGAAAGTGAGGCCAAAGTCGTCAATTTAAGCGGAAGGGATTACTATGATTCTTCGACTTGCAAAGACTTGATGAAGGCCCATCCTATTCGCCAAAAGGACAAAGCCCTTTGGGTGATTGCCGCTGGTAACCAGAACAGTGATAAGCCCACGGGTTGCCCTCAACACCTCAATGGCCAAGAAAATATTTTAATTGTTGGTGCCTCAGAATACGGCCACGTTCATTCTGGAAGTAACTATGGCAATGATTTTGTGGACCTCTTTACTGAAGGAAAATCTCCTGATGGCTCGGATTGGGGAACGTCTTACGCAGCTCCACGAGTTTCCAATGTCGCCGCAGAACTTGCTTCTATTTATCCAAATCTTAGCGTTAAGGACATTAAGGCTATCATTATGCTCACCGTTGAAATTCCTTACTATCCCCTGCCCGCGCGTTCCGGGGGAATGCTTGATCGCGACGAGGCCTTTGAGTTTGCCAAAGAACTAGATCAGGAAAAAATGAACTGGATGGGAGTTATTGAGAGCCGCTATTGCGGATGGACAAATTCCAACAATTGCAAAAAAAGAAAATCGATTCTTAAAAACATCAATCTTGGAGGTTTCTAATGAAACAAAATCAATGGATTATTTTTACAACTACCCTAGTTATTCTGGGGACTCTATTGAGTCAGCACACCGCAAGAAAAAATAGGGAGCAAAGGCAACGAGTGCAAATTGAACAAGCTGTAAAAAAATCATTAGAACAAAATTTAGAGGTCATCAAAAACAAGAGGCCAGCTAAGGATTCTACTAAGGAATCAAACGGGGAAACGACCAATTCCTTTTTTGAAAATACAAAAACAGCGATTGCCCTCAGCAACAAGGTCCTACCTAGCCTCGAAGAGCAACAAAAGCTCAGAGCGTACCTTTCTGATGAAGCTATGATGGAAGAGGCCATCGATTATTTGGGCACACCTCCAGACGCAGACCTTAAAAGCAATGAAGCTCGTCGCATGGATTTAGTCCTATTGCTGACCCGAGCCCTGGAGTGGAGATCTAATCCCAAAAAGGATGCCATCCAACAGCGAGTTGCTGAGTTTATTTTGCAAGATAATCTTGCAGAATTTGATGATAACCAAATTCGCCTGTCTTTTGCCGCTGACAAAACAGAGCTTTTTACCAATTTAAAAGACGTAGATTTTCAGGCGGGACTGGAAATCGAAAAACAAAATCAATCTGATTTCAATGCAAAGCTATTTCGCTTTGCTAACAATTTTTATGGGTTAAATAGAAAAAAGGAGAAATAAAATGAAACCAATAATTGCAATAATCGTGCTCTTAATGAGCCCTCACCTTTGGGGTGATAATAATATTCCTGCTGGCCAAAATGACGAGGCCACACTAGCCATGGGCTATGACTCCGAGAAACAGCAACTTGTAGGTAACTGCTTGGCGGGAAAACTCGAGAGAAAAGGTCAACAAGTTGCCAATGTGTCCTTTGAGCAAAGTCTTGATGAAAGCCAAATGAGTAAAGAACTTGGCATCGACGCAGGCACACGCTTTCGCTATGGCGAGGCCACTGTGAAAGCGAGTGCTAAATTTTTGAAAGCAAGTCGCAAAAGTGGATTCTCCATCTCTGCGGTCTATTCCGGGGACTATCGCTTTAAAAACGATATTCTTGTTTTTGATGAAAGCGATAAAAACCTAAGTGCGTCAGAACTTGAAGAAAAGCGCCTGACTGCAGTTGGTAAAGCGGCTCGAACCGATGATCTTAAGTGGCGTGAAACTTGCGGGAACGAGTATGTGGCGCAAATTGTACGCGGCGCAAAACTCTTTTACTCAATAAAAATCGACTTCATCACCCAACAAGAAAAAGATCTCTTTGAAGCTGCCTTCAGTTATGATTCTAGCTTTGCTAGCGTACAGGCTCACTTAAAAAATGTTTCCACAAATTTTAGTCGACGAACTAAGATCACTGTAGGAGCCCTACAAATTGGCGGTGACACACGTAGAATTACTGAAATCTTCTACGACACCACCGAGCCTGGGAATGGAAGCTCGCTAGGATTTGTGCAATGTTCATTTGGAGACCTTAGTAAATGTGATCAAGTCATGGCCAATGCTATTCGCTATGCCACTAAAGATTTTAAAGAGCAGCTCGAAAGTAAACCCGACCTTCCCTACTACGAAGGGGGGCCTGCTGAGCTACGCTACATCACTAAGCCCTATGCTGTGGCAGGGATTTATCCTAAGTTTTCCTCGATCCTAACAGGAGCCGTTGTTGCCAAACGAAGCGAACTTGAGGCCATCTTTTCGAACACCATGAAAGATTTGGGGTCCGTAAACTCCATTCTCAATAGCAGTGCGATCGTACTCAGCACACGCCAGAGAAAGCTATTATTGAGCGAAAAAGCAAAGCTGGAAGAAAACCGCAACAAATTGGTGATCGCCGGGGAAACCTGTTACAACTCAGTCCCCCAATGTTTAAATGTGGCTGATTCCATGGTGGCTCAACTTACAGATTTTGATGAAAACTCTGTGATCATCAATCCAGAAACTTTTCGCCAGTATTGCACTGTAAGTGATAGTCCTTATATCCCTGCTAAATTGCGCAAGTCGATTAAAGGGATGTTAGAGGCCGCTAAAGAATTAGCCCCAGATCAGTTTTTGCCCGATCCCAATGGGCAAAGTGACGACTGCCTGACAGCTTCAGGTGTTTTTTCTAGCCATAGTGTAATCAAAACCTTTGCCGGTAAAGGTATCAGTGAGCTGGAACCTTTGGCCGAGTACACTCACTGGGTGGAGGTTGACCTTTCTAATAATGAAATTAGTGACCTATCTCCACTTCAGGCCTGGGACAAGATTGAAGCCTTGGATCTTTCTGACAATAAAATTCGAGATATCAACAGTTTAATCTATATGATGGAGCTCAGAAATTTAGTGATTCGCAATAACCGACTAAGAAGTATTGATGAGTTGGCACGCCTAGAAAACCTGGAGCGTGTGGATGCTCGGAATAATTTTGATTCAGTGACTTGTGACAATCTTATTGACGTTAAAACCTGCTTCAGTGCGACCGTGAAAACGGACGCAAGCTTTTCGCCACTATCAACTGACTCACTTCGTCCACTATTCATGCCTTCGGTGGTTGATTTTAAAAATGGGCATTTCTTTGTAGTTTCTGAAGCTCGTCATGGGCAAGAGTATGAGCAATCGACCAATACTTTTCAACTCAGTATTGAACTCAACGGCTCAACTCGTGAACGTGTGGCCACTCTCCTTGAAGACGGAGACGTGCTCATTACTGGTGGCTGGGGCAATGGCCGCTACCTTGGCATCTACAATCCAAGCACAGGCCAACTCCTCGAAGATTTTAAAGGAATGCAAGTTCCTCGTGTAGGCCACACAGTGACCCTCCTCAACAATGGCAAAGTTCTCATCGCTGGTGGATGGGAAGGGGGAGTGAGCTTCACCGGAGCCGACGCAACCTATACAGCTGAGATTTTTGATCCAGTAACCAATAAAACTAAAGTTTTACACCGCATGCATGCTCCGCGTGCTTGGCATACCGCTACTTTATTAGATGATGGCAAAGTTTTGATCACCGGTGGATTTCGCTGGAATGGTGGGCTTGCTACGGCTGAAATTTTTGATCCAGAAACAGAGCGTTTCACTCAACTAACTTCGGCAATGAAGGAAGGACGGGGAGCCCACAAAGCCACCCTTCTCCCCGATGGCAATGTAGTGATCACTGGTGGCTTTTCTTTGGATGACAAGGCTCTCAATACGGCTGAAGTCTTCAATACCCATCAAAAGTCGTTCCAATTGGTCCCAGAACCTATGACATCAGAGCGAGCTATGCACGAAGCCATTCTCCTAAATAATGGTAAAGTTTTATTGGCCGGAGGATCAAAAGAAGTTCTAACCCCTGATCATCCTCTGGATTTCGTTCCGAATACTTTGGTGAAAGAGGGGGAACTTTACGACCCTGTGGAAAATAGCTTTATGAAAGTTCCCAGTAAAATGTTCACTGCTCGTGCTGGCCATAGACTGGTTGAAATCAATCCCGGGACCGTAATGGTTCTCGGAGGCATGACTTGGGCATCATCCGTGCAACTTGAAGTCTTCAATTATGTGGATGTTAATCAAAATAACACCCCTCACTAACTCATAGGGCCCCTTGGGGCCCTATTTAATGCATGAGTCATTGGCAAGCATCAGATCTTCATTTGACTTGTAGCAATCTAATTATTTTCCTAAAAACGAAACCCGGCCCGTAGCTCCATGTGCGATTGTAGCAAGCTTTGTTGACCAAGTTGTTGGGTAGCACTATTGATTTGATAGTTAAAATTGAGATATTGCCCGTACCAGGCGAACTGCAAGTAAAGATCCTTATAAGCGCGATAGCTGGCCGCGAGGGATCCATCAAAGGCCAATGAAGGATCTATATTCAATTCCTTTGCGCCCGTGGCACTCGCCGATAAGGGCCATTGGGCTCTCAAGATGGCCTCCGCTCCCCAGCGAGAAGATAGCCTGTATGAATAAGAGGCGCCAAGGCTCAGATTCAGGAGCGATGGGGTTATAACCTCAACACTATTATTGATAAAATCCTCAACCGTGAGCAGAGGCACTTGCCGGTGCTGGGCTCCCGCCCGAAAAACCCACTGACTTTTTTCTTTTTGCAACAAAGAAGGACTCCACAAAAGTTCAAGAGTTTGGTTATTGAGGGTATATCCAGGAAGGTTTTGATTATTGGAAGAGTTATCCACTTTGCCTAAAATCATCTTTTGTTCAGCCCGTAATCCAATAACTTTGTTAAAAAAGAGTCCTCCGCCCAGGGAATAAGAGGGTCCTAGAAAACTTTGATAGTTCATGTCTATGAAATTATCAACTTTTTGGGTTTGGTGACTAAAATCAGCACCCATTCCTCCATAAAACCAATAGCGACCAAAAAACTGAAACTCTGAGGAATCTATATCCTCTGTGATTTCCAACTGGTTTTGTTCAATACTGGTGAGATTGCGATCCCCCTCTGGTAAGGCAGCTACGGCACTTGCAGTTATTGAGTCCCCACAACAGATGAGCCTACGCTCCTTGACTTCAGAGAAGTGACTCGTGGTTTTACTTTTGTAATTTTTTAATCGATACCGAAAATAGTATATTTTGTCGATATCCAACATCGTATGAAGAGAGCCGGTGGTGCTATAAAAGTTTTTCCATTTCTTAAATTCTTTATTCGTCGATATTTGCATTTCGAAAATATTATGTTCACTTGATAAAAAACCTTCTAAGCCTTGCCAGCGAATCACTTGCCAAACCTTGTTGCCTTTTATTGGCTTATTGACCATCGTGCTTTCTGGAAAGAAGCGAACTTCAGGAAGCTCAACAAATATTTCCTTCAACTTCTCTGTGGACAAGAAGGACTGATTTCCCCGCGGAGAAATACGATGACTTTCAATGACGAATTTCTTGCCCGATAAAGGCCGATCATTAAATCCAAATGGGATGAGCCGTAGAAAATATTTTTTATCTTTCAATAACTCAAAGTGGTGATAATCTTTATCTGTGTAGAAGGATTGGTATTCTTCAAACAAGGGGTTCAGTGAAGCTTGGATTTCAAAATAGGCTGCCTTGTCCACTGGGCGCCACTGTAAGAGATAGGAATCTCTGCTCCCTTCAGAATTAACTTTAAGCCTGGATAGCTTTAACTCAGAAACTAATGTTTTAGCCGACTCCGCCGCAATAGCCTGCATGGGCAGCGCAACCAAGGCGAACTGCCAAGCCGAAAGTCCTAAGATTAAAACCGATGAAACTATGCTCTTCACCTTGGCTGTTTCGGATTAAATTGAGACAGTCTTTAATGAATATATTGATAATTTAGATCTCAAGACCCAGGTTGTAGTACTTGTAAACAGAGTTCCCTACCGTAAAGTAAATCACTCCGTTTTCGCTAAGATGATTGGTCATGCAGTTCACATTTTCTGGAATCAAGCCGGTCAAATCGACAATGGCCGTTGAGGTACCAAGACCATCGGCTTGGTAAGCCTTGCGATAAATAGTCTTTCCACAAGCATAGACCATACTATTATCTGGGAGTACGACAAAAGCTCGACTGATTCCACAGTTGGCAGTTTGTTGTTTCCAGTTACCGCCCTCAAGTGCTGTGTAAATCCTTCCAGAGGGTCCGCCCTGGTACATGACATCATTGACCACCATAAATTTTGCCACCCCACTTCCTGCAGTGTTACCACTCACGGCCAAACCATCGCTCACAGCAGAAGCATCATCAGGTAGAGAGGGATCCCCGGCAATTCGCGTGAAGTTTCCAAGAATATCAAATTTATAAATATAGTGACGAGTGTTTCCGTAGCCACTCACGAACTCCTCAACATGAACCCATGAATTGGTCCCATCAAAACTCCATTTGTCGCGCAATAGACCGTTGGGAGGACCACTTGGTCCACGAGTGAGCACTAACGCAGAAGTTCCAGAAACTTCAGTGGCTAAATAGGTATCAGAGAGTGTGCCACATAGGTAGCGACAGTTTCCATCGGCAAGGGAAACGGTTTGTCTGCCCCCCTTCCCGTCTGATGTCGCAATCCCGTATTGATAGTTGGCGACCACCTCAGAAGATTCTCCAGTGCTAAAAATGGCACTATTACCACCCCATGGTCTATCGATAATTCCCGAGGCATTCACTCTTCTGACTCCCAGGTTGGATGCATCATTGATGTAGAGGTTTCCACTGGAGTCAAAAGCTAATTCCGAGGGTGATCGGAGCTGGGCTAATTTGGCATCACCACCATCTCCAAAAGCTGGATCAATTCCAGCCACAGTGGCGCGAACATCGCTTGTATTTACATAAGAAATGAAATTCCCTTTAGGAGTTAGATAATAATAGCCTCCGGTTGGGTCAGAAAAAATGTCAGGAGCTCCACCATTTGTGGGAGGATCATAGAAGGTGTGGGTGTTTGACTCAAAAACATCAGTCTTTGGGTTCCAGAAATTCACTCGATACTGCCCAACCATCGGAATTCCACGTTCAATGTTATAGTCGTAAAGCCTAACAAAGTTACCGGAACCTGACTGATTGAGAACTTCTAAAACAGTTCCATCGTCGTTAATGCGATAGAGATTAAAGGTGTAGGTATTGATTCCCTGAACATAAAAGCGATCCTCAGAAGAGTCATCTCCAGGGACTAATGCTACTGCAAAAATCATTACGCTATTAGCCATGGCACCATTGGAGGGCAAGGTGCAACTGGAGGGAAGGCCATAAAGATTAGAAACTGTGTTATCACCTTCCAACTTCCAAACAATGCGTTGCCCGTTGTAATTAGTACCACTGCAGTTGAAACTCGTTTCTTGGGCAAAATAGATTTGATCGTTCTTTCCTAAAAAGAAATCCGAAACACCACCATTAAAATGCCTTGCATCCGTACCAGACACATTACTATGGGGTGTAACAGCAGGCCCAATCACAGTGGAAACCAAACCTGTCAATTTATCGTATTTAAGTAGTCGGCCAAGGGCCACCCATAAAATATTTCCGTTGGAATCCATTCGAATCTTACGCGCTCCGGAAAACCTTACCGCGCTCAAAGCCGTACCATCGGCAACAAAAGAGCAGTCCAATGGATTCCCGGCCCAACGATTGACCTTTCCAGTGCTGCCTTCGATTCTTAAAATATCGCAGTTTCGGGTTAAGTAAATATCACCGGTCGTGGGATCTCGAAAAATACCACTATTGCTGTAGTATTTTAATGTTGTTGAGAGAGCCGATCCTCCCATGGCTGTCGCGTCGTTACCCGCCACGAGAGACAGGCCGGTTGGGATGTTATAACTTGGCGACATGGCAAGACCTTCTGCAGACGCCGAATCTTCGGCCTTCACGATAATTTGAAATTTTGTTCCTACAAGTTCTACCGGCAAAGCTATCCTAGCACAGCCCGTAGCTGAGCCACTCAGGGTGCAACCACCATTGGTCAAAGGACTCAGCGAAGCACCACTTGGCCAGGGCGTTTGCGACACTCCAAAATCAAGAGTGTAAAAAATGCTAATGCCATCAGCATTTACGGGAAAACCACTTGGAGTTGCAATCTCCCAGAGAATATCAACATCTTCACCTAAAACTGAAAAGGTCGCTCCGCCTGCTGGGCCATGAATGGTCACCTCAGGTGGAGATCCCAAGACCAAATCCACAGAGTTAGTTGGAGTCACGGTGGTCAAGTTCCCAGCTTCGTCCTTAGCCATAAGGTACACAACATAGGTTCCTGAAGTGAACGGCAAATTGTAAAGCGACGGCAGGCTTGAAGACCACGCCACTGAACTGAGATTGCTAGAAAGACCAATCTTGTATTCAAGGGTTGCAGCCATGTTATCCGACACGGTGGCTGAAAATGGTAAAGAAACACCTGCGGCACTACCATTGCCGTTGTTTAGACTGATTGCCGAAATGGATGGCGCCTGGGAGTCGATAACAAAAACAGCACTAGCTGAAGATGCTGAAGTGTTGCCCGCAGTGTCTGTGACTCTTAATCTAAACTGAACGGAAGTCGAATTTATATTTGGAATGGTCCAAATGTAATTATCGATGCCTCCTGCGTAGGTGATACCACTCTGGCTTGTTTGCCAATTGATTTCACTTCCGCAAATAGTTAAGCAGTATTGAGCTTCAACACTCGAGTTATTTAAGCTTAAACCGTCGCTAGCACTGTAGGACAGGTTGAACTGGTTGATAGCGGGTGCCTGAGTGGGATTCCCCGATAAAGTCATTCCTGAAAAGTCGGTAGCAATGCTTATGGACGGAGGAGTTTGATCAAGATTAACAGATACACTATCACTTGCTGACACATTACCGGCTGCATCTTTGGCAAAAACATAAATGGTCTTTGTACCATCCCCGCTCGATAGAGTGAATGAAAGCGGTGAGGTCTGACAGGTCACCCAGCCCAAGTCGTCAGGAAGTGGTGTGGTTGCACTTTCCGCCAACCAAAGATCTTGTCGATCCAGACATGAGGCCACTTGGACTTGAGTTGCCGTAGAGTTAGTGGTTGCATTTGTAACTAAGGAGACTGACGGAGCCACTGGAGCTGTTGAGTCGATGACAAATGCTGAGGTGATTGATTCTGCACTATTACCAGCCAGATCGGTGGCAACCAGCTTGAGTCGAGCCACCACGGAATCAATGGCTGGAATGGACCAATTGTAATTGGATTGGCCTAACACATCGGCAACTAAACTGTAGTTGACTCCATCGGCGGCAAAGTAGAGATCCAAGGCACTCAACCCACTCACAGCATCTGAAGCAGTGAAACTTAAAGTTTCGGAAGCACCACCCCTCAGCTGGGCTGTAGGCGCAGATAAATTTACAGCAGGATTGGTTTCATCAAAAATCACTGACTGTGCCACAGGCGTTGAAGAAATATTTCCTGACGAATCCCTAGCCCACAGACGCAGAGTTTTACTTCCCTCACCAGGGCTTAGAGTATAGAGCTCTACCTGATTGGGTCCACTTGTACAATTTAAACTATAATCTCCAAGATTAGTGGGTGGGCTCGGGTCGTCTTCGGTGAGAGCTAAAGATGAGAAGCTATCACAAAGCGACATGCCAGGACCTGTTGTTAAATTTAAATGAATGTTGCGAGAGGAGGAGGCCGCTCCCTCAACAACAATAAAGGAGGGTGCCTGTGCCGGGAAGACGTCGAGCACATCTATGGTGAAGGTTCTATTTTGATAGGCCTTGCTGATATCTAAGCCGCTGGCTCCGTCATTTTTGCCAATAAAAAGTTCTAGAGTATGAAGACCCTGCTCGTTCTTACCTGGCGTAAAAGTGTAGTTGGCAGAATTCGAGACCACGGAACCATCAAGTTTCCAGATAATGATCATGGAGTAGCTCGGATACCAATGGGAAGCTGACAGGGAAAAACTAGCACCCCCCAATTCGTTGACACTGTCCACGGATTGAATGGCGTTGATTCTTGGCGGTGAATTGACTAACTCAGTCAGTGGAACATTAAAAATGGTTTGGAAAGAGTCAATGATTTCAGGCCGCGAGGTGATGCCATCATATACAGTGGGAAAATCGGGGCCCTGAACTTCGGAAAGCAAGTTGATTAAAGTATCTAGGGTGGAGGGGGGCTGACTGGCTAGGGAAACTTTATCTGGATATTCGATCTGTCCAATTTTTTCGATAAGGCTTGAAGCAATAGATACATTTTGATCTTTATAACCCGTAACCGGTCTGGACAAGCTTTCACTGCACCCATCAATAACTACAGAATATTGGGTGCTTTGCGCAGAATTAAGATGGATGCCAAGGGACTTGGTATTGATCTCATAACTTCCATCATCCAGCACTTCGCTGGATATGAGTTTCTCTGAGGCATTGCCAGCAGAATCTAGGCTATAGAGAGAGGCGGTGGGAGACGAACAACTTAAGGAATGAGCTGAGGCAAGACTGAGACTTGAAAGTTCAACTTTACCAGAGATAGAAAAGCCACCATTGGACTTAATATCAAGACCCTGGTTGGAACAAGCAGCAAGGATAAAAAGAATCCCAATGCAGAGAAAGCATCTGCCAATAAACGTCCGAAAAGCAGCCATATATAGTTATCGGACTTTTGTCCCTTGCCTTTAGCTTTTATAGGTTTCGTTTCAAAATGAGATGGAAAGATTCCATCCATAGACTGAATCTACCAATCTAGTTGTTTTTTGACTGCCCAGTCACCCCTCCCATGGGACAAGCCCTCAAAGCCAAGGAGGATTTATGAAGTCCAAGCATTTAATTTTAACCTTGGGGGGATTGTTATTTTGTTCGCAGGCGATGGCGAATGTAGGCATCCCAGTTGTTGTCTACGGCTACCCCTTTGTGGTCGCAAGCCTCTTATTTGTTATTCTGAGTGAAACTTTTGTTCTCAGTTTTTTAAAAGGAGGCCTATCCCTAAGCCATGAACTCAAATGGGTCGGAATAGCCAACCTCTTGACCACACTCATTGGCTATCCATTAGCCGCTATCTTTACGGCACTCATGCCTTTTGTGATCCGGCTGCAAATAGGATGGCTCATTCCTTTTGAAAATTTAGCAAAAATGGAAATTTACCATTTTATTGCTCTCGCAATCACATTAATACCCTGCTTTTTCCTATCCGTGTGGTTGGAACGCTGGCTCATCAATCGCTTCTCGAAGATTCAACTCTCATGGAAGGAAGCCTACCTTATGCACGGCTTCAGCTACGGCTTGCTTATCGGTCTAGCTTATATCCAGTGGCCGATAAAGCTTTGGGACTACATGGCCATTTGGAAGTTTTTAAATCTTTCTTAAATTGTCAGAAAGTTCTGGGAAAGTGCAGCCCCCCATTTTGAGGGGGCGGACTGATTTAGTAATTATTAGTGAGGCCAAGATTCTCTACCCAAGAATCATACTGATTGAGAGAGCCTGGCAAAACAATATCCACGGCACCGTCAGCAAGCTGACTCATGCTACCAAGATACTTTTCTTTAAGTTTGAGTTCAAATGCAGCTTCCCCACCGGGACTTGTCAAAACCCCACCAATCTTTTCAATGGATTCCGCTGTGGCTTTTGCTACCAAAAGAATTTCTTCAGCACGCCCCTGAGCTTCATTGATCCGTTTTTGCATTTCACCTTCAGAAATGTTGATCATCTCCATCTTTAAGCCTTCCGACTTATTGATGCGGGATTGCTTATCTCCTTCACTAGTTGCTAAGATGGCCCTACGATCACGTTCGGCAGTCACCTGCTTTTCCATCGAGGCTTGCACGCTTTCGGGGGGCGCAATGTTTTTGATCTCGTAGCGATGAACGCGAATCCCCCACGACTCACCAGCTTGATTGAGTACCTGCACCACTTTAGAGCTGATCAGGTCTCTTTCCTCAAAGGATTTATCAAGATCCAAAGTACCGATCACCGAGCGTGTGGTGGTTTGCGCCAGTTCAATGGCAGCAAAATCAAATTCAGTCACACCATAGCTCGCTTTGGTGGGATCGACCACGGACATATAGATAACGCCATCGACTTCAACGCGCACTTCATCTTTAGTAAAACAATCCTGAGGCGGCACATCGATCGTGCGCTCTTTAAGGTCTTGAATGAAAGTCACCCTATCGACAAAAGGGATCAGAGCGTGAAAACCTGGCCCCAAGGTGGCGTGATAGCGGCCAAGGCGCTCAACGACGTAGGCGCTTTGCGTGGGTACAATTCGGATAGACTGGATGAACTTGACGACAATGATCAGAAAGCATCCACCCCAAAATACTAAATTAAAAACATCAAATAAATTTGTCATAGAGCCTCCTTACTTTTTATCTAAGACTTTAACAGGGTTAACAAGCTTACCCGTTCCATCAAAGAAAGCCTTTAAATTGGCCATACCTTCGGGGAGAACGGTGACTTTAGCTTTTCCTAAAACGCGATTCAGCTCATCGATGTATTGCTCCACAAGCTGCATCTTCACCGCCATTTGCCCTCCAGGCTTATTGACAGCTTGGGCAACCATGGAGGAGCCTTCGGCAGTGGCATTAGCAAGAAGCTCAATTTCAGCAGATTTCCCTTTGGCATGGTTGATGCGCTTTTGCTTTTCGCCCTCAGAGATATTAATGGACTCTTGGCGCTGACCTTCGGAAATAATAATCTGAGACTCTTTTTTTGCAGTGGCCAAAGTGATCTCAGCTCGCTTGGCACGCTCGGCCTCCATTTGCTTTTCCAGGGTGGCAAGAACGTGTCTAGAAGGCGCAATGTTTTTAATTTCATAGCGCAACACTTTAATTCCCCACGGGTCACTAGCGATATCAATCTCGCGCACAATTTTATCATTTAAAGTTTCACGCTCACTAAAAATCCTAGAAAGACTGAGCTTCCCCACTTCTGAGCGCATGGTCGTTTGTGCTAGATTGATCGATGCGTTGACGTAATCGCCAATTCCATAACTGGCTTTTTTAGGATCGGTCACCTTGAGATAAACCAATCCGTCAACTTCGACTTGCATATTGTCATTGGTGATACAAACCTGAGAAGGTATGTCAATCACCTGTTCACGGATCTCATGTACATAGGCTACCCGATCAAAAAAAGGCACTAAAAAGTGAAAACCTGGTTCAAGCACTTTACGAAATTTACCCAGCCTTTCAACAACCATGCTCTCGCGCATGTGTACAATACAAATGGTGTTATAGAGCACAAAAAGCGCGACTATGACCAAAAAAGTAAAAGCGGTTAACATGTTTCCTCCTAATATTTAAACTAACAAAGCTGTCCAATTAAAGTGATTGTACAATTAAGGTGTTTCCATCTCTTTTCAAAACGCGGGCTTTTGAACCCACACTTAACTCTTCATCGCTACGTGCACTCCAAGTGGTTTCACGAAATCGTACTCGCCCCTCTTTATAAGGGAGGACCTCTTCAGTCACCTCGACCACCGAGCCCTGCATATCCACATCCTCATCTACGTTTTCCACGGAGGAATCCCCTTCAAAATAGGCCACAAAAAGTTGGCGCAAAAATAGCATAAGAAAAAGAGATCCAATAAACCAAGCTATAAACGCGTGAAACCATGTGGTGATGATGCCAAAGTAAAGCAATCCACCTACGGCCATTGCGGCAACCCCTAAAAAGACAACAATGGCTCCAGGCACGATAAATTCGAGCACGATGAGGATGACGCCTAAAATGAGCCAATACAAATAAAATTCCATTAGCTTCTCCCTTTAACGAACTGTCCGTGGATCAATAAAAAATTGGATTTATTAATTTTAAGCTCTTCCGCACGAGCTTCAATAAAATTCACTTCATCAGTGGTTATTTTGCCATCTGTGTTAGCGAACAAAAACATCAGCCATACAATAAAGTGGCGAATTTCAATGGACTCTAAGTATTTTGGCAGGGTTTTCCATTGAAAGGTTTCGACAGCAAAAGGGCTCACCATTTTATAGCTCTTGATCATGTCAAAGGCCGACAGAATGTACTTAATAGTTCTCACCTCTTCGTCAGCAATTTTGCTGTCACAGCCAGCCAGTGAATACAAAAGCTTGGTCACATCTAAAAGTAAGTCTTTGCCATCTTTTTTAGAAAGCTTGCGAGTCAAAACCTCAAACATGGAGTGATCAAAAAACTCGTCGCGATGGTCATCAAAAAAGGCGCGCAAGATGGGGTCGACGAGGATCAACTGATGAGTGCCGCCGGCAAAGATGGACGAGAAGTTGGCCAAGAACTGAGATGGGCTCAATGTGGAAGGATGGGCCTGTCGCCCCGCCAACTGATCGAGAGTCACCCCATAAACATTGGCGAGGTCGGCGGCCACGCTGAGCGGAAGCTTGATGCGCCCGATTTCGTAGTCGCGCAGGGTGAGTGGTCTAAGGCCAAGCTTTTCCTCCACCTTTTTTTGGGTGAGGCCGGCCTCCTCGCGGGCTAGCTTAATGGATTTTAAAAGCAGATCATCACTGTACATATATGTACAGTAAATGAAGTCAAACTCAATGTCAAAATATACAAAAATAAATGCTAAGACGAGACATTTCAATTACTTACCTTTAAGAGCTCAATATCGATGAGGCAGCCAATGGCTCTTTCTCGTATTTTGAGCCCATCCCTTTTAGGTTTCGCGGAGATAACCCCAATTGTGGAGCTTATCGCTATCCTCAAACCAACGATCCCCAATATCCTTGCGATAATACATGTTGGGTATCAGTAAATTGCTAATTCGGTTGTAGGCCTGGGCCTGGGCCTGCTTCATGGTCTGTCCTGTGCCAACAGCGACAAGCACAACCCCAGTACTGCCTGCGACTAGCCATTGCTCATTACTCATACGAACATCTTCGATGTGAATACCTTCGCGATTTGGTTTTTTAAATACAATCACTGCGTCTTTGGAATAGGAATCAAATGTTTTCTTGTCTTCAAAAGGAAATGGGGGGACACAAACTCGAACGCCTATGTGAAATCCTGATTTCACCCGCAACTTTGGATTTTTACCTTCCGCAAGGTCAGCTAAGAACGCACCAATGGGTGAAAGGAAGGTGTCCTGCTGAATACTTATGGTTGGGTAACCAAAACGGGCGGTGAACTCAAGTGGATACACTCCTTTGTGATTCACCATACAGTTAATATCAATGTAGCCAACATAGCCTTCTTCAGCCAACTTGGACTCCATCTTTTTTAAAGTGACATTAAATAATTTATTGGGTCCACTCCAAAACATTGCGGTCCCCATCTCTCCTGTCGGCGGCCCCAGATTCCCTGGGAAAAGCTTTTTGTGCTCAAAGTTAATATTGATGGGTGTGATAAACTCTTTGCCATTAAAGAAGGCTCCAACAGCGACCTCAACCCCCTTCATACGCTTTTGCAGTTGAAACTGTTTTATCTTGTCAGCAAAAGCTCTTTTGTAAGCCTCGAGCATACGGATGACATCATTGCCATCTTCCTCCTCACCGACAAACAAAAGGCGTTTAGTGTTTTGCGCCTCACCACTAGGTTTTATGACATAGGCCGAAGGATTATCTTTTACGTACTGGATAGCATCGTCAAAGGTCGTGAAATCTTGGTAGGGAATAATTTGAATGTCATACTTCTTGAGTTCTTCTTGCCCAAAGGATCGATCGTCTTCAAGCTTGTCCGTGTAGGCCGTGCCTCCCACCACAAACTTCCCCTTTTCGCGAAGGTTCTGGGCCATCGCCCCATGCCCCAGGACATCATCAAATACAATCACATCAGCCCAATCCACGTTGCTTTCCCAATCGTCGGTTTTATCGACAAAGCCATCGCAAAGATCTCGTTCACTTTCGTTGTGAATGTAGTATCTGACTTCGTGGCCTTCTTTGGCGACCTGCCACGCGATGTCACCAATCAAACCGCTCCAAGAGATAAACAGAAATTTTTTGTTACCCATTTGATTCTCTCTCCTACTGGTCATACAAAAGGTTCATAGGGGACCTTATTATATCACTCCCCCAATGACGAACTTTTTTCTTTTTCATAATGCAGGACTCCAGATGGGATTGCCCCAAGCCCCTGCGATCCCCTATTCTATAAGACATGATAAAATTGTGCGTCGTTTTTTTAGTTATCTTCCCCTTTTTAGCTTTAGCCAAAGATGGGTCTAACTGCGATCACAGTAAAACGGAATTTCATTGCGTGAAGTATCTCAAAAATTATGATGGTGATACCATCACTTTCAACATCCCCAATGTCCACCCCCTCTTAGGTCACAAGATTTCTGTGCGGGTGAACGGAGTGGACACGGCCGAAACCAAAACAAAAAATCCATGTGAAAAAGCCGCAGGGCGCACCGCTCGCAAATACGTAGCCAATCTTTTAAAACATGCCAAGCGTGTGGATCTTCTGAACGTGCAAAGGGGAAAATACTTTCGCATCCTTGCTGATGTCATTATTGATGGCCGAAACCTCAAAGATTTATTGCTTGATCAGAGGCTGGCCTACTCTTACCAGGGTGCTACTAAACCCAAAATCGATTGGTGTCAGTTCGGTCGCTCCCCGGCAACTTCGACCACGGAGCCCTAGCCAATAATCAAGCGCACCCCGCCCAGTTCTGAAATTCTGTACGGAAAGCGATCGCCCGGAGTGCCAATAAACATAAAATTTTTGGGAATGTCCAGACGCTTGGAAAGAGATTCAATCAAGTCCGGTCCGAATTCACCTTCGACACTTAAAAAGTTGATTTTAAGTCCCGGATAAATGCGGTCTATAGTTTTGAGATGTTCAGCGATAACTGATGGAACGGACTCCCCTTTTTTATAGACATAAACGACAGTGAGGGTGGAGCTCAATTCATTTTCAAGGACATAAAGGGCTGCCGCATTCAAAGTTGGTAAGTCATCATCTTTGGTAAAAAAGATCATCTCTTGCGAGTTGATCTCATCAACCGTATTTGTAATGGTTTTAAACATTTTTGAGCTTGTTGATTTAATAACACTTATGAAACTTTTTAATATGGTTAGGAAGATCTTAAGGATTTGAATACGATAAAGCATCACTAGCACAACCCCCAATACTAGGGCTAAAAACTGTGAGAAAATGAGAATATTACTAGTGGTCAGGTTTCCGCTGAGCCCGACAACAATTCCAAAGAGGGCCAAGACGACAAATGCAGGGTTGGCTCTTTCTTCACGAGGAAGACGTCCCCTTCGAAATTTTAATAAAAGATTGCCAATGGCGAAAAGAGCCATAACGCACAAAAAGGACAAGGTGTAAACTCCAGCAAGCCTTTCAACGTCACCTTGGGTGGCAAATAAGATCAAGGAACAAAGGATAAAGAAACTGATAATAATCCAGTGGTTCGTCCCCTTCCATTCATTTTGCGTCAAAAAGACTTGAGGAAGACAACGATCGAGACTCATTCGGCGAACAAGCCCAATCACGCCCACATAAGAAGTCAAGACTGCGCCAGAAAGTACAAGCACGGCATCAATACTAATCAAGGTTTTTAAAAAGCCTCCAGCGCTCACATCACCCATATGGGAAAGCAGGCTAGTGCTATGATTTGAGATTTCACCCACATTAACGATACCTAGAGCTAAAAAACACAGGAGCGGATTAAAAATAGATACTGCGAGCCACATATTTTTTAATGTTTTAGGGAAGACTCCTTCTTCTTGCTCCTCGATGAAGTTGGCGGAGCTTTCAAATCCAGAAATACCGAGCATAGCGGCAGCAAATCCGAGATAGAGGGCTTTTACCGGAGAGGGAGTGTGAGTCCAACGATCTGCAAAATTTTGCATAAGGATATCAGGATGATTGTAAATATAAAAAACACTGAA